>NZ_JBIAXM010000066.1:0-19640 GCF_042896695.1 Streptomyces sp. NPDC001270 | reverse complement strand
AGGTCGTTGACGGCGACGATCTCAAGCTTGCTGTCGCGTTCCAGCAGAGCGCGCAGCACATTGCGTCCGATGCGGCCGAATCCGTTGACGGCGATGCGAGTCATGTGTGGTGTCCCTTCGGTTCGTCTCCAGCCTCGCGTGCGGGATCCGGTCCTGGCCGTGGCGTGAGCGCCAGGGTTCGAAAGGATCGCGCCAGGCCGGGCGGCGACCGGGCGATCTGGTTGGCCACCATGGCGCCCAGGTCGCGGCGGACGATGTGCAGGCACAGGTCGATGCCGCAGCACACCCCGGCCGAGGTGAGGATGTTGCCCTCGTCGACGTAGAGCACGTCACGGTCCACGTGCACGGCGGGGTATTGGCGTTCGAGTCCGTCTGTGCGCCGCCAGTGTGTGGTGGCGTGCAGCCCGTCGAGCAGGCCGGCCGCGGCCAGCGCGAATGCACCGATACAGATGGACACCACGCGCCGGCCCCGGTCGCGGGCTGTGGCCAGCACGTCGAGCACCGCCGGCGGCAACAGTCCTGGCTGCGGCGCGAATCCCGGACCGAACCCCGGCACGATCAGCGTGTCGGCCGCGCGCAGGACGTCTGGTCCGCCGGTGACGGTCAGCGTGAAGCCGCCGGCGGCGGAGGCGGAACTGACCGGTCCGCATACGGAGACCTGGCAAGGAGTCTCCGTGCGTGGGCCGAAGATCTGCACAGGGATGGCCAGATCGAGCGGGGCCATCCCGTCCAGCGCCAGCACGGACACCCGATGGACGGTCATGGCGGCATCCTAACGAAAGCAGTCATTTCTGCCACTCGTGGAGTCCGGACGATATCGCGAGGCTTGAGGGCATGACCGGATCAGTTCCACAACCGGCGTCCGTGTTGGCATCCGATGCTCAGCCGCGGTGTGCATGGCGCCGCCCATCGACGTGACGGCGAATCCCGTGCGCTCCTCCATCGAAAGCCTGCCGCGACACGGCCAGGCCCGCCGTCCCCACGCGGCGCCCCGGCATCGGCAGCCTGGTGCTGCTGGCCTCGATCGTCATATCCCTCCTGGCCGCCTCCAGCGCGCCGACCCCGCTGTACGCGAGACACGCGGCCGCGTGGCACTTCTCACCGATCATCACAACCGGCGTCTTCGGCGTCTACGCGATCGCCGTGCTGCTGTCCCTGCTCGTCTTCGGACGCGTGTCCGACCACATCGGCCGACGGCCGGTGCTCGCAACGCCACACCAGGACTCGTACGTGCGCCCATTCCGCCTCTCCCGGCGCCCGCCCCCGCCGCTTGGCGCACTTCAACGCGTCACGTCCAGCCCGAGCCGGATCGTCGACAGGGCGGGCCCGGCACAGCTACCAGGAGCATCCCCATGACCGAATCCTCGGCCCCCCAGCACGAAGCCCCGGTCAAGACGATCGCCTTCGTCCAGTACCCGGGCCTCAGCCCGCTCGACATCGTCGGCCCGTTGCAGGTCTTCGGCGTGCTGTCCCTTCTCGTCCCCGGTTACGACACGGTCGTGGTCGGCGAGCGGATCGAACCGATGGTCACGGACACCCCGCTGTCCCTGGTTCCCAGCCACACCTTCGAGACCATGCCCGATCCGTACGCGCTCATCGTGCCCGGTGGTACGGTCCCCACCGTCGCCGCGATGGCCGACGAGAAGCTGCTGGACAAGCTGCGTATCGCAGCCGCACGGTCCGAGATCGTCGGCTCGGTGTGCACCGGCTCGCTGCTGCTCAGCGCCGCCGGTCTCCTGGAAGGGCGACGGGCCAACACGCACTGGTTGTACCGCAGCCTGCTCGCCAAGTTCGGGGCGATCCCGGTGGCCGAGCGCTGGGTCCGGGACGGGAACGTCATCACCGCCGCCGGGGTGTCGGCCGGCATCGACATGGCACTCCACCTGGTCGGCGAGCTCGTGGGCCAGGACATCGCGCGCAAGGTCCAGTTGTTCGTCGAGTACGACCCCAAGCCCCCGTTCGGCCCGATCGACTGGGAGGCCGCCGACCCCGACCAGTACGCCCCCCTTCTCCAGAAGCGTCTTCACGACGCCCTCGCCGACCATCCCGCACTCCTGGGACACCTGACCGACTGAGCACCGGGGTTCGTCCGACGCGCCGCTCAAATGGAGCCCTCACCTCGCCCGACCGGCACACGTCCGACCGGGACTTCCCGTGCGGCCGCACATCCCGGCCGGCAGCTAACCGGCCGGGATGTGCGGCGAGAAGGTCTGCGTCGTCCTGTGCGGAGCCAACACCGACCCCACCGATCTGGCCAACCAGGGTTCGGGGCGGTCCATAACGTGGTCGCAGCGCTCGGCACAGCGACGGGCGAAGTCCAGTCGACGCTTGCCCGGCCAGCGTGCGATACGGCGGGCAAGGGCCTGGTGCCTGCCGTGCTCCGCTCCGGGCAGGTCGTCGCGCCCTGCCGCCCTTGCGGCCATCAGTGTGCCGAGCTGACGTTCCAGGCGGTCCGGTCAGCGCCACAGCTGACCGTGTTCGTGTTCGTGAGGGTGTAACTTGTCACGATATTTACTTCTGGCTGAAAATTGACTGTGCGGATTTGGTCATCCTTGACATGTTCGCAGGAGTTTGAACCATTCGAGCTTCGGATCCGTTGTATCTCCTCAAGGTGAAGGACATATTTTTCACGAGAGGACACCGGACATGCCGACACCATCGAGTTCGCAGGAACAGTCCAATGTGCCTGTCCACCGCGTCAGCTGGGGGCCGGGAGGACCGAATTCGGATGACGCATCATGCTCCTATGAACAAGTGGGAACCATCCCTGTGCCAGGTCGCCTTTCCCGGCGGGGCACCGTGGTCTTTCAGGACGACCAAAACCGTCAGTTCGCCTTCACTCCCGAAGATAAAAATTCTGACGGGGCAATTGTTTCCATCAGTGACGGGAACGGTGGCTGGGTAAGCCTCGACAGTATGAAGGCGGACCTGAAAAGGTTTGGCGAGTTCATCCAGCAAAATCGTTCACCGATCACGACCGGCATCAAGGTCTTGGGCTTCGGCCTGGTGGCGGCGGGAGCCGTGGTGAAGGATAATGGCGCGCCGGTCACCGGCGAATCATTGCAGGACGCCGGGAACTATGTGAACAACGCAACAGCGGCGTCCGACATTGCTCATTACCTCCACTCAGCCATCAAGACCATCAGGGAAAACGGTCTCACCTGGGGTGTGGCCAAGGACCTGGCTAAGGTTGTGTTTCAGACCAGCAGTCTGGGTGTGGGATTCGCCAGCATCGCCCTGAAGGACGACACGATAACTCAAGCAGCCACTCCCATCACTGCTGCTGCAGCAGCAGTTGCGACTGGCCCAACTGCGCAGGAGGAGATGAAGAAGACCAAGCGTGAAATCATGGGAAAACACCCCGACGCATTTCTCGAAGGGGGTAGGCTCCGAGAGGCCCCGTCCATGACCTTGGGCCATCTCACCGACAGCGACTCCCTTTCCTACTTTCCTCCGTCCGGGGGTATGAGCCGTGCTGGCACCGGAATGACCGAAGGCACCAGTCGCAGCACCGGTTCCGAGCTCCTTCCGGGGCAGCTCGCGAGGCGTACTACCTACAGCCGTCTTGAACCCACCCCGGAAGTACCCGAAACCCAGAATCACACTTCCACCCCCATCAATCCAATTTCCCCCGCTTACAATCCCGGGCATCCCGATTCCCTTGCCGGTATTTCTGCGCTGAGTAGGGACAAGAGCAAGACGTTCGCACATTCCGATAACGCCAGCACGATGAGCCGGCCTGGTGCCCACCGGAACAATTCGGCGGCGAACGCCAGTCGCACTAAATCCCCAGGACGATAGGGTTACTGAATTTAAAAGTGTGGTGCCGTAGGGGATCATGAGTATCAACCCCTACGACACCACCCATTAAAATTCAGTAGTTCTCAAGTTCACGGTCACCAACTCCACCAGGACCGGCCCGGATTCCAGGTCGGAAGACCACTCTCCCAGGGTACCGAGCTGTTCAATAGGCGAAGGTACTAAAACAACTTCCAGTGGCCTTCGGAGACCACTTCGACGGCGCCGTCGGCCACCTTGATGGCGGTCTGTTCGTCAATCGCATACGCCGGGCCTGCGATCTGGGCCGCCCATCGTTCTGCCTCGGCCATGGTGTTGTCCGGGCAAGCCGGATGATCCAGGTGCGGGAAGATCGAGAAATCGACCACGCCCAGCGTGCTGTCGCCGCCGGTGGGCGGCTTCCAACCCACGAAGTCCTCCCCGATCCGAGGTGTCATCACCACACTGCCGGCGCTGAGTCCCACGTAGACCGTGTCGGGCAGGGACGGCATGAGTTCAGCCAGCCCGGATTCCCGCATCCAGTGGCCCAGGTACAGCGCATCACCGCCATTGACCAGCAGGACGTCGGCCTCCCGGACCCAGGAGATCCAGCGCGCTTTGTCGATGCTGGGCAGCGCCGTGAGTTCCAAAACGCCCACCGACTTCCACCCCAGCTCGGTCATGGGGCTGGGGGATCGACCGCTGATGAACCGCCATGGCCCGCCCGGATCGGCCGTCGGGGGCCCCGTATCCCGCGGTGGGGATGCAGAGGGCGCTGGACTCGGCGATCGGCTTGCCCAGGAGATCGACCAGCGCATCCTGGATGCTCGCGTTCTTGATACCGGAGTCGGTGAGGAGAAGCTTCATCATGTCCTTCCCGAGGAATGTCATTGACGTGGTCAGAACCGGTAATTGGGCTGGCTGAACGGGCCGCCCCTGGCGTGACCGTACGCCGTGCCGGTGTGCTGATCGACGAACACGGAGGCTGGAGTTCACGTGAGACCGCGTACGCCCAGCCGTCCGGCGGACGGGTGTGACGCTCCGTCAAGTTTATGTTGTCGCTGTCGGAGCTGGCGGGGCCACCAGGCCGATCGTCACCAGGGTGCAGCGGCGGTGACCGTCGATGTCTTCTCGGCCGCGAGCATGACGACCTCGCACTTTCAGGTGCCGTACATGGCGAGCAAACGGGCCGTTCTCGCGCTGACGTGGCCGACGGTGTGTCCGAGGGTGTCTTCGCCCCGGGTCTCGCGGCGTTGGCGATGACGCATGCGTGTGGCTGTCTGCGAGGGAGGGAGGGGCTGGACCGGCATTCGCGGAGCCTGGTGACGCTGGGTCTGCTGATCGCGTTGCGTGCGGACGAGGAACCGAAGATCAACTTTTTGATGGCGCTGCGGAACAGGCGCACCCGGGCAGAGCTGGAGGAAGTGATCTATCACGCGACCGGGTACGCCGGTTTCCCCGCGGCCGTGCACGCCGTCCGGGTCGGCACGGAGGTACTGGACGCGGACAGGACGACCGGCTCGACCACTCCGGCTGGTTCGCCCGGCCCTGACGCATCGCACACCGCAAGCACCGCGCCGCAGCCCCTCAACGCACGCAACCGCGCCACCCCGTGAGAGTGAAGGACCACCATAAGTCTGCCCTGGACGCCCAGCTCCTGGAGGCCGCGCGGGCCGCGATGGCCGGTTCCGCCCCACCCGTCCCCAGCCGGCATCGCGCGGTGACTGGGAGGCGAGACGCGCCAACTCCGAGAAGGCGTGGGCCGCCCGTGGCGGCACGCTGCCACGATACGCTGAGGTCGCCCGTACCGACCACGAGTTCGTCTCCTACGACGGAGCCCGGGTCCTCGCCCGCTGGTACACCCCGCCCGGCACGGGCGTCGGGCGGCCGGGACCGGCTGCCGTATATGTCGATGGGGGCGGCATGATCACCGGTTCGGTGGACCTGCACGACCCGGCGATCGCCGCCTGCGCGGCCTACAGCGGCGTACCTCTGCCGGCCGTCTGCTACCGCCTGGCCCCCGAACACCGCCCCGACCCCGGTGCAGGACACGGGAGGAGTCCCTGGACTACGCCCGCCGCCTGCTGACCGTCGGGTCGTCCGTGGAGCTGCACATACGCCCGGGCTGCCCGCACGGCTTCGATCACATCAGCCCGGACGCCGATGTCGTACGACGCTCTTGGGCAGATCGCCTGCGCGCGCGCACCAGTTTCCGAGCCCGGCCGGCCCGCCGGCGGTGAGCAGGACCGGAGCGGGCCGGTGGGCGGGTCATGCTCGTACTCGGCACGGGCGGCCCTTCGCTCATTCGGCGCGCTGCGGAACCTCCATCAGCCGGGGCTCCGTGGCCTGCATGCCCGCCTTGACGAGCTGGGTCAACTCGTCCAGCGATTCGACGCGTTGGGCGACGGGCTGCCCGTGGATCGAGCGGGCGAGGAGCTGCCGCTGCGTGGCGGCGTCCGCCGGCCGGTCCCAGTCGTCCAGGGGAACGGACAGATAGACCGGGCCCGGCGGCGCGCTCTGCGCGAGCAGTAGCGCCTTCGACGCCAGCAGCGGGGCGTCCTCCGGCCTGAGCGGCTCCCCGGACCACTTCACCAGCGGATCGCACAGCTTCGTGGCGTCGACATTGGTCAGCAGCGCGTTGAGGGATGGTAGCGACGGGACTGCTGGCCAGCGGTGATCAGCAACGGGGTGTGGTCACTGGCGGTGTTGATCAGACAGCCCATGGCGTTGCCGGTACCCGAGGCCGGGTGGAGATTGACGAAACCGACCATGGCGGACGCCTGGGCGTAGCCGTCGGCCATGGCGATGGCCGCGCCCTCCTGGAGGGCCGGGTAGTACGGCAGCTCCTCGGGGAGATGGCGCAGAAACGGCAGCTCGTTGGAGCCCGGGTTGCCGAAGACCACACCCACGCGGTGCTTGAGCAGGACTTCGCAGAACGACTCACCGACCGTTGCCATGGTTCCTCGTCTCTCACCGGGAGTCCGGCGCACAGCGCGTCGCGCATCCGATGACGGGGCGGCGGCTACACGCCCACCACGCCCACAGTTAGTTGAACACTAGGTCACCTATAGATTAGGGGTCAATGTGGGTGACCTCGCTCCGGGGTCCCGGAAGCGCCCCGTCCCGGGGTGGGGGCATCCCCTCGCTACCGTCCCGGAGGGAGGCATTACCTTGACACTAGGTCTCTAGAGGATTAGCTTGCCGGTATGAGCGTGGATGCCGGGGCGAGAAAGTTCGCCCGCGAAAGGGTCTCGGACCTGATCTTTGAGGACTTGCGCGATCGGATTCTGAGCGGCGCTCTCCCACACGGCAGCAGGTTGCCCGCGGAGCGGGACCTGGCCACGGAATACGGCGTCAGCGGACAGACGGTACGCGAGTCGATCCGGGCGCTCACCGCCATGGGGCTGGTGGCCTCCAAGCAGGGGCGCGGCGCCTTCGTGACGGCCCGCAGCGACAGCCTGACCGCACTGTCCCTGTCCTCTGTCATCCAGCTGGACAAGCTGGGCGTGAGCGACGTCCTCGGTGTCCTCGGCGCACTCCTGACCCACGCGACGGCGCTCGGCGTCACCCGCGCCTCGGACGAGGATCTCGCCCAGCTCCGGGAGAGCGCGGAGAACATGCTCGCGCCCAGCCCGGAGAAGTCCGCGGAGAACCTGAGCGTCTTCCTGCGCCGGCTGGCCGCGGTCGGCCACAACCCGCTGCTGGCCGTGCTGTGCGGGTTCCTCATCGACGTCCAGGTCCGGCTGGCGTACGAGCTGGGTACCAAGCGGGCCGCCGCGTGGAAGAAGGCCGCCGGACCGCTCCAGGACGACCGCATGGCCCTGGTCGCGGCGCTGGAGGCACGCGACGCCGAACGGGCGGTCACATGCCTTGAGGTCTACTCCAACCGGATGCGTGAACTGATCGACGCCTTGTCACAGTCGAAGCAGTTCCGGCTCACCGACACCGACTTCGCTCGGCTCGTCTCACAGCTGTCGGCGGATCAGAAGAAACTGCTCGACTGATCCTCCATCCCCGGTGGTCCCAAAGCGGCCGCCCGGGTGGGCCCGTGTGACGCGGGGCCCACAGGGGCAGTCAGGGGAGTGGCCCATGCAAACACCCCACAGTGAATCGGTGCTCTCCCGCACCGTGCGGATCATCGAGGCGTTCAGCCCCGACGAACCGGCTCTCACCGTGTCCGAGATCGCCCGCCGGTCGGGACTGCATGTGGCGACCGCCTCACGGCTTGTGGGTGAACTGGTGGCGCACGGGCTCCTGGGCCGGGACACCGACCGCAAGGTACGCCTGGGCGTACGGCTGTGGGAGCTGGTGACCCGCGCGTCCCCCACCCTGTCGCTGCGCAATACCTCCTTGCCCTTCATGGAAGGCGTGCACGACGTGGTCGGCCACCATGTCCAGCTCGGCGTTCTCGACGGCGGGGAAGTGCTGTTCCTGGAGCGGCTCTCGGCCCCGGCTCCGTCGTCAACTACACCCGTATCGCCGGACGGCTGCCCCTGCACGTCTCCTCCAGCGGACTGGTCCTGCTCGCGCACAGCTCCCCGGACATCAAGGAGCGGGCACTCGCGGCACCGCTCACCGTCTACACCTCCGGCACGCCGGCCACCCCCGCCCGTCTGAGGTCCCTGTTGGTCGACGTACGGCTCAGGGGATTCGCGTACTGCCCTGGCTTCGGCCACGAGGAGGCGCTCGGCATCGCGGCACCGGTTCGCGCCGGGAAAGGCGAAGTCATCGCCGCGCTCTCCGTGATCGTCCCCAACGAGGCCGGGCCGTCGTCCCCGTCGTACGGACCGCGGCGCACGGACTCTCCCGCACACTCGGCGGCTGACAGCACACCCACGGCGGCGCAGGAATTTCCCTCTCGCTTGGTGAGAAGCACATCGCGGCCCACCCCCACCCCCACGCATCCTTCCTGCATTCCGCAGGTCCGGTGGTCCATCTGGCGCGCTACGACGTCCATGCCCTGGCCCGCCACGCCCAGGTGCACGCCGCGCCGGTCGACTGGCAGAACTTCCGGTCCGGGGCGGGTGTGGGCCTGGCCAACTTCCGCCACGAGAAGCCCTGGCGGCTGCCCAGCCTGCTGCTGGACGCCGACCCGCCCGGACAGGACGCGCCGCGCCGAGTCCTGCGCGAGATACTCGCCCCGCCTGCCCTGCGCCGGCTCAGCACGGTCTGGCACACGGTCGCCGAGGACCTCGTCGACACCGTACTGGCCAAGGGTCCACGTTTCGACGCCTTCACCGCGCTCGCCAAGGCGTTCCCCCTGCGGGTCTTCCCCGACGCGGTCGGCCTCGGCCCCGAAAACCGGGACGATCTGCTGCCCTACGGCAACATCGCCTTCAACGCCTTCGGCCCGCGCAACGACCTGGTACTGACCGACACCGACCGCGCCGCCGGACTCTCCGCCTGGGCGAACGCCCCGTGTGTCCGCGAGTCCCTCGACAAGGACGGCTTCGGCGCCCGGATCCGGGCCGCCGCCGACCGCGGAGACATCACCCCGGAGCAGGCGCCCCTGGTCGTCCGGTCCCTGCTCACCGCCGGTGTCGACACCACCGTGCACGGACTGTCCGCCGCGTTGTACGCCTTCGCCACCCACCCCGATCAGCGGCAGCGGCTGCGCGAGCGGCCGGAGCTGGCCCGGGTCGCCTTCGACGAGGCGGCCCGCTGGCTGTCGCCGGTGCAGACCTTCTTCCGTACGGCCACCGCCAATGTCACCGTCGCGGGGACCCTGATCAAGGAGGGCACCAAGATCCTCATGTTCCTCGGGTCGGCCAACCGGGACCCGGAGCGCTGGCACGACCCGGACCGCTTCGACCTCGGCCCGGACCCCTCGGGGCACGTCGGCTTCGGCATGGGCATTCACCAGTGCGTCGGCCAGCATGTCGCGCGGCTTAAGGCCGAGGCGCTGCTGACGGCACTGGCCCGCCGAGTGGAGCGCATCGAACTGGCCGGGAGACCCGAACGGCACCTCAACAACACCCTGCGCTCCTGGGCCGCCCTCCCGGTCCGCGTGCGCCGGGCCGGCTGAGGGGGCCACCCCTTCTCCCGCTCTCTTTTCTTCCCACTTCTCCTTCCCCGGACCGAACGGAAAGGTGTTTCCCCATGTCCCAGCAGGTACGAAGTGTTGTCGCCCGAGCCAAGGGCGAAGAGGCCGGCATCGAGACCATCGTCGTGCCCGACCCCGGTCGCGGCGAGGCCGTCGTAGGCGTCCAGGCGTGCGGGGTCTGTCACACCGACCTGCACTACAAGCAGGGCGCCATCAGTGACGAATTCCCGTTCCTGCTGGGGCACGAGGCGGCGGGAGTGGTCGAGTCCGTCGGTGAGGATGTCACCGATGTCGCGCTCGGTGACTTCGTGGTGCTCAACTGGCGTGCGGTGTGCGGACGGTGCCGGGCCTGCCTGCGCGGACGGCCCTGGTACTGCTTCGACACCCACAACGCCAAACAGCGAATGACCCTCACCGGCGGCATGGAACTGGCCCCGGCCCTCGGCATCGGTGCGTTCGCCGAGAAGACCCTCGTCGCGGCCGGACAGTGCACCAAGGTCGATCCGGCCGTCTCTCCCGCCGTGGCCGGGCCCCTGGGCTGCGGGGTCATGGCCGGCATCGGCGCCGCCATCAACACCGGGAACGTCGGGCGCGGCGACACCGTCGCCGTCATCGGCTGCGGCGGGGCGGGCGCGGCGGCCGTCCTGGGGTCCGCCCTGGCCGGGGCGGCGCAGATCATCGCCGACGTCGACGACCGCAAGGTGGAGACCGCGACCGACCTGGGCGCGACCACCGCCATCAACTCGCGGGACACCGAACTGGTCCAGGCGGTCCGCGACCTCACCGGCGGCTTCGGCGCCGATGTCGTTATCGACGCGGTGGGTCGCCCCGAGACCTACCGGCAGGCGTTCTACGCCCGGGACCTGGCCGGAACGGTTGTCCTGGCCGGCGTACCGACACCGCAGATGCTGCTCGAACTGCCGCTGCTGGACGTCTTCGGACGCGGCGGATCGCTCAAGTCGTCCTGGTACGGCGACTGTCTGCCCTCCCGCGACTTCCCCATGCTGATCGATCTGCATCGGCAGGGACGGCTGGCGCTGGACGCGTTCGTGACCGAGGCCATCGGGCTCGACGAGGTGGAGAAGGCGTTCACGCGGATGCACTCCGGCGATGTACTGCGGTCCGTGGTGGTGCTGTGATGGCTGCCCGCGTCGAACACCTCGTCACCTCGGGACAGTTCACCTTCGACGGCGGCACCTGGGACATCGACAGCAATGTGTGGCTGGTCGCCGACGGTCACGAGGTCGTCGTCATCGACGCCGCGCACGACGCCGGCGCCATCGCCGCGGCAGCGGGCGACCGCGTCCTCACGGCGATCGTGTGCACCCACGCCCACAACGACCACATCGACGCCGCACCCGCCCTCGCGGCCCGCACCGGCGCCCCCGTTCTGCTGCACGAGGCGGACCTCCCGCTGTGGAAGCAGACCCACCCCGAACGGGAACCCGACGCGGGCCTGGCCGACGTTTCTCGGCGTCATCCCCTAACGGATGACGACGACGCGGTCCGTATCGCCAACGACTCGGCCTACGGCCTGGGCGGCTCGGTCTGGACCGACGACGTCGACCGTGGTCTGGCCGTGGCCAGGCGCATCCGGACCGGCACGATCGGCGTCAACGGCTATCTGCCCGACATCGTCTCGCCGTTCGGCGGTGTCAAGGACAGCGGGATGGGCCGCGAACTTCCCCGAGGCCCTCGCCGCCTATCAGGACCCCCAGTCCGTGTACCTGTGAGCCGTGGGGCCGGGTCCAGCAGGGAACGACAGGCGCCGGGACCGGCACGTGAGTGAGCGGCACCGGACCCGGCGTACGAGCGAGGGTGGCCGGGCCGGGTGCGGGACCGAAGGCGCCCGGGGTCCGGCTACTCGTTCCAGAGCTGGATCGGGCGGCGGCGCGGGACTGGAGGATGCGGCAGTGCTCTCGGAACTGCTCACGGCTCCCGGGGTTGCCGCGCCCTGCTGAACACCGTTCCGGTGCTGGCCGGGGCGGTCACTCCCGCGCCGGTGCTGATCACGCTGGCCGTGGCATCTGCGACTGGCAGGCCGCCATGGCAAGTCACCTAGTATGTGAGTGATCTGTTGACCGTTTTACTTGAGGTGACCTAGTCTTCAAGTGTCTGGGTCCAATGGCAGGGTCCAGTGGTCCGGTACACCAGCGGCCAGGGTGCGATGCGCGTCAAGACCGAGCCGCACGAGATCGCGCACCCTCAGTGGGATACGAGCTTCCGGAGAATCATCATGAGTCGAGTCCGCGTGGAGCAGGGCATTCTCGAAGGCAATGAGAGGCGCGGAGTACTTCGCTTCCGGGGTGTGCCGTATGCCGCCCCGCCCGTGGGAGACCTGCGGTGGGCGTCGCCGCAGCCGCCCGTCCCGTGGCAGGGGGTGCGCGACGCGACCGAGTTCGGACCCGCCGCGATCCAGACCGTCGACTCGGGTCTGGACCTCGGCGCGGAGCCGAGCGAGGACTGTCTCCACCTCAATATCTGGACCACCGGCGTGGACCCGGAGGCCCGGCAGCCGGTCATGGTCTGGATCCACGGCGGCGGCTTCGTCAACTGGTCCGCCTCCATGCGGGACTACCACGGATCCTCCATCGCCCGCCGCGGCGTCACCTATGTGTCGTTCAACTACCGGCTCGGCGCGTTCGGCTTCCTCCAGCACCCGGACGCGGACGGCAACGCCGCCGTCCAGGACTGGATCGCGTCGCTTGAGTGGATCTCCCGCAATATCGCCCAGTTCGGCGGTGATCCGGAGAACGTCACCGTCTTCGGCCAGTCCGCGGGCGCGGACGCGGTCCGCACACTGCTGGCCGCGCCCGACGCGCGGGGCCTGTTCCACCGGGCCGTCCTGCAGAGCGCCGGCGCCGAGGGACTCGTCGCGCGCCGGGGACCGGACCGTCGGGAGCGGTTGCTGGCGGCGAGCGCCCGGTTCTGTGAGCAACTGGGCGGCAGTGATCTGGAGTATCTGCGTACCAAGCCGGTGCACGAGGTGCGGATGGCGTCGCTCCGGTCCGCGAGCCTCATGCCGCCGCCCGGTCAGGTGCACACGCCGGCCAATCTGGTCTGGGCTCCGACCGAGGACGGCGAGGTCGTGGGGGAGGACCTGTCCAGCTGGGACCCCGATGTCCCCGTGCTGTTCGGTCACACCCGTGACGAGGGCCGCTTCTTCATCAGGCCGACCGGTCCCTTCGGCGGTCCGCCGTCCGCGGTCGACCCGTCCGAGGTCTACACGCCGGCCACGCTGGAGACCATGGCGGCGGTCCTCGGTGGCGAGCAGGCCGGTGCCATCCTCGCCCAACTCACCGGCACCCCCTACGAGGCGCTGGCGCGGCTGTACACGGACGCCCTGTGGACGGAGCCAGTTCTCGCCTCGTACCGTCGGTTCACGGCACTGGGCCGCACATCGTATGCCTACCGGTTCGACCGGGTCTCGCCGGGCAGTAGCAAGTCGGGCATGCTCGCCTTCCACTGCTCCGACATCCCCTATGTCTTCGGCCATATCACCGCCGGTCAGGGCTACGACGAGCAGGACGAACGGGTCTCCGACACCATGCTCCACGCCTGGACGGAGTTCGCCCGCACCGGCGTCCCGCGCAGCCCGGACGGCACCCCCTGGCCCGCCGCCGACGCGACCACACCCTTGGTCACGGTCATCGACGCGGAGGCCCGCAGCCGTCCGCCGGAGATCGGCCCCGTCACCGAACTGATCCACACACTGCGCGCCACCGCCAGGACGCACTGACCGTCTCAACTCGGCGTGTTCCAGGCCGCAGCCCCCGCGCGGCCTACGGTTCCCCGTCGACGACGACCAGAGGACGGACCGTCGGCGGAGCACGTTCGAAAGGAGTCACTCATGTCAGCCGCACCACAGCCGCCGACCACTCAGGTTCAGCCGCATGAACTGCCGCAGTCCCTGCGCGAAGCAGGCTTGACCAACTGGGTGCGCGAGCCGCTGGACGATGCCGTGGACCAGCGCCGGCGTCTGATCGTTCCCCCGGCCGCGGCCACCCTGGGCACCCCCGCCCACGAGCACCGCGAAACCCTCTTCGCCGAGGTGCGCCACCCCGACTCGGTGCTCATGATGGGCGACAGCCCGGCGCTGCCCAAGATGCCCGATCAGCCCACGCTCGGCGACTTCTTCCGCGATCGCATCGCCCTCAGCGACCTCGGCTCCCTGCACCTTCTGCAGAGCGCCCGGGTGGCCAGGGAGAACGGTCTGGACGAGAAGGTGATCCTGGCCTGTCTGCTGCATGACATCGCCGTGTCCGGACTGCTCTCCGCCAACCACGGTTACTGGGGAGCCCAGCTGGTGGCGCCTTATGTCGACGAAGAGGTGGCCTGGGCCATCCAGAAGCATGAGGCGCTGCGCTACTTCGCGGACGAATCGGTCGGTTACAACTACCCGGACGCGTACGTCACCTACTTCGGCGCCGACTATCAGCCGCCCGAGCACACCCGCCGGGACGCCGAGGAAGCGCGCAAGCACCGCTGGTACATGACGGCGCGTCTGGTGACCATCAACGACATCTACTCCTTCGACTGCCATGTCAAGGTCGAGTTCGGGGAGTTCGAGGACATCGTGGGGCGTCACTTCCGACAGCCCCGTGAGGGCCTGGGCTTCGACGGCTCCCCGGTGGCCCACATGTGGCGCACCATGATCTGGCCCAACAACTTCCTCTGAGCGAGTGAGTGAGCGGGCTGAGCGGAGCGGGCGGCTGCGTGCCATGCGGCCGCCCGTATCGGCATCGCCGTGGTGGCACGGACTTCGGCCGGGACTCGACCGGAGGGCGTTGCCGCCGTGGCGCACACGTATGTCGGAGACAGCAGGTGTCAGGGGCAGCGGTGTCCTCAGGGGCAGTGGTGTCCGAGGCGGTGATGAAGACATGGCAAGGCGGGGAGGTGAGAGGACACCTCCCCGCTGTCGCAGGATGAAGCCGTGAGCTGTGGTGACGCCGTGTGCTGCGGTGACCTCAGCCTGCGTCGGGAGTGAAGCCGGCCGCGGCGACAGCGGCGACGGCACACTTCTCGTCGTTGTCGGGAAGGTCGCCGCTGATGCCCACGCCACCGATGACCTGGCCCTCCGTGTCACGGATCAGTACGCCGCCGGGGACCGGGGCCACCCGCCCGTGGGAGATGGTGTCGAGCGCCGCGAAGAAGGCGGGGGCCATCTCCGCACGGTTGGCCAGGAGCCGTCCACCATGGCCCAGGGCCACCGCTCCCCATGCCTTGGCCTGGGCGATCTGCGGGCGCAGCATCCCGTTGCTGCCATTGTCCCGCTTGAGGACCTGGACGTGGCCGTTGGAGTCGAGCACGGCCACCGTCAGCGGGTTCACACCTAGGGTGCGCCCTTCTTCCAGTACCAGGTCGGCGATTTTGGAGGCGATGTTGAGTTGCAGCATGGTGTTCTGTCCTCAGAAGCCGGAGTCGACGTGGACGGGCTGGCCGGGGGCCGGGTCGGGGTCGATCTCGTACTCCTCGGAGGCTTCGTCCGGGATCACCACCGGGGGCATGCCGATCAGGATCAGCTCCAGCTCGCAGGAGCCGGAGGCCGTCAGGGTCAACTGGTCGTCCGCGTCGGCCCGCAGGGTGCTCAGGTAGCGGAGGTTCTCGCCTTCGCACTCGCCCTCGCCGGACAGCACGGTCAGGATGCGTTCCGCGCCGGAATCCACCGACGGCCACTGGGCGCCGGGCCGCAGCTTGACCATCTCGATCCAGACCCCCCGCTCGGAGAAGGAGCCCATGAACTTGTGGTCGACGCCCTTGGCGCCGTCGACGGGCAGCCAGTTGAACCGCTTCGGGTCGGCGATGACCGGGTGGTTGTACCGGGGGCGCGGGTACTTCAGTCGCTCGCCGAAGACGTGCTCCCAGACGGTGTTCAGACCCCACTGGCGCTTGCCCTCGGGGCTGACGTAGAGCGGGCCCTCGAACTTGCCTCCTGCCTGGACCAGCTCCTTCATGGCCTGGCGCCGCTGCTCGATGGTCATGAAGCCGTACCCGGAGGATCCGCCGAACTGCAATGCCAGGGCGAGCGGCTCACCGGGCTTCAGGTCGGTGAGCGGCGACTCCTGGGGACCGTAGGACAGACCCTCGGGGAAGTAGCCGATCTGGCCTTCCTTCAGCTCGACCTTCGGGCCGTACGTGGTGTTGGAGCCGACCAGCGGGATACGGATTTGCTCGAAGTTGTGCCGATGACGCGGCATGGACCATTCACCGACCTGCTTGGCCAGCACGTACATGTAATTGTTGGGGGATCCCGGTTCGCCCCGCAGCATGTGCTGGAAGTGCAGAACCCCACTGGGGTGGTCCCTGAACCAGTTGTCGTCGTCAAAGTGCACGATCTGCACGGTGACCTCCACTGATGAATGAAACGTGCGGGTAGTCGGCTCACGCGGAATGTCGGCCCGGTGCGGACCGGCCTGTGCGGAGGGGAGATGGGGCACCTGCCGAGGGGCCGCACCCTGACGATTCAAGGTGAGCTCTCAGCTGCGAGATCATCTCCTATTGACTTCGATACTAGGTCACCTAGAGACATGGTGGCAAGGCACCCGTAACCCCGGAGCCGGACGGGATCCGTCGGGCGGATGCCGAGGCGTGGGCGCAACCGGGCGGATGTACCGCGGCCGCGCTTAGTAGCCCTTGCCGTGACGGACGTCGAGTTCGCGGAAGGTGTCGAAGAACACCCTTGCCTGCTGGCCGTTGCCCACGCCCAGTTCCACGATGTACAGCTCGTCGGGCAGCGCGGCGGAGGCCGCCAGCCGGTCCCATCTCTCGAACAGCTCACTGATCAGTTCCACCGCGGCCGCGCGGTTGCGGGCGTCGCTCTCACCACCGGGCAGCGCCTGCTCGTAGCCGCGCCCGGTCGCCTTCTCCCACCGCTCAAGCGCCGACCAGGACAGGGAGCTGAACTGCCAGATCAGCCCGTCGCCGCCCGGAGTCCAGTCCTTAAGGAACACCCCGTCGGGGTCCGGCGACAGCAGTTCTGCCGTGAGGTCGCCGACCGGGGCACCGGCCGCGCGCCGTACGTCGACGCCGATCTCGAACTCGTCCTCGCCCAGGTCGGCGGGGACCTGAAGCCCCTGCCCCGCAGCGGGTCCGCCGCTCAGGATCGGCCGGACCTCCAGGACATCGCGGAAGCTGTTCCGGTACTGCACCCAGTCACAGACGATCCGCACCCGTGCCGGATCGATCTCGCTCTTACTCCGTGTGCTCACGACTGGCAGTACCGGCGCCTCGAAGCCCGCGGGCTGGTCACCACGCAGGCGGAGGTGGGGACGGAAGTCGACCAGCATGCCGATCTCCGCCTGAAGCCGAGGTCCCGCCGGGAGCCCGGGGAACAAGCCCGGCGCGTTCAAGAATCTCAGGCACGCCGCGCTCGAAACCGAACGCCATGACATGCACCCCCGATACACCGGGAATCTCTCCCGACTGCTGGATCGTCTCCGCGCACAGCCGGATCCCCTCGTCACCGACCCGGTCCTCGGGTACGCCCCGCAGCCGGCGCTCGACCTCCGCGGGCACGCCGGTGCGCAGGAACTCCAGCATCCGCAGCGAGCGGATCGGACCGACCCCCCCCGCCAGCACCGCGCACCGCTCGGTGACCCCCATGTCTCGCAGGGTCGACATCCACTGCGCGAACACGTCGATGTCGAACACGTACTGGGTCTGCACGAACTCCGCTCCCGCCACGACCTTCTTGGCCAGGCGCCGACTGCGGAACGGCAACGGCGGGGAGAACGGCTTCGCCGCCGTCCCGATCATCCACTGCGGGTGTCTTGCCGGAGGCAAGACACCCTCGGCGCGTAACGTTCTGGCCAGCCGGGTCAGCTGCACGCCATCGAGGTCGAACACCGGCTTCGCCTCCGGGCGATCGCCGCCGCGCGGATGATCACCGGTCAGCAGGAGCACATGTGGCACGCCGAGGGCGGCGGCGAGCAGGTCCGACTGCGGCGCCAAACGGTTGCGGTCCCGGCAGGTCAGCTGCATGACCGGGGACGGCCCGGCCTGCTGGGCCAGCAGGGCTCCGCCGAGGGGCTCGATCATCCTGACCTCGAACAAGACCTTCAGCGCATGGGGACAGGTGTTCGGTGACGAAGTCTTCGCCACCGCCATCCTCGACCGGCTCCTGCATCACTGTGACGTGATCTCTGTCAACGGCCCCGGCTATTGGCTCAAGAACCGGCTCAAGGCGGTGTTCATCCCCGCCTCGGGCCGGCTCGGCGACCGGATCGGCGGGCGGCGAGCATTGCTGGGCGCGGGTGGGCGTGTTCACGATCGCCTCGGCGCTGTGCGGCAGCTCCACGAGCTTCGGTGAGCTGGTCGCCTTCCGTGTCCTGCAGGGCATCGGCGGTGCGGTGATGACCCCGGTCGGGCTGGCGATGCTGTTCCGGATCTACCCGCTGGCCGAGCGAGTACGTATCTCCAGTGTCCTGGCGCTGGTCACAGCGCTGGCTCCGGTGCTCGGCCCGATCCTCGGCGGCGTGTTCACGACCTACCTGTCATGGCGGTTGACGTTCTTCGTCAACGTGCCGGTCGGCGCGGCGACGTTCGTCTTCGGAGCCGTGGCGCTCGCCGACCACATCCCCGCCCACCCCGGCCGGTTGGACGTGACCGGCCTGCTGCTGTCCGGGGCGGGGTTGGGTTCGGTCATGTACGGCATCTCCGAGGGGCCCTCGCAGGGCTGGTCGGCTGCTCCCGTGCTGATCACGATCGGCGTCGGCGTGGTACTGCTGACCGCGCTGGTTGCCGTCGAGTTGCGAGCGGCGAACCCGCTGGTCGATCTGCGCCTGCTCCGCAACCGCATGTTCGCCTGCGCGACGGGCCTGTACGGCCTGGGATCGGTCGCCTACCTCGGCGCACTGTTCCTGGCCGCCCTGTTCTTCCAGGACGCACTCGGCCTGTCCGCGGTGCAGTCGGGCCTCACCGTCTTTCCTTCCGCGCTCGGCGTCATGGCCGGGGGGCAGATAGTGACCCGCGTGCTCTACCGGCGTCTCGGCCCCCGCCGGATCGTGGTTGCCGGTCTGCTGATCATCGCGGCCGCACTGGTCTCGATGGCCCGAGCGGACGCCGACGCCGGCCTGTGGCTGGTGCGGTTGATCATGCTTGTCCTCGGAGTCGGCGTCTCCTTCGTGTTCATTGCCAGCCAGGCCGCGTCGATGGCCAGCATCACCAAGGCGCAGACCGGACGGGCGTCCTCCCTTTTTAACGCCGGCAAGCAGCTCGGAGGTGCCATCGGCGTGGCGCTGCTCAGCACCTTCCTTGCCGTCGCCGGCCCGACCCGGGAGATCGCCGGTCACGTCCCTGCCGACCTGAATGGGTACCACGACGCGTTCCTTGCCGCCGCGGCAGCAGCCGTACTCGCCATCGCGGTCGCACTGGCCATCCGCGACGCTGATGCCTTCCTCACCGTGACGCGCCGTCAGAGCCCTCGCACAGCCGTGCAGGCAAAGTAGTGGGCAGCGGTGGCGAACCCCTCAACAGCTTCCGCGGCCCAGGAAACCGTGGGGCAGTCAGAGGGCCCAATTCACCGCGATCTTGTACAGGGCCGTGGCAGTCACCCGCTCGCCGGATCGGTCGCTGATCCGTGAACCCACCGAGCAGGAGCAACAACCCGCCTGTCCCCACAGACCAGTGGCCGTCAGGAACAAGATCAGCAGGCACCCCGGACACCCTGCCGATCAAGATCGACAAGCGCAAGACCACAGCTCAACTCATTCTGAAATGATCAGTTAGGGCGTGCAGATCTTTAACTCGTCTTTTTGATCTTGGTTTGGGTGGGGTCGGAAGCGAGGAACCTTGCGACGTCGGCAGATGTACGGAGGCGGGC
>NZ_JBIAXM010000065.1:0-20368 GCF_042896695.1 Streptomyces sp. NPDC001270 | reverse complement strand
CCACCTCCACCCCCGCCCCCCCCCCCCCCACCCCCCCCCCCCCCCCGACCCCCCCCCCCCCCCGCCCCCCCCCCCCCCCGCCCCCCGCCCCCCCCCCCCCCCCCCCCGCCCCCCCCCCCCCCCCCCCCCCCCCCCCCCCCGGCCCGTCCGTCCTGAGGCGCCATCGGCCGGGGTCGTATCTCGTCCGCTGCGCATAAAGGTCATCCCGCAGGGCGACACGCCAACGATCTGGTCCAGCACACACACGGACCTGCCAACCCAGTGACACACCGCATTCGGCCAGACCCCCGTGCCGTACCTGGCCGGCGGTCAAGGCGGCCGCTCCGCACGCCCTGGCAGTCGCTGATCGCCGGCACCTGTTGCGGAACCTGTCCGCCGCGGTGGAGAAGACCTGCCATCAGCACTGGTGGCCCGGGAGACCTGCCGCCTCACTCAGAGGCCGGGCACCCGACTCGCTCACGGCCCAGGGCCGACCCGGCAGTCATGCCCTCGACGCTACCTTGCCCGCTGCTGCCCGGCAGCGGGAAGAAGAACCCACCTCACCGACAAAGGTGAGGCACGAACGCGCCGATGTCTTCCGCTTTATCGAGGTCGGGTACAACCGCACCAGGCTCGGCGAACATCCGAGTGCGGGTATGTCACCCCACTCGGAATCCGGACCCTGCTGCAAGCACCCATCGCGCTCGCAGCGTGACCGCACGCTGTCCTGAATCCAGGATGAACTCCAGCCGCCGTGGCAGCCCTTTCAGGCATCTTCGGGTACGCACGGTTGGGGTGGGGCCGACGGTGCGACTCACCGCGCTCGTCGTTGTCGGTTGCCGCCCGGCGCCAGGGGAGTACGGTCATGGCCGCCGCCGCGGGGGCCGCGGCGGCCATGGTCCGGTGAGTAAAGTGCGGCGGCCTGAGCAGTGCTCAGCTCGGGCGTGCTGTAATTTCCCGTTCGGAGCGCGACTCTCTGCGTCAGCCCGCGGCTTTCGATGTGAGTGATGAGATTCTCCCGGTAGGTGTTGAGCGTTGTGGCCGCCCGCTGATGAGCTCGTTGCACCGCGTCTGCCAGCGGTTGCCGCTGCTCCGCTGTCATGTTCCATACAATTTGGGCTTGGGCAGCGGTGTACCCATTGGCGTCAATATTTCGCTGCACATCCGCATCGAATGCCTCCAGCTCCGCCACCCGGCTTTCAAGGCGACTGTCAGCTCTTCCGATGTCCTGCCACGGGTTCGCCTGGTCGAAAACCTGCTGCTCCGCTGCGGGCAGGGCGGCCCTGACGGCCTGGATACCCTCCTGCGCAACCAGTTCACGAGCCGTCCGTGGAGGCGGCGGCGCAGTGAAGATCTCGAAATCCGACCCGCCCTGATCCGGATAGCTCATTGAAGTCCCTTCAACACTCGGAAATCTCTGTTCCAACGTGCCGCCCACCCGAGCGGTTCAATCTGTGCTTACGGCAACACCATTATGGGGTGGATGCGATCACGCCATCCGGGCTCACCTGACGCCGCCGCCAGGCCCGTGCACGCTGGTTCCACCAACGTGCACGACTCAGCCGTGAACCGTCCCGGGTTCGACGAAGGCCCGGACCTCGTTGCGCGCTGTCAGCGACACGCGAGAGCCAACTCCGCGGGCTCGCCCTCGCGGACCGCGCTCGCCCTGCTCGCCCAGGCCACCAGCGAGACCAGCACGCGACCCGGCGGTGCAGGCGTCGGCCTGCACCGATACGAACGAACCGGGTCCGAACGCTGGGACGGGCTACGTGATGTCGACGACTTGGTGCAGGCGCAGTCGGCGGTTGAACGCGCCCGTCCCTCGCGTGACGACGGTGCGCGGCAGCAGGCGCACCGGCCAGGTGAGCATCCGGTTCACACAGCGCCCCGGGTAGGACGCACGGCGCCCACGGGCGTAGTCGTCCAGGGTCTGGCTCGCGATGGTCTCCGGTGAATCGGCGGCAGGGCCGATCGTGGCCGAGGTGCCGTCGAAGAAGCCGGTCGCGATGGCGCCGGGGTGAGCTGCCATGACCCGGACGTCAGTGCCGCGCAGCTCCTCGGCCAGGGCCTCGGTGAACGAGAGTACGAACGCCTTGGTGGCGGCGTAGCTGGCCTGGTACGGCATGGGCTGAAAACCTGCAGTGGAGGACACGTTGATGATGCCTCCGGAGCCACGAGCGGCCATCTCGCGCCCGATCCCGTGCGTCAGCCCGAGCAGGCCGCCGACATTGAGTTCGACGGAGCGCAGTTGCGGCGCGAGCGGGCGGTCGAGGAAGGGGCCCGCACTGCCCGCCCCGGCGTTGTTGATCAGCAGGTCGACTGTCAGGCCGCGCCTGCGCAACTCCTCCAGGCATCGCTCTGGTGCCTCCGGCGCGGTGAGGTCGACGACGATCACTTCGGGGAGGGGGCCGCCGTGCCGCTGCCGGATCTCCTCGGCAAGCCGCCGCAGGCCCTGCTCCGAACGAGCCAGCAAGATCACTCGCGCTCCCCGGCGGGCCAGTTCCAGCGCGTATGCCCGCCCCAGTCCCTTGGATGCGCCGGTGACGAGTGCGGTGATGCCGCGATAGTCGCCTCCCACGGGATCCTCCTTTAGTTCGAGTCTCGAAGTAATAAGGACGCTAGCATAATCTTTCGAGACTCGAAGCAACCGGTAGGATGACGTCATGCCCGCACCCGAACTCCTCGCAGCAGTCACCGCGACGTACGAAATCTGGATGCGGACCGTCGACCTCCTCGAACCGTCGTTGACGAGGCACGGCCTGACTCCGGCGACGTTCCAGGCGCTCTGGGTGATCGACCCGGAGGAGTCACCGCCGTCGATGAAGGTGGTGGCGGAGCGACTGCACTGCAACGCCCCGAATCTGACCTTCATGACCAACCAGCTCATCGACCGGGGCCTTGTCGAACGCGCCACGGATCCAGCCGACCGCCGATCCCGGGTCATGGTCCTGACCGCCAAGGGTCGCCAGGTCCGCGCCGAAGTGATCCAGGCAGCGCTGGAGGGCAGCCCGCTGGCCGTGCTCACCGATGATGAACTGCGTCAGCTCATGACTTTGCTGAGCCGATCTCTGTGAAAGAGGGTTTTGCCCCCGTGGAGTTGTCTGGTGGCGCTTCCATCGGCGAGAGGGTCTGAAACTGCCGTAGCCCTGATCACGTGGGACGTGAGCGTGGACTCCACCCTCGCCCGCGCTCATCAGCACGCGGCCGGGGCGCGCAAAAAGAGGTCTCCAAGGGAGCCTCCCGGAGGCGTCGACACCGAGCCGGACGACCACGGCCCCGGGCACTCACGCGGCGGGCTGACCACCAAGGGGCATCCGGCGGTTGGTCAGAGGCAGAAGCCGCTGTCCCCGCCCGGCCGGGAACGGGGCAGTGACTGTGCGCGTTCGCCGGGAGGCAGGGATTGCGTGCTGTCAGGGCCGCAGGAGCCTGACAGCGAGGAAACACGGGGCCTGGTGCAGCTTGTCGTAGGCCGTCTCGTCGAGTTCTCGCAGGCCGGGCGTCGGGCGGGGCTCGATGAGTCTTTCCAGCACGAATCCGGCGGCCAGCAGCTCGTTCAGGAACGTCTCCAGCGGCATGCGCTGGTAGTGGACTGCCAACGGCCCCCCGGCGAGCGGGCGGTCGACCCAGTCGTCGGCGTAGTACGAACCACCGAATTTCCGCCAGTCAGCCGTCGGGTGGGTCGTCGAGACAAGCAGCCACCCGTCCGGACGCAGGACGCGTCGTAGCTCGCCGAGGAGACGTGGCCGGTCGGCGATGTGGTGGAGCACCAATGCGCACACGACGCCGTCGAACGACGCGTCGTCGATGAAGTCCAGCGGCTTCTCCGCGTCGTGCACGCGCAGTTCGGCCCGGTCGCCCAAGCGCTCCCGCGCGTGACTCAGCAGAGTTGCGCTGCCGTCGATTCCGACTACCTCGGCACCGCCCGCCAGGAGTTCGGCCGCGTAGTGCCCGGCCCCGCAGCCGACATCGAGAATCCTCAGCCCGGCGACATCCCCGGCCAGCGCGAGCATCGCCGGCCGGTCGGTGTGCGCGTTGTAGGGGCTGGTGTCGGCGTTCTTTGCGAAGTAGTCGCCGACTTCGTCGTGGTAAGCGGTCTTTGCAGGCATCGTGACAGCATCGCGCAGGCGACTGCCGGCCACGAGCGGTTTTGTGCAACCGAGGAGGCGTCCCGTCCATGGCAGAAGGGCCGCCCAGGTGCCCGATCGCACCGGGGCGGCCCTGCTCCCTGTCGCGGCCGGACGGAACGCACAGCTCCGCGGCGCTGGCCCCGCCACCGCACCCCGTGCCGCCGCCGCAGAGGTGGACGGGGAACGGATCCCGCTGCTCTCGGATCGGGTGGCGGAGCCGGCAAGGCAGCCGTCGCCGCCGACCCCTTCGGCGTCTTCCTTCTTCCTCCCGACGGGAACCGGTGGAGAGCGGCCCGGCCCCGTCCCGGGCGCTCGGCAGCCGGCGGTGACCACCGCGCACCAGAGTGCGCGCCGGCAAGACACACAGAGCAGCGGCATACGATCCGGACTGCGGTCACGCCAGGTCGGCACACTCCCTGGCCATGGGCCGGAACGGGCCGAACGGCTTGCTCAGCGCACGGCTGTCGCGGGCGCGGCCACGCGTGGACGCGGCACGCCGATGGGCAGGGCCAGGTCGGGTTGCTTGTGCATGTCGAGGCGGAAGGTGCCGTACGGGTTGGTGTTCGACCACCTCGGCACCGGCACAGTGAGCCTGTGTCACACGCTTGCGCTGGTCGTACGACTCCCTGCCGTGGGTCCTCGCCCCGACACCCCGACGCTCCGACCGAGGACACGATCGGCGCCGTCTCCGAGGCCGTGCCCTAGTTCCGCTACGAGGTGGGCGAGTACAGGTTGTCGGCTCGCCGCCGAGGAGCGGGTCCGAACCCGAAGCCACGGCTGCCCGCTCAGCGGGTCGAAGGCTGGTCGGCGCGGGGTGTCGGTGCGGGTGCGAGGGTGAACGTCGGCACCAGGCTCGGGTCGTTGAACGCGGTGATGCGGGAGACATGGGGTCCGATGAGGGTCAGGACGTGGACACCGTACGGCTCGTAGCGGCCGTCTCCGGTGTGCTGGAGGGCCACGGCGGCGGGCTGCCCGTTGGCAAGGGTGGGCACCAGGCTCCACCGGTCCCTGCGCAGCACTCGATGGGTCAGGAAGCCGATGACGGCCCGGCGGCCGGTGAACCATGTCGGGGTCGGCGGCATCTCCATCTCGACGTCGACGCGCAGGAGTTCCACCAGCGCATCGGCGTCGGCGCGGGTGAAGGCATCGACGTAGCGCTCAAGGAGGGCGCGCCGGGACTCCTCGTCGGGTTCGGTCAGCGTGTCCTGGACCGGTCCGGCTTCAGCCAGCCGGGCCCGGGCACGGCGGAGCGCGCTGTCGACGGCCGCGGGCGTGGAGCCCAGGATCTCGGCGACCTCGCCCGTCCGGAACGCCAGCACGTCGCGGAGCGTGAGAACGGCCCGTTGCCGGGCGGGCAGGTACTGCAGTGCGGCGATGAAGGCGAGCCGTACTCCCGTCCTGCCCGCCACGGCCGCGGCCGGGTCTCCGGTGCCGAACAGCGTGTCGGGTGCGGGCTGGAGCCAGGCCACCGACGGTTCACGCCCGCTCATGGCCACTCGGTGATCGTCCGTGGGTGCGCCGAGGCCCGAGGGAAGAGGCCGCCGGGCGCGCGTCTCCAGAGCCGTCAGGCACGCCCTGGTGGCGATCTTGTACAGCCATCGCCGCACCGAGGCGCGGCCCTCGAACGAACCGAAAGCGCGCCAGGCCCGCAGGTACGTCTCCTGCACCAGGTCCTCGGCGTCGTGGATCGAGCCGAGGATCCGATAGCAGTGGGCGAGCAGTTCGGGACGGTACGGCTCGGTCCGGGCGGCGAACTCCGCCCGCTCCGCGTCCTGCGCGTACGGTGACATCGTGCCGGCTCCTTGGGGGGTGCGGTCGATCTGGTGTGGGTGCGGCTCAGTCCACCGGAGCCAGACCGCCGCCGGTGACCTTGTACTCCAGGGCGCTGCCGGCGTCCCGGGCGACGTCCAGGACCGCCTGTGCGGCCCGTTCGGCGGTCAGGACCGGCTGCTCGCGGCTCATGACGAAGGTGTCCCGGTCGACGCCCTGCCGCGCGGCGTAGCCGTCGATGGCGAGCGAACCGACGCCGCCGGCCGGGCTCATGTGGGGCAGCAGCGTGTGGAACCGGATGCCCAGCCCGGCCCGCGCCGACTCCTGTGCCGCGTACCCGCTCAGATAGCGGACGGCGGCCTTGGCACTGGCGTATCCGCCGCTGAGCGGGGAGCCTGCCAGTACCGCTCCGCTGGACATCGAGACGACAACGCTGCCCGGCGCCAGGGGTGCCAGCAGTGCCTCCCGGGTCCAGGTGAAGACGTGACGCGTATCGGTGTGCCAGTGGCGGCTGAAGGTCTCCCAGGTCTGCTCGTGCACGGGCGCCATGTGCGGTGTGGCCCCCGCGTTGAGGACGAGCAGGCCGGGACGGTGTTCCCGGATCACGCGCTGTGCGAGCGCCTCGTCACTCGCGTCGGCGGCGACGGGTGTGAAACTCTCGCCGAGTTCGTCCCGTACGGTACGCAGTTCCTGCTCATGGCGGGCGATTCCGAAGACGTGGGCGCCTTGGGCGACAAGTGCGGCGGCGATCGCGCGCCCGAAGCCTCGGCTGGCACCGGTGACGACAGCAGTGGAGAAGAGATCGGACATCGGACACTCCGGACGGTGGTCTGGTTCGGTCCGTATCAAGACCAGGCACCGGAGGAAAATCCGTCGCCCCACCCCGAGCCAAGAATGTGACATGCAGCACATGCCGCAAGGCGCGCCCGCCCGAACCTCGATCGCCGGCCGAGTCGTCAGTGCCGCGGCGCCGGTGCCGCGGGTGCTGTCCGGGAAGGCTCCTGCGCGCCGTCGAGTTCCTGGCGGAGCCAAGCGCGTTCGGCACGGCTGATGGCGCGGGCCATGAGCATCATGCCCCGGCGGTAGGGGTCGGCGACTTCCTCCGCGCTCAGCGGCCGGTCGCCGTCGTAGAAGAAGCTCGCGGGCGCCTCCAGGAACTCCAGGCGCCGCCTCAGTACCGCATGCTGCTCCTCGATGTCGGGGAGCTGGGACAGGAACGCCAGGATGGTCATGAACCTGGCATGGTCGGTGATCTCCAGTTGGCCCGGCTCACGCAGCCGGTGCAGTAGTTCGGCGCGTCCGGCCTCGGTCAGGGTCAGCACGTACTTCTGGGTGGCCGCGGCGCCCGGTTCCGCGTGGCGGGCCAACTCGCCGCGTTTGACCAGGCGGTTGATCGCCGGATAGAGACTGCCGTCGCTGACCGGCCGGGTGTGCCCCGACAGTTGCTCGACCCGGCGGCGCAGCTCATAGCCGTGCAGCGGGCCTTCCGCCAGGTATCCCAAGATCGCAAGCTCCAACACAACTCCATCGTCTCACGTCGCATCGATATACCTCGCTTCGAGGTGTTACGCTTCGACATACCTTGATTCGAGGTATTCGCGGTTCCCGCGCGCGGCGCATCACGCGTGCCCCGAGGCGGAGGGCGAAGTCGCGCCGATTCGACTGCCGGCCGCGCGTCCGAGAACTGCCCGTGCCCGCAGTGAGGAGAGAAGAAGATGTCGCAGACAGCCGATACGCCGTCGGGGAACGACTCGCACAAAGCCGGTTCGGTCACGGCGCGACGGCACGCCGCCGCTGCGCGGGGACTGCCGTGGGAGGACCGGCGGGCGTTCGAGGACGTGCGGCGCGGCAGGCTCGCCTCCATCGAGCCGCCCGTCATCCGGGATGCCTCGGGCAGGGTGGTCTGGGATCTGGCGGCGTACTCCTTCGTCGGGGGCGAGGCCCCGGTGACCGTGCATCCGAGCCTGTGGCGTAGTGCCCAACTGCTGCGCCATCACGGCCTGTTCGAGGTCACCGAAGGGGTCTACCAGGTGCGCGGCTACGACGCCGCGAACATGACCGTCGTCGTCGGCGAGCGCGGCTACGTCGTGATCGACCCCCTCACCTGCGTCGAGACCTCGGAGGCGGCGCTGGAGCTGGTCCGCGAGCAGCTCGGTGACCGTCCGGTAACGGCGGTCGTGCATACGCACGGACATCTCGATCATTTCGGCGGGGTCAAGGGAGTCGTTGACGAGGCGGCTGTGCGGTCCGGGCGCATCCCGGTGGTCGCCCCCGCCGGTTTCTACGAGCACGCCGTCAGCGAGAACGTCTCCGCCGGCGTCGCGATGAGGCGCCGCTCCGCCTTCATGTTCGGCGGCCAGTTGCCCAAGGGTGCCCTGGGACACGTGATGAACGGCAGCTGCGCCGCCATGGCGACCGGCCGGACCTCACTGATCCGGCCGACGCATGAGGTCTCCCGTACCGGCGACGAACTGGTCCTCGACGGTGTCCGGTTCGTCTTCCAGTACGTTCCCGACACAGAGGCGCCCGCGGAGATGAACTTCCACCTCCCCGAGCACCGAGCCCTGTGCATGGCGGAGTTGATCTCCCATCACATGCACAACCTGTACACGCTGCGCGGCGCCCCGGTCCGTGACGCGGCGGCCTGGAGCACCGCGATCGACGATGCACTGCGCCTGTACGGGGATGTCTCGGACGTCATGTTCATCGGCCACGGCTGGCCCGTCTGGGGCCAGGAACAGATCGCCGAACTGCTGGGCATGCACCGCGACGTGTACCGCTACCTCCACGACGAGACGCTGCGCCTGGCCAACCACGGCCACACGCCGAACGAGATCGCCGAACTGATCGAACTGCCCGACTCGCTCGACCGACGCTGGGACAACCGCGGCACCTACGGTGCCACGCGCCACAACGTCAAGGCCGTCTACCAGCACTACCTCGGCTGGTTCGACGCCAACCCGGCCAACCTCGACCCGTTGCCGCCCACCCAGGCCGGCCGACGCTACGTCGAACTGATGGGCGGAATCGATGCCGTGGTCGGCCATGCGCGCACCGCCCACGACGCGGGCGAGGGCCGGTGGGCCGCCGAACTGCTCAAGCACACCCTGGCCGCCGACCCCGGCCACGAGGCCGCACGCCTGCTCCAGGCGGACGTCTTCGAACAGCTCGGCTACCAGTCCGAAGCAGCCCCTTGGCGCAACTTCTACCTAGTCGGTGCCCAGGAACTGCGCGACGGCGCCCCCAGCGCGAAGCCGTCCGGTGCGGGCATCAGCCCCGACCTCATCGCCGGAATGACCACCGACGCGATCCTCGACTACCTGGCGATCCGCCTCAACGGCCCCCGCGCGGCCGGCACCCGGCTCCGCATCGGACTCGAAGTCACCGCCGACGGCGACGGACTCGGGCCGACCAGGGACAGGCGCGCGCTCATCATCGACAACGGCGTCCTGCGGCACCCGCAGCCGACCGACACCGATACACCGGCCGGCACCCTGCGCATCACGCACACCGCGCTGGCACACCTCGCCTACGGGTCGGTGCCACTCGACGAACTCCTGACCAAGGACGCTGCCGCAGTCGACGGTGACCGCACCGACCTGGACACCCTGCTCACCCTGCTCGACACGTTCACCGGCACGTTCGAGACCGTCGTCCCGAACCGCCGCTGAGCCGGAACCCAGGGCGCCCCTCGCTGTTACCGGCTCCGCTTCGAACCCGCGACCCGACGGACCCGTGGGCAACTGGCTTCCCATCCCGGCCGGCGGCCGGTTCAACCTGGTCATGCGCCTGTACGCGCCGTACGAGGCCGCCCTAGGGAGATAGGATCGCGACGTGGTTGGGAATGCAGACAAGCGACAGCACATCTTGGACGTGGCAACGCGCCTCGCCCGAACGGAAGGTCTGCGGGGCCTGAGCGTGCGGTCTGTCGCCGCCGCGGCCGGTATCGGCGCCACGACTCTGCGAGCGTATTTCCCCTCACAGGCGTTGCTCTACCGGGCCGTCGCGGAGCGGGCGATCTCCCAGGTGCTCAGCGAAGAGTGGATCCGGGATGTCTCCCTGGCCCCCGTGGACCGCCTGTACGCGAGCCTGCGGCAGTTCCTCCCCACCACGGCGGACCGGCATTCCGCCCTGACGATCTGGTTCGAACGGCTCACCCTCGCTCTTGGCTCCGATGCCAACGAGGAGGTGCTGGAAATGGTGCGCTCCGGGCACGATGAGTCCGTCGTGACCGTGACACGCTGGTTCACGCTTCTGGCAGCGGACGGATCTGCACCGCGAGACACGCCGGAGGTGCTGGCCGACCGGTTTGTGGCGCTCGTGGACGGGTTGCACCTGAGCCTCTTGTTGGACAAGGGCGAAGAGGCGCTCAACCGGGCGGAAGCCACACTTCGCTGGTTCGCGGAACAGTCCCTGACCGCTCCCGACGAGAACGCCCCGGGCGAGGATGGTCAGCCACCAGCGCAAACGCTCCGCCAATGATCGGTGCGCGCTCTCGACGATGACGCGCGCACCGGGGACGGCATCCGGCGCGGCGGACATCCGATGCAGCTCGAACCGGCCCTCGAACGCCGCCTTCCGACCGCCTGAAGGCAAGAGCTGAGCCAGGCGCTCGAAACATCCGTGGTGACGGGTCGCGCTTGTCGTCGGCGATCGAGAGGTTGTCGACGGAACAGCGGACGATCTCCTCGGCGACGACAGGATGCGGCTCGCACTGGGGCGGAAGCCATGCCGGTGCGTCGTCGCCCACACACACGCCCCCACACACGCCTCAACCACGACACGGCGGACGTCAAGCGAACTGATCCCGTGTGCCGGGGCCGGACGGAGCGCGGGCCTCGACGATCTCCTCCCGAACGGTCATGCCGACGAGCATACTCGCACACTGTACCGCACGCCGTGCGGCACATCGTACGGTACAGTGTGCCGTCAACTGTTGCGGCGCCGGTCACGCTTGGCGTCAACTCACTGATCCCAGTGGACCGTTGGCGCCAGACGGCAGGCATCGTCGCGGCCCGGTTCGACGCCGGTCCCTTTCTGACCGTCCAGCGACATACCTTTCCGTTCAGCGCCCCCCACCTACGCGAACCACACCAACACCAACAGCCCGTCGAAAAACCCGACCCCCATGAGAGATACTTCCGTGAACCTCAACGCCGCTCCGACAGATGTGAACATCCCTCCGACAGGTTTGACCGGTGCGGAAGATCAGCGACCCGGGTGGCCTGAGATATTCGCCGCCGCCGTCGCCTACATCCTGAGTTTCATCATCGGCGTGCCGATCGTCAGCGCACTCACCCACGACGAGTCGGTCGCGAGCGGACTGTCTCTCGCAGCGCTCTCCGGGATCATGGGCCTGCTCGCCTTCTTCGCCGCTTTCGTCATCCGTAGCCGTTCCTGGTCCGCGTTCAATGTCCGCGCCCTCACGACTCGCTGGATCTTCTTCTCGCTCGGCTTCGGACTGCTCGCGTTCGTCCTGACCCGTGTGGTCGCCGCCATCGTCGTGGCGATCACCGGAAGCACGGACGGCGATCCGCAAGGCGACTACCACGCCGCTTCCCACGCCGGTCCACTCGCCCTGACTCTGCAACTGCTGTTCATCGCCGTTCTCACCCCCCTCGGCGAAGAGTTCGCATTCCGAGGGGTGGTCTCCACCGCGCTCACCCGGTACGGCGCATGGGTGAGCGTCATCGGCAGCACCGTCGTCTTCGCCTTGGCTCACGGCATCAACCTGGCTCTGATTCCGGCGATCGTCGTCGGCGCGATCAACGGCATTCTGCTGGTGCGCACGAAGTCGGTGTGGCCAGGCGTCATCGTTCACGCGGTCAACAACGGCGTGTCGACCATCCTCATCGCGCTGGCGGGCTGATGCGGTTCAAGGGTGCCCCGGAACTGCGGCTCGGACACCGCAGCGGGGTGGCCGGTGGCGGGATCATCGGACCACCGCAAGGGCCGGCGAACCCCCTGCACGGCCTTCGCGAACCGCCGAGAGTGGCCGGGCGCTGTCCTCGGGTGTGCCGGCCGGGGTAGTCCTGCGACGGACCCGGCCGGCACGCCCGACCATTCAGTCCTGGAGGGAGGCGAGCCAGGCGGTCAGCAGGCGGTTGACCTCCTCGGGACGCTCCTGCTGGATCCAGTGCCCGCAGCCGTCCAGGATGTGGGTGGAGGCCAGGCCGGGGAGGGTGGCCGGGTAGGCGTCGATCGCGTCGGCCATCCAGGTCGTGGAGGCGTCCAGGGCGCCGCCGATGAACAGGGACGGCTGCTTGATCGCGGCACCGCCGTACTGGGCGAGGTCCTCCCAGTCGCGGTCCATGGAGCGGTAGCGGTTGAGGGCCCCGGTCATGCCGGTGCGCTCGAACTCCCCGGCGTACACGTCGAGGTCGTCCTCGGTCAGCCAGGCGGGCAGCTCGCCGCCGGGGAAGCGGTCGCGCAGCCGGCCGCCGGCGCGGGTCACGAAGTGCGGGTCGGGCTCGCCCTGGGCGGGCATGGTGTCGGCGGACAGGGCCGCGTAGAAGCCCGCGAGCCAGCCCCGGACGTCGGGCTCCATCTCCGCCTCGGCCCGGCCGGGCTCCTGGAAGTACGAGACGTAGAACTCCTCGTCGCCGCCCATCTGCGCGAAGACGTCGGTGGGGCGGGGGCCGCCGGGCGGCGCGTAGGGGACGCTCAGCAGTCCGACGGCGCGGAAGACCTCGGGGTGGAGCAGGGCGGAGGTTGCCGCGATGTTGGAACCCCAGTCGTGCCCGACGACCACCGCCCTCTCCTCGCCCAGCGCGTGCACCAGGGCGACGTTGTCCTCCACCAGGTCGAGCATCCGGTAGGCGTCCGTCGCGGCGGGCTTGGAGGAGCGGCCGTAGCCGCGCACGTCGAGCGCCACGGCCCGGTACCCCGCCGCCGCGAGGGCCGGGAGCTGGCGGCGCCAGGAGTACCAGGACTCGGGGAAGCCGTGCACGAGCAGGATCAGCGGGCCGGTGCCCTGCTCGACCAGGTGCAGCCGGCCGGCGGGGGCCTCAATGGTGCGGTGGTGCAGGTCGGCGGACGGCGCGGGGTGGTGCATGGTTTCTCCTCGGTTCACGGACGGCCGCGGTTACCCACCGATCATGCGGCGCCGTGGCCGCCCGAGGCGAGCACGCTTGCCAGTCTGGCAAACTTGCAGGACAGGGTGATGGAGGCAGGACGGCTGGAGGGAGCGGGGCGACGGTGACGGTGACGGACGACGACATTGCCGCCACGCTGGCGGCCATGGGCCCCCGGCTGCGGACCGCGCGCGAGCAGCGCGGCGCCACACTCACCGGCGTCAGCTGTGCGACCGGCATCTCGCCGAGCACGCTGTCGCGGATCGAGACCGGCCGGCGCATGCCGACCCTGGAGGTGCTGCTGCAGCTCGCGAAGGCGTACGACATCTCCCTGGACGAGCTGGCCGGCACCGCACCCGCCGCCGCGGCCGGACCGCGCACCCCGGTGCAGCAGCGTCCCGGCGACGACAAGGCGGTGCTGCCGCTGACCCGGTACGTGGGGGGCCTGCACGCCCACAAGCACGTCCTGCCCGCCGTCGACGCGCCGCCGACGCGACCGCGGCAGGTCTCCCACGACGGGTGGGAATGGCTGTGTGTCCTGTACGGGCGGCTGTGGCTGGCGCTCGGCGAGCAGGACCTCGTCCTGAGCGCCGGGGACGTCGCCGAGTTCGACACCCGCACCGCCCACGGAGTCGCGAACGCCGGACCCGGCGGACCGGTCGAATACCTGATCATGTTCGGGCCGCAGGGCGAGCGCCTGCGACCGCGCACGCTTCCGGCCCCCGGCCGGGCCCGGTAGCCGGGGGCACCGCGTCCGGGACCACTCCCCCGTGACACTGCCCGCGGCCACACGACTCGGCGGCGTGCGCATCGCGCAGCGGGCGCGGGCCGCCGGGCATCTCGGACCGCTCTCGGCAACGAGGAGAAGGGTGGCGCCCCTCGCCTGCGCGGTCCGGGCGCCAGGCCGGCGTCCGCGCGACGAACTCAGGCGGGAGCGGACGGGTTCGGTTCGATCGCGGCCTTCACGAATCCGTCGGGCTTGCCGACCGCATCCCGGAACGCGGCGCGGACCTCGTGGAGGGGGTACCTGTGTGTCAGGAGGCCGGAAGGATCGAGTTGTCCCGACTCGACCAGGGCGATCGCGGTCCGCATGCCACCCAGGATTGTGGGGAGATCGCGGAAGTGGGCGTTGACGATCCGGAACGCCCGCTCGTTCCAGTGGCCGAGGTCGATCGTACGGGGCTCCCCTTGGTGGTACCCGGCGATCACGACGGTGCCGCTGGTGCGGGTGACCTGACCCGCGATGGTGAGTGTTTCCTGCGCTCCGGTGACCTCGTACGTCACGTCCGCGCCGGCTGCCTCGGTGTCTGCGGCGACGGCGTCCGCGAGTGACTCGGTGCGCAGGTCCACCACGCGCGTCGCACCCCAGTGGGAGCTTCGGGCCAGGGCATCGGGGCGACGGCCCGCCACGATGACCGAGCGGGCGCCCTTGAGCACCGAGAGCCGTTGGATGAGCAGGCTCATGAAACCGGTACCGAGGATCACCACGTCGGCCCCCACCCTGGGGGCGGCCAGCTCGACGGCGTTGACGCAACACGACAGCGGCTCCGCGACGGCGGGGAAGGCGATGCCGGGACGTACGGGTATGGCCTGGCTCGTTTCGATGACCATGAACTCGGTGAACCCCCCGCCGGGCACCCACGACACGACGTGATCGCCGGCGTTCAGCGGCCCACCCTCCTGATCCGGTGCGATCTCCTCCACCACACCGGCGACTTCGTGGCCTATCTCAACGGGATACCTACCGGACCGGCCCATCCACTGATCGGCTTCCGACGCGCACAGGCCGCACTGAGTGACCCGGATGAGGGCTTGGCCGGTGCGGACCGGTTCGAGCCGCCTACGCCTGGCCTCGACGCGGCCAGGACCGGTGAGCACGATCTGGGTGGTCGACATCATGGGTACGAACCTTCCTTCCACCGGCGATCGGTCTGGTCAGTTGTTCATCTCCTGGGCGATCTGCCGGGCGCCGGGGCGCCCGGGTCCGGCCGAGCGGGTGATCGGAGCCAGCCCCGCGATGGTCACCGCGGCGACAACCAGGAGGCCGAGGGCGGTCGGCAGACCGACCACCGTCGCCAAGCCGCCGATGATCGGGGAGACCAGCAGCCAGCCGAGGTTCCCGGCAAAGCCGACCTGGCCCATCGCCATGGCCGCGGCGGGAAGCCCACCCGCCGCTGTGAACACACCGGGAAAGACCGCGCTGATCCCGGCGCCGGCGACGACGAGCGCCGCCAGCGTGGTCCCGGGCTGTCCGAGCAGCAGCGCCGCGCTCAGCGCGGCGGCGCAGCACAGGGTGCCTGCCCGGATCAGGCGGGCCCAGCCGATGCGGTCGACCATCCGGTCGTTGAGCAGCCGGGTGACGACCTCCCCCGCTGAGAAGGCCGCGTATCCGGCGGCGGCTGTCGCGGCGTCCGCGCCGACGTGCCGCAGGTACACGCCGCTCCAGGAGGCGGGGGCATCCTCCACCAGAGCGGCCAGGAAGGTCATCAGCGCGAGCAGCAGCACGGTGATCCCTCTGTTCGACCCCTGCCCGTCCGCATCCTGTTCGCCCGCATCCCGTTCGCCCGCGTCCCGTTCGCCCGCGTCCGGCACGCGGGCGGTCTTGGGCCGCTGCGCCTGCCGAGCGGGTTCCCCGTCCGGCCCGAGCCCGCAGGCCGCCACCGCCGACACCACGGCGAGCACGACGGCCATGATCACGAACTGGGTCGTCAGTGTCAGGCCGAGGGCCGCCGTGGCCACTCCGGCCAGCGCGCCGGCGACAGCGCCGACGCTGCGGATGGCGTGCATGGAGTTGAGCACCGCCCGTCCGTACCGCCGCTGCACGACGACCGCCTGAGCGTTCATCGCCACGGAGGTGCACCCGTCGGCCGCACCGAGCAGCACCAGCAACCCCATCAGCGACCAAGGCGAGTGCGCCATCGGGATGAGGCCCAGCGGCACGCTCAGCACCACGGGCGCCATCGCACTCACCGCACGGCTGCCGAGGCGCCGTACCAGTAGCCCACTTGCCTGGCTGCCGGCCAGCGCCCCGAGCCCGGGACCGGCCAGCACCAGGCCCAAAATCCCCGCGGACAGCTGAAGTTCGGACTGCACGGCCGGAACACGGGCGGCCCAGGAGGCGAAGACCGCCCCATGGACGAAGAAGATCGCCGACACGGCCACCCGCGCCATCCGCGCGGTCGCGGGCACCCGGCCGCTCTCATCGCGCACTGGGCCGCCTCGGTGCCACGAGGGTGACGTCCGTACTTGTCCGCAGCGAGCGGCGGGCCTGGATTCCAGTCATACGGCGGTCCTTCGCGTACGGCTGCTGGGTGGCGTCGACGGCATGGGGGACCGGCTTGTCCGGTGGCTTTCCCGCATGGTACGCCGCAGATGATCAGCGAGACGGAGGGTGAGCGCGATTCCCGGCAGTACGGGTCCGGCGGAGTCGAGAGCGGGGAAGACAGCGGGACCGCAGACGTACAGGTTCGGCACGGAGTGCATTCGGCAGTCGGCGTCGGTGTGGGAATCCCGTGGGTCCTTGCCCATGCGGAGCGTGCCCATTTCGTGGTGTCCGCAGCCGAGGGGCTCGCGCCGTTCCTCCGCAGCCAGGACGGTGGCCGTTCGGCCACCGTCGACGGGCACGAACTGCCCTGATCGCAGTACCTCGAAGGGACGGTCGCCGACCAGGGCTCGGACGACAGCGTCGGCCGAGCGGTCCATGGCGTCCCAGGTCCGCAGGTCCGCACGGCCTGGCGACAGCCGCACGTAGGCGAGACGTGCGCCGTGCGAGTCGCGCTCGTCGAGCAGTCTCACCTCGCCGGCGCCGTCGGTCGCCATCTCCGCGACACTGGCGAGAGTGATGACGAGGTGCCGTGGCGGGGTACGCAGCGCCCGGTCCAACGCCTCCACGTCGTATCTCGGCGTATCGGTGTAGAGCCTGCGGGCGGCGGCCTCGGGCAGCGCTCCGACTCCGTAGGCGGTGATCTGGTGATGGAAACGTGTGTCGGAGCCCGACGGAAGCCCGCAGGAGCCGCGCAGATGCAACGCGGCGGCGCCCCATGTCCGTGCCGGGTCCCGGCGGGAAGGCACCGGGGTGTGGGAGGCGGCCGTGAACCGGGAGCGGTCGAAGGGGAAGGGAACGCGCACCGTCAGGTTGGAACGCAGGTGAGTGGTCAGGTCATGGGCCGGACCTGCGGTCGGTGCCGGTCCTTGGGCGTCGAGTACGAGCCGGGCGTTCTCGATGGTGCCGACGGCGAGGACGACCGCGGCATGGTCGGGCACGCTCAGCAGTCCGAGGCTGGTGTCGACAGCGGTGATCCGGTCGCCGCTCGCGCGGAGGCCGATGACGTGGCAGTCGGTGAGCAGTTCCAGACGGCCGGTGCCATCGCGCAGCCGCTCGGTCAGCAACGGAGTCGAACTGAACCGCGCCAGTTGTGGGGATCCCGAGTCCTCGTCTTCGGCGTCCCCGGCTTTCCCGGCGTCCCCGACCGTATTGATCGCCAAGGGCATGTGCAGCCGCGATGCCGGGCCGTATCCGTGTCCATCGCCAGGTCGGGTCGCGTTGGCGGCCGGGTGGTCGGGCAGCTCGCCCGGCGGGAGCAACCCCGGGAATCGGTGCCCCGCCAAGGCGTCGAGCAGTCGGCTGCGCAGTCGGCGGTTCAGCTCACCGTCGAAATGCGGTGCTGGACGGGACAAGCCCAACAGGTCGGCCGCGGCAGGCAGGTACCGGGTGGTCAGTTCGGCTCTGGCCTCGGTCGGCCAGCGGTCCCGTATGCCGTCCTGGTCGAGCACCGGCCATACGCAGTAGGCCCCCCAGAACAGCGACCGGCCGCCGACCCCGTAGGCGAGTCCGTGGTAGGGCAGATGGGAACGCCACGGCACCCGCCATCGGCCCCGTCCAGGTGGCGGGGAGGCGGCCCCGGGTGCGAGCAGACGCGGCGGGGGCACGGTCTCCTCGGCCGGCGGGGCGTTCTGCACGTGTTCCGTCCGTTCCAGACGACCGGATTCCAGCAGCAGCGTACGGACCCCCTGCCCGCCCTGGCTGAGCCGCCAGGCGAGGACCGAGCCGAAGGTACCGGCCCCGATCACCATGACGTCCGGCTCCTGACGCGGAATCAGCGGGGGCCGAACGGCAGGCGCGGTCACCGGTCCACCTGCGTGGCGGCACCGCACATGTCGAGATGGAGCATCATGTGGTCGCGGAACTCGCGTTCGGCCAGGTAGTGCCGCGCACAGTGGTCGCGCGCCGCTCGGCCCAGCCTTTCGCGCAGAGCCTTGTCATGGAGAAGCCGTGTGACCTGATGCCCGAACGCCGGCAAGTCGGCGGGGTCGTCCACCAGAAGGCCGGTCACTCCATGGGTCACCTGCGCACGGATACCGCCCACCGCACTCGCCACCAACGGGCGCGCTTTCCACATCGCCTCGGTCACGGCCAGTCCGAACCCCTCCTCCACACTCTTCTGGGCGACAACCGTCGCGTGTCGCTGCAACGCGTTGACGACGGCCGCGTTCGCCCGCAGCTCGGTGGGGTCGTCGGCGAGTCCCAGGCCGATCAGATGAACGCGTCGGCGCACGTCGGCCGGGAGTGCCGCCCGTTCCCGCAACACCGCGGCGAAGACGGCGACGTTCTCCGGGTCGTCGGCGACATCGGCCGGGTCGGGACCGGCCAACGCGAGATGCGCCTCTGAGACCGGGGCTATGTGACGTACGAAGGCGTTGAGGGTCCCGGCCATGTCCTTCAACGGGTCCCAACGGGACAGTTGCAGTACGGTCGGGGCGTCCGGCGGCACCGGCGCGTCCTGCCACACCGCGACGCGCCGGGCGGCGTATTCCGTGACGACGGAGTCGGTCCCTTGTGCTGCGGGTACGGACCGGGGCGGGCCGACCAGCCCGGAGGATGCCAGGATTCCGTGGATCTCCGCGTCTGCCATGGGCCGGAGCTTCTCCGACGCGCTGTCGATGGAGGGAGCGATGACCACCACTCGTCCCGCGTCGAGACCCGGTGGCACGTACTCCGGCATCGAAAAGACGTAGCGCAGCGGCGCCTGCGCGAAGGGCTCCAGGAAGTCCCAGGCAGCCGCCACCTCAGGGCTCTGGCAGGAGGTGCCGACATGGCTGCGCCATGCCACGAGCATGCCCGCCTGTCGCAGGGCCGGCGCCATTCCGAGGGTCTGCGGATCATGCAGGAGTACGAGATCGCCGGGCGCCATGTGTGCCAGTGCTCCGGCGGCGGCCTGCTGTGTCGTGCGCTGGTACTCCGCGAACTCGGCTCGGCCCAGCGGACGTCCGTGGCCGGGGCGGCCGTGGAAGAGATGGTGCAGTTGCTTGGTGACGCCGAAGAACTCCTGGTCGGCCTTCATCACCAGCCACCGAGCGCGTATCCCGGCTCTGGCGTACCAGGGGATCGCTGAGCGCAGCAGCTCAGCGACGCCGCCGCCGACTGCGGTGGTGTTGACGTGCCAGACAGTACGGCCGGCGAGGGCGTCACGCCCGGCCGCGATCACGCGAGTGTCGGCGAGTGGCGCAGTGGTCCGGGGATCCGCCACCTCCACCGGAGCGATGTCAACCATCGATACGCACCGCCGAACGGGCGAAGTCGAGATCCACCGTGACGTCGCCGCGCTGGTAGCGCCAGTGACCGTCCGGTGCGGACAGTGGTGTGTACGGTCCGGTCAGCCGTTTCTTGACCGAGATGAGCTTGCGCGTCCAGTTCAGCACGGACTCGGGATCAGCCGCCTGATCAGCGATGTTGCGGTCCGTGTCGCCGAGTGGCAGCCAAGGCTCGCCGGTGGTGAAGCCCCCCAGCGGATCCCGTTCCCACGGGATCGGCGTACGACTGGCGTCGCGCGGCCAGGGCGCCTGGTCACGCTGCCGCGTCACGGGTACGACCGTGTCCTCCATCCCGAACTCGTCCCCCTGGTAGAGGACACAGGCACCAGGCAGGGTCAACAGCATCGCCAAGGCGAGCCGGGTCTTTCGGTCGTCCCCGTCGCACCACCGGGTGGGAAAACGGGACAGGTCGTGGTTCGAACCGAGCCACACCGGAGTGTCATGGGGGCCCAGTGACTCCAGCCACGTCTCCGCGCCGGCCCGCAGGGCGTCGGCGTCGAAGGGCGAGAAGAGCAACTGGAAGTATTGGGGCAGCTGAAGCTCGTCGCCCTTGCCGTAGTAAGCCGCGAGGTCGACCGGATCGGGGACCCATGTGGCCCCCATCAGCAGCCGCGGCGGCTGGTACCGCTCCGCTGTCGCACGCCAGCGGCGCAGGATGTCGTGGACTTCCGGCTGATGGGCGCTGTGGACCGGCCGTTGTCCGCGGTTGAGATCCCACATGTGGTCGCCTTTGCCTGCGTTCCACAGTTGAGTGGGCTTCGCGGGGGTGCGGCGGGGTATCGGTGCAGGTCAGACAGCTGGGCCTAGCGTGAAAGGCCAGAATCGCCT
>NZ_JBIAXM010000064.1:0-22561 GCF_042896695.1 Streptomyces sp. NPDC001270 | reverse complement strand
TGCCGTTGCGAGGGTGTCCAGGTCTTTCGTCACACATCGACAATGGGCGCCCTCGCGCCATGCCCGCAGGCGAACCCTTGGACTCATTCATCTAGGGGCCATGATCACTCGCGCCAAAGCAGCTCCCGGCCAAAGTCGTTCCATCGACCGCGTGACCAGGTGCAAGGCCCCTGTGGCTGAGCCGTCTGTGGGCCGTGCGAGGGTGGCCAACGACGACAAGCGTCGACAGATGATGACAGCTAATTAGCAGGGGGGCACAAGTCATTCGTCCCACTGGTCGAGGAGGGCGTCGACCAGATCGGCGCTGGGCTCTGTGGCCCCATCGTGAAGGGATTGCTCGGTCCAGATGACCTTGCCGCGGGAGGTGTAGCGGGTGCCCCAGTGCCGGGCGTACTGGGCAACGAGGAACAGGCCGCGTCCCCCTTCGTCGGAAGTAGCGGCGCGGCGCAGGTGGGGGGAGGTGCTGGAACCATCGGCGACCTCGCAGATCAGGCTGAGGTCGCACACCATCCGCACTTTCATCGGTTGGGTGCCGTAGCGGATGGCGTTGGTGGTCAGCTCGCTGAGGATCAGCTCGGTGGAGAAGGCGATCTCCTCCAGTCCCCACCCCTCCAGCCGCTGCGCGCACTGGGTGCGTATGGGGGCGACGGCGGCAGGGTCGGACGGCACATCCCATTCGGCCACCTGCGCGGGGTCCAGAAGGCAGGTGCGGGCCACCAGCAGGGCGATGTCGTCGCTGGGGTGCTGGGGCAGCATGACGTCGAGGATGTGCCGGCAGGTTTCCTCCGGGGAGAGGTGCGGTTGACCGGTCAGCGCGGTGCGTAGGAGAGCAAGGCCGGTGTCGATGTCGCGAAGGTGGTACTCAATGAGCCCGTCCGTATAGAGGACGAGGCGGGAGCCCTCGGGCAGGTGGAGGTCGGTGGTTTCGAACGGCAGGCCGCTCCCTATGCCCAGGGGAGGGGAGGCAGGCACGTCGAGGAAAGTGACATTGCCGTCAGGATCGACGACGGCGGGTGGGGGGTGGCCCGCGCTGGCCAGGGCGCAGTGCCCGGTCACCGGGTCGTAAATGGCGTACAGGCAGGTGGTCCCGGTGATCAGCGCGTCATCACCGCCGGCCTCCTGCTGATCGATCCGGTCGACCAGCTCGTCGAGGTGCCACAGGAGATCATCGGGGGGCAGATCCAGAGTGGAGAAGTTGTGCACGGCGGTCCGCAGGCGACCCATGGTGGCGGCGGCGTGCACGCCGTGGCCGACGACGTCACCGACGACGAGGGCGACGCGCGCGCTGGACAAGGGGATCACGTCGAACCAATCGCCGCCCACCCCGGCCTCGGCGGGCAGATAGCGGTGGGCCACCTCGAGGGCATTCTGCTCGGGGAGGCCGTGCGGCAGGAGGCTGCGCTGCAGCATGACAGCCAAGCGCAGCTCGGTGGCATCGCGGACGGTCGCGACGCTGCCCGGGGGGCCTCCGTGCCGGTCGGTGGGCCGCTGACTGACCACCAATAGCCGATCCCCTGCCGCGTGCACCTCGTCGGTCGCTTCACGGCCAGACGTCAGGAGTTCGGCGATGCGTGGGGGGAGGTTGAGCTCGTCCGCATGCCGACTTTCCGCTGCAAGGGGGAGATCGAGTAGGCGCTGCGCCTCATCGTTGGCGAGGAGCAGCCGGGCGTCCTTGTCCACGATAAGGACGCCTTCCTTCACCGAATGCAGCACCGCGTCATGGTGCTCATACATCCGAGTGATCTCGGCCGGGCCGAGGCCACGGGTCTGGCGCCACAGCCGTCGGCTGAGCACCGCCGCACCACCCGTGGTGACGGCCACCGCGCCCGCGGTGACGCCGAGCACGGCCGGCAGCTGCGCGATGACCCTCTGACTGACGTGTTCGACGGTGACCCCGGCGCCGACCACGCCGACCACCGAGCCGGTGGGTCCCTTGACGGGGACATAGGCCCGGATCAGAGGCCCAAGATCGCCGACAGCCTCCTCCCTCACAGTCCGCCCGGCCAACAGGGGAGCCATGTCCGTGGAGGTGTGATTACCGGGGCCGTACCCGCCGGCAGAGGAGAGGGCTACGTAGGTTCCGTCCCGGTTCAGGACACCCACGTAGTCAACAGCGGAGCGCCCGTGGGCCTCCTGGACCCGCGGCTGCAACAACGCGGTGGGATGCCGGGACGCCAGGGATTCTGCGACTCCCGGAGAGCTGGCAAAGCCCTCCGCGACGGCCAGCGAACGACTGCCGGCCTCGCGGATGCTCTGGCGCTGGGTCGTCAGGAACAGCAGGACAACCCCTGCGATGGCAAGGAGGACCACGACCGCCAGCTGCAGCAGGAACATCTGGCCGACGACGCTTCGGCCACTCAGCAGCGAACGCGCGCCCTTTTGCCGCCGGCTCCGAGCGAACCTGTCCGAGGACCGAGCATCCCAGGCAGACCAGAGCCGGTCCAACACCGCCATATGATGATTATCCGCTCTTTCCGTGAATGATGGGCGGGGGTGTAGGGGCAGGCGTGCACCGGGTAGTAGACGCGCTCATCCGCCCAGCAGGTGGTCACGGTGACCACCCCACCGCCGATCTTCCCGACCGAGCCGACTCCTCCGCGAGTTGGCAGGCGTCGGCGACCTTCGCATCGCCGAGCTCGCCGAGGGCTGGAAGCGCATGCGCAGCGGAGATGGAGCAGATCAGACGCCCTGCTTGGACGAGACCGCATCAAGGCGGGCGCGCAGGGTGGCAGCGAAGTCCTCGGCACGCGTCAACTGGATACGCAGCTCTTCGATCTTGAGGCTGGCGTCCTGCTCGTAGCTCCTCACCCGCTCCAGGAGTGCCTCGCGCTCGGCACCGCCAGTGGAGTCCGCGCGGTCAAGGCGGTCGGTGACATCAAGGAGGTCACGCATCTGATCCAGGGTGAAACCGAGCGGCTTCATACGACGAATGACCATGAGACGCTGCACGTCGGACTCTGTATAAAGCCGGAAGCCGCCCTGGGACCGGGCGGAGGGAATGACCAGGCCGGTCTCCTCGTAGTGCCGGATGGTGCGCAGGGACAGTTCGGTCCGCGCGGCGACCTCGCCGATCTGCATGTGCTTGTCGTCCACGCCCGTGTCCCTGGCCCTTCCCGTTATGGCGGGCCGCGTCCCGTGCGACCCCACCGACCTCTACTCTAACGTTAGGGTAGAGTTGATGAAGATGAGGGCGGTCCGGCTGCCCCGCTGCTGCCGTTCCGGGGCCGATGGCGCCCCCGGCGAAGATCCGATTCTTGCAGGAGAGAGCGTGCGCGAGCCCATGACGCCGATCGCCGCCGCCTGCCCGCCGTGACCCTTCGCCCTCGGACGTGACCTGCCCGGCCGGGCACCGCCCAGGCCCCCGGCTCGCGTCCTTCACGAGTTCCCGGCCCGCCTCGGGCCGCCCGCGGGATGCCGGCCGGTCTCCCGCGCCTCCTCCCGCACGCCCCCGGCCCGTCCGGTGGTGTGCCCGAGCACGACAGGTACGCATCTCCTTGTCTTCTGCTGCTGTGACTCCCGCCGCGCGGCTGCGCGGCCTCAAGCCCGACTGGCTGAACAACCCCAAGGTCTGGCGCACCGAGGTCCTGGCCGGCCTGGTCGTCGCCCTAGCCCTGATCCCCGAGGCGATCTCGTTCTCGATCATCGCCGGGGTCGACCCGGCGATCGGCCTGTTCGCCTCCTTCACCATGGCCGTGGTCATCTCGATCGTCGGCGGACGCCGCGCGATGATCTCCGCTACCACCGGCGCCATCGCCCTGGTCATCGCCCCCCTGAACCACGAGTACGGCCTGGGCTACCTGATCGCCGGCGTCATCCTCGCCGGCGTCATCCAGGTGGTCCTGGGCGCGCTCGGGGTGGCGAAGCTGATGCGCTTTGTGCCGCGCTCGGTGATGGTCGGCTTCGTCAACGCCCTCGCGATCCTGATCTTCATGGCGCAGGTGCCCGAAATGCACGACGTGCCGTGGGCGGTGTACCCGCTGATCCTCGGCGGGCTCGCGCTGATGGTGTTCTTCCCGAGGGTCACCAAGGTGATCCCGGCGCCGCTCGTCTCGATCGTCATCCTCACCGTCATCACGGTCGCTGCCGGCATCGCGGTGCCGACCGTCGGCGACAAGGGCACCCTGCCGTCCTCACTGCCGGTACCGGGCCTGCCGGACGTGCCGTTCACCCTCGACACGCTGACGACGATCGCCCCGTACGCGTTCGCGATGGCGCTGGTCGGCCTGATGGAGTCGCTGATGACCGCCAAACTCGTCGACGACATCACCGACACCCACTCCTCCAAGACTCGCGAGTCCATCGGCCAGGGCATCGCCAACATCGTCACCGGCTGCTTCGGTGGCATGGGCGGCTGCGCCATGATCGGCCAGACGATGATCAACGTAAAGGTCTCCGGCGCCCGCACCCGCCTCTCCACCTTCCTGGCGGGTGTGTTCCTGATGGTGCTGTGCATCGCCTTCGGCCCCGTCGTCTCCGACATCCCCATGGCCGCCCTGGTCGCCGTCATGGTCATGGTGTCCTTCGCGACCTTCGACTGGCACTCCATCGCCCCCAAGACGCTCAAGCGGATGCCCGCCGGTGAGATCGCCGTCATGGCCATCACCGTGATCGTGGTGGTCGCCACCGACAACCTCGCCATCGGCGTCGTCGTCGGCTCCATCACCGCCATGGTCATCTTCGCCAAGCGCGTCGCCCACCTCGCCCGCGTCCACAGCGTCCTCGACCCCGACGGCACCACGGTCGTCTACCGGGTCACCGGCGAGCTGTTCTTCGCCTCATCCAACGACCTCGTCGGCCAGTTCGACTACGCCGGCGACCCCGACAAGATCGTCATCGACCTGTCCGAGGCCCACATCTGGGACGCCTCCTCCGTAGCCGCTCTCGACGCGATCGAGACCAAATACTCCCAGCGCGGCAAGACCGTGGAAATCACCGGCCTGAACGACCTGAGCGCGGATCTCCACGGCAAGCTCACCGGCGAACTCACCGGCAGCCACTGACCCCCGCGCCGCACGCCCACAGCACCGGACCCCGGCCGCCACCGGCCGAGGCCCTCTCGTCTCTTCCCGGCGCCCTACTCCGGCGAAGGGCCCCGGTAGGTGCCGAAGGTCCACAGGTTGCCCTCCGGGTCCTGCACCGTGCACACGTACGCCGCAGCCCCCGACCCGAACCGCGTCTCATGCGGCGCTTCGAGAACCTCACCACCGGCGTCAACCACCCGCCGGTGCACCGCGTCCACCTCGTCGCTCACCACGTAGACCGCGCTGGCGCCCGCCCGCATCCGCCCGTGCACGCTGTCCGTGTGCCTCGTCGAACCAAACACCAGCGCACCACCGCCAGGCCAGCGCAGCTCCGCGTGCCCGATCCCGCCCTGCTCGTCCGGCGCGGCGACTACTTCGGCGAACCCCAGCACGTCGACCAGGAAACGCAGCGCCACCCTGGTGTCGTCGTAGGGGTATCCGCTGCACGATCCCGGAGAAGCGCGACCAGATCGCCACCGCAAGAAGCGCGGTTCCCGTGGGGGCCGTCCGCCGAAGTTCGACCCGGCCGACTACAAGGGGCGCCACGCGGTTGAGTGCGGGATCAACCGCCTCAAGAGAAACCGAGCGGTGGCCACAAGGTACGACAAGTTGGCGGTCCGCTACGAGGCGACCGTGCTGGTCGCGGCCATCAACGAGTGGCTGTGACCAGCACTTGGAGTATTAGGCCGCCCTGACATCCATAAGTGACATCAACGGCGCCGGACGCCAGCACTCTTAGGCGGTCCGACATGGCCAGTGTGACCGAGTGGTTCCCTGGTGGTACCGAGGAGTGATCGAACTCCTAAAGCGGGTGTCGCAGGTTCGAATCCTGCCGGGGGCGCAGAGAAACAGCAGGTCAGAGCCTGTATCGACATGGGAAGGGCCCTCCGCGGGGATCACGGAGGGCCCTTCTCCTGTGTGCTGGGAACATTCTGGGAACGCGCCGTCTGGCAGCTCGCTCATCGGGAACATCGGGAACATCGGACTCGTCGGCGGAGGCGTCGGGCGCCTCCTGATCGTCGCCGGGAAGGTCGGGGTCAGACCCGGCCTCTTGCGAACTCCCGGTACGTGGGACGACCGCGAGGGCAGCATCCGCCTCGGCCTACATCGGCAGCGCCGCATCGCCCTGCCCACCGAGTGCGTCTACTCGCTCAAGAGTCACTGGGAACGCCAGCAAGACGAACGTCGAACCGTCGGGACGGGCTGGAGGGGCAGCGGGCTCGTCTCCACCACCCCGACCGGCGGCCCTCTCGACCCCGCCAACCTCACCCGTCACTTCGGCCGGCTCATCAGCCGGGCAGGCCCCCGCCGCATTCACTTCCACGACCTCCGACACTCGACCGCGGCCCTTCTCCTCGAACGCGACGCCCAGCAGACCACGTTCTCCGTCGATGGTGGTTTCGCCGGATACGTCAAAGAACGGCTCTCCGAGCCCATGGGCGTCCAAGGCCCTTACATTGCCGCCAGTTCGGCTATCCACAGACCGTGCCGCGGGCCCTTCGCCGTTCCAGGCGCCGTGCCACACGCGTGCCGCTACGTCCGCTCAGCACCCCCTCCGGAGGAGTCCGAAGCCGCTCCCCCAGCGCCCCCGATCATGGCCCCAAGCCAGTCGGGGATGACCTGGTCACGGTCGCTGGCCATGTGCTGATAACGGTACGACGCTGTCCCCAAGTTGGTAGCCGGAAGCGTGGCGCCTGCCGAAGTGCATCATTTCTGAGTGCGCAACCTGCCCCCGCTGCTCCCGGAGCCGGGCGGAAGGCGGGCGTACGAAAGGGTGGGGTCACACGGTGGTCATGAGGACTCTTGGGGCGGCAGGAGCGGGGGGCCCGCCGCGGTCGGAGGTCCGGCGGGCGACGGGCCGCGCGGCGGTCACACGCATTGTGCCGTCTCGCCCGGATGCGTCCGGTCGACCTGCGGCCTGCTGGCCTCCAGCCAGGAGCGGAGCGGGCCGGAGCCCCGCTCGGGGTCGAGCGTGAGGTGCAGACGCGTCCCTCTCCCCGACGAGAACGCCGGGTAACTGCGTTGCTCGCCCCCGGCGAACAGCAGCCGGAGAGCGTCCGCGACGTGCCGGGCCGCTTCGGCGTCCGTGGAGACGATGCGGACCTCGACCCTGCCCTCGGTGGGAGGGGCATCTGGAGCGTCCACGGTCAGTGATGAGTACGGTGAGTGCAGGGATTCGGTGGTCATCGGGGAACCTGTCCCGGGCCGGAAACAGCCCGTGTGGCGTCACGCGGCTCCAACCGTGCCGCGCGCCGAGGACGAGACCAGCCATGCCACCGGTGTACGAAGTACCCTCGACTGTCTCCACCCTACTCCTGGCACCCTCGGCGCAGCCGCTTCCGGTGGCGGGCGACGTACGGTTGAGGTACCGAGGGCATCACGCACTCCGGCCGCCACGCCGGGGTCGTCCCCGGCGAGAGACGGACCCCGGGCCGTCCCAGTGGTCGGCGCGGAGACGGGTCGGCATCATGTCCGCCGCGATCGAAGCAACCCCGCGGGGGCTCGTCCTGGCTGGGGCCGCGCTGAGTTCCCGCGCTGGTCCACGCCCCGGCCGCGGGGAAGTGTGATGGCCTTTTCCCGGCTGGACATCCGTCGGCGAAACCGCGGGGAGCGGACGCTCGTCACACTCGCCGGTGACATCGGACCGGCCACGACGCCGCTGCTGCGGGCCGCACTGGAGCAGTGTTTGCTGGACGGTGTCACCGTGATCGACATCGACCTGACCACGGTCGGCGCCTGCGACGCCAGGGGCCTGGACGTCCTCCTGTCGGCGTCACGGCGGGCCGGCCGGGTTCATGCCTCCCTGCGGCTGCACCACCCGTGCGCGCAGATCACCCAGCTCCTCGCTGTCACCGGATCTGCTTCGCTGCTCCTTGCGGCTCCTGTGAGCCCCGTGCCGCCCGCCGTACCCGGCGACCTCATGAGTACCGCGACGGGGATGCCCGAGGACCCCGTTCGTCGGGCGGACCAGCCGGTCCTCAAGGACGCGATCCGCCTTCGCCGGCTGACCCGCTGGCAGGTCGAAGGCATGCGCGAGGACATCGCGGACCTGGCTGCGGAGTCCGTCGCGGGCACCCCCGGCGAGGCTTACCACGACCGTGGAGACTTCCTGCGCCGCTTGGCGGTCATGGCCCACCGCCCCGGCTTCGCGCTGCTGGTCGCCGAGACTACGGTGCTGGTCGGTTGCGCCTTCGGTTTTCCGGTGGCCCCTGACGGCTCCGGCCGGCGGGGGTTCGACGGAACGCTCCAGGAGACCATCCAGCGGTTCACCTCCCGCGCGCGGTTCGTGGTCCTCACCCAGGTCGTGGCCCATCCGCACGCTCAGCACCGCGATATCGCCCGCCGCCTGCAACAGCGTCTGCTCACAGACCTGCACTCCTCCCTCGGGGTCACCCTGCTGCACCCTGCCGACCTGGCAGGACAAGCCGCCTTCTCGTCCTGGGGCTGGCAGAACATGGGTGAGGTCGTCGGGCTGCCCGGCCCCGTCGCCCCCTGCGTGTTGAGCCTGCCCGCCGAAGGGCTGTCCCCGGTACGCCGATGATGTGACGGAGGGGCGATGAGCCGGCGTTCGTGCCGGTCGCGGCGGTCACGCCACCCGTCGTCTGCCGTACGGATATATCTCCGCGCTCCGGCTGTGCGCCGCGCCGTCCGCCACGGCCGGAGTAGCCTGGCACGTACCGAGAGCTTTTCGGGCGCACGACCACGGCGGCGCCGTTCCCGGCGAGTGACAGACACCGGCAGCCGGAGGCCGCCTGGGACGGGATCGCACTATGGACGCCATCACCAAGCCCTCCGAAGGTCCGGCACCAGGTGACGGACACACCTACCGGATGCCCTTGCCCCGGCTGCGACTCACGCGGGACGCGAGCCACGGCCCGCTGGACGGGGCGTGGTGGCCGCGCTGCGCCGAACTGGAACTGGAGCTGCCCGCGCTGGTCGGCTCCTTGGATCCGGGCGTCGGCACCGTCACCCATGTCACCGTGGGGACCGCCGCCTGGCCGGATGCCCCGCAGAAGGTGATGGCGCCCGGGCATGTGATCGAGGTGGTCCTGACCGACCTCGCCGCCGAGGCGCATGCCATCACCGTGGACTGCGGCACCGTGGGGCGCTGGGAACTGCTGGTGATCCCACCGGACGAGCCGGCCGGAACGGCTGCCGAGCTGCTGATCGCTGCCGCCGCCCCCGGGAACTCGCTGTCGGCTCCGCGCCTGCTCGCACTCGCCGAGTGCGGCCCCGACGGCCAGGACACATGGGAGTCGGAAGGAGGAGCCGGACTCAGATGAGGAGCCCCATCCGGTCGGGCCCACATGCCCGGCCGATCCGGGCGTCTACGACCCCTCGATGGAGCGATGACACCGGCAGACCCTGCGTCGTCCCAGCCCGCCCCCTGGCCGGCCCGGCCCGTGGCGGGTGAGTGGATGACGACCGGACGGTGCGCGGACCGCTCCGAGAGCTTCGGGGAAGCTCTGCTGGGCGAGGTCCTCGATCGCGCGCACGAACTGCCGCCCCATCTCATCGGGCCCTTGGTCGCCGACGTAATGGAGCGCCTCGGGGGCCGCCGGCCGCAGGTGCTGCTGCAGGACTACGGACAACTGCTGCTGGTACCCCTGCCCGGCGACGGCCTCACGGAGGGCGAACCGCAGGTGATCGACGACTCCGAGGCGGGCCGCTGTTTTCTCGACGCTCACCCCGTCGAGCTGCCCGAAGACGACGGCGTGCGGGTCCACCTGCCGCTGCTGGACGGCGGAGACCAGGTCGGGGTCATGGCAGTGACGTTGGACGGCGTCGATGACCACGACCGCCGTATCCTGCGCAGGATCGCCGGCCTGGTGGCCGACCTGCTGGTGACCAAGCACGGCTACTCCGACCTTTTCTTCGGTGTCCGACGCGGTGAACCGATGAGCGTCGCCGCGGAGATCCAGTGGTCCCTGCTGCCACCGCTGGCGATGATCATGCCTCGGGTCGCCGTGGCCGGGATCCTGGAACCCGCCTATGACGTGGCGGGGGACAGCTTCGACTACGCCCTCAACGGAGACGTCCTGCACGTGGCCATGATCGACGCGATGGGCCACGGCCTGGACGCGGCCACGATGGCCACCGTGGCCATCGGTGCCTACCGCCACGCCCGCCGCGCCGGCACCGGGCTGCCGGAGATCTACGACTTCATGGACCGCGCCGTGGCGGACCAGTTCGGCCCCGAGCACTTCGTGACCGCGCAGATGCTGCAGTTGGACACCACGACGGGACATCTTCAGTGGGTCAACGCCGGGCACCCGTCACCGATGGTCGTCCGTGATCATCGTGTGGCCCTCCGGCTGACCGGTCCGACGACCCTCCCTGTCGGCTTCGGCGGTCCCGAGCCGCAACTGTGCGAGATGAAGCTGGAGCCCGGGGACCGTCTCCTCTGCTTCACCGACGGATTGATCGAGGAACACGCGACGGGTGAAGATCAGTTCGGAGAGGGTCAGCTGATCGGCTGGGTGAACCAGTTGGAGAGATCCGGCCGCGGGATCCGGACGGTGGCGCGCTCCTTGTCCCACGCGCTCAAGCGGGCGCGGGGCGGACACACCACGGACGACGCGACGCTGCTCCTGGTGGAGTGGCGCGGCTGACCTCACCGGTGTCGTCCGGTGTCGCTCCGCCGCCCACGGCACGCTCTCAGTCCGGCGGCACCTGTGCGCTTCCGGTGTCGATGAGAATCTGTTCCGCCCGGGTGACGTTGTCGGCCCGGACGGCCTGAGCCATCGCGGCACGGGCGGCCTCGGGTGCCGTGTCCGGCGGAACCACCAGCAACGAGAAGATGTCCTGATCGCCGCGAGTGATCAGGACGGTGTCGTCGCCCACCGGAAAAGAGTCGATGCGCACCACCCGGTCCTCGACGACGATCCGCGTCGGGAGCCCTTCCCAGGCCGTGGCGTCCAGCCCGACGCGTGTGACGGGGCCGAGGTGGCCGACGAGGGCGCTCAGCAGCGCGGGCAGCTCGGCACCGATGTCGCGCGACCGCGGCCACCACGCACCGTCGAGGACACCCTCGCGTGCCTCCGTGGTCTCCAGCCGGAGCAGCGCACACCCCGGCTGCACGGCTTCGTGAACACCACTGGGCAGATGCCGGGAAACAGGCCGCGCATCGGAGCCGGTCATGAGGATCACCCGTCTTCGGGAATCGGTGCGATCACGGGACTCGCCTCGCCGTCTCCACGCTACTCCTCGTACCACGGCGAATCCGTTCTGGCAGGCCGGCTGCCCGGGGACAGGATGAACGTGAGAAGGGCCCGGCCCTCCTGTGGGGAGATCACGGAGGAGGGCCCTTCTCCTGGGTGCTGGGAACCTTCTGGGAACGCGCCGTCAGGCGGCCCTCCCGTCGGGAACATCGGGCCCCTCGGTCTCGTCGGCGGGGGCGTCGGGCGCCTCCTGCTCGTCGCCCGGGAGTTCGGGGTCGGTCTGGGCCTTTTCCGGGCTCTCGGCCCGTGGGACGACGGCAAGGGCTGCATCCGCCTCGGCCCTCTCGAACTGCGGCAGCACTGACGTGTACGTGTCGGCCGTCAGTGAGTAGCTGCTGTGGCCGAGGAGAGTCTGGATCTTCTTCATGTGGATGCCGGCGGCCAGGGAGAGCGTCGCTGCGCAGTGGCGGAGATCGTGAAGCCGGACGGGCGGCAGGTACGTGCGTTCCTGGCTGCAGAAGGTGCCTCGCGATGCCCCGGTCTGCTCCTTCCCTTCCTTCTACGGAGGCGGGTACGAGAGGCTGTACGAGCCGCTGAACACCCACTTCAACTGGGACGCCCCCGAGTACGAGCCCCTGTCCGACGCCGACGTGGTCGACGTCCTCGGCGCGATCACGGACCGGCCGTACTGGCTGACCGCTTCCAACCACGACGTGCCCGAGTTGCACCCCTACCTGCGCGGCGTCATCAAGGCCACCCCGCGCGCAGCCCCGTTCTATGTCTACGCCTCCATCGCGCCGACGCGGATCGTCGCCCCACGTCAGCCGATCGAGCCGGTCAAGGCACCGCGACTGAGAGCCGGTGACGTGCTGGTCGGCCCGCTCAAACTCGCTCTGCTCAAGTCCGGTCAGTTCAACGCGCTGCGCTCTCGGTATCTCAACCCGCGCATCGCGCCCGGCGCAGCTGACCTCGCGGTGGCGGTCAAGGACGGGAAGGACCGGGTGCTCGGCGTTTTCGCGATGGCCCCGAGCAGCTACACCCCGGACGAGGCATACCTCCTCTCTGACTTCGCTGTCGCACCGACGGACTACCCGCGGCTGTCGAAGCTGATCGTGCTCGCCGCCACCAGCACCGAGGCCCAACTGCTGTGCCAGCGGGCGTACTCGCGCCGGATACGGGCGGTGTCCACGACGGCGTTCAGCAACAACCCGGTGTCGATGAAGTACCGCGGGCTGCTGCGGCTGACCAAACGCGGCCCATCGAATGAGGACTGCTGGCAGTACCAGCTCCAGTACCAGGGCCTGATGGGCGGGCACACGCTCTCCGAAGCCCTTCAATTGTGGGCGAAGCGATGGGGCGCCCGTGCCACGACGACGAAGACGGGAGTCTGACCATGAAGGAGACCAGCCGGCTCGCCCCGCCTCAGATGGTGCAGGGCGACCCGCACACGCTCACCCTGCTGGACGTGAACGCCCGGTTCCTGCCGCACGAGCAGTTCCGGCAACTCGTTGCCAACATCGAGCGGGACGGCCACCTGACCTCGACCCCGCTGGTGTGGAACGACCGTGACACGGGGCGGCTGGTGGTGCTGTCGGGTAACCACCGGACCCTGGCCGCGATCGAGGCCGGCCTGTCGTCGATCTGGTGGATGCAGATAGACGAGCCACTGCCCCGGCAGCGGCAGATCGCGCTCCAGCTGTCGCACAACGCCATTGCCGGACAGGACGATCCGGCGATCCTGAAGGAACTGTACGACGAGCTGGAGTCGGTGGAGTGGCGCCAGTACACGGGCCTGGACGACAAGGCACTGGATCTTCTGGAGAAGGTCGACGTCACCTCACTGGGCGAGGCCAACCTTGACTTCGCCAGCGTGCAGTTCATGTTCCTGCCCGACGAACTGGAGCGTGCGGAGGCCGCGTTCGACGCAGCCCGGTCGACCGCGACCGCAGACCGCCGATGGGTTGCAGGGCTGGAGCAGTATGAGCTGGTGCTTGATGCGCTGGAGACCTCACGGGCCGCGTACAAGATCGGCAACAGTGCCACGGCGCTCGGTGTGATCCTCTCCGTGTTCGAACGGCACCTGGGGGAGTTGGCCGAGGGCTGGTGCGACGCGGCCACAGGGAAGGCGAACCGGGAGGGGACGGCGCCACTGGAGGCTGTGTTCGGCATTCGGGAGATCTCGGTGGAGACCGCGACTGCTGTACGAGCTGCGATCGACCGCATGGTGCAGGACGGTACTGTGCCCGAGAATGAGCCGTGGCGCGTGCTGGATGTGCTCACGGCTCAGGACAAGCGACACCTCCCCCCGCGACACCTCCCCCCGCGGTGACGCAGTCTCCAGCCCCGAACGGGCAGGGGGAACCGTGGAGCTTCAGAACTCGTAACACGAGGTCCTGGCGCACATCTCCCCGGCCCGCAGCTCGGCCGTGAACTACTACGGGTCCGTCACCGTCGACTACGAACACGAACTCGCCCAGCTCGACGACAAGGGGGACCGGCCACTGCGGACTGTGGACACCGACGATCCCGGAGCCGGGCTGTAGTGGGCGTTAACGAACGTGTCAGGAGCCCCGAGCGGGCAGGAGGTTGGTCAGCCGGGTGATCGCGGGGGCACCATGAGAGGTTGAGACGGGAACGGTCGGTCTCCTCCTACTCCGCGCGGTGCGGCTTGTGGCGGACGGACTTCAGGCGGACCTCGGTGGGCATGTCAGGGATGCCTGTGGACCGACGAGCGGTGCGCAGCGGGCCGTCGCAGAGGGCAGCGAGAGTGGTACCGGGCGCGCCCTCGGGGGTGAGGGTGAGCCTGACGCGGGCGCGGGGATGGGCGGGTCGGCCGGTGATGCGTACGGCCGCGTGCTCGACCCCCGGCAGGGCACCGGCTTCGGCCGCGATCGCGTCGCTGAGCGCGCGGTCGCGCAGTTCGACGCCCTCCTGCGGTGGTGTGCCGCCGACGGGCAGTGAGCCGGGGCGGCGTCGGCTCAGCTGGGCGAGCAGCCACCACAGGGCGAGCAGGGCGGTGAGGACGAGGGCGGCGATGACCGCGGGCCACCACCACCAGCCCTGGCTGCTCCAGCGTGCCCGGTCGGCGGAGCCGAGCAGGACGTCGGCCGGCGTGGTCAGGGGCCAGCCGGCGGGCGGGACCAGATCGTGCCGCCGGTAGAGGTCGAGCCCGGCGAAGAGGACCAGCAGTCCGCCGCCGAGCAGGACCATCCCGGTGAGGGCCAGCAGACTGCGGTTGAGTGCGGGTCGCGGCGTCATGGCGGGCTCCCGGTGGTGCGGTTGTCGGTCAGTGGGTGCGTTGCCGCACCCGTACGACGATGCGTGGAGGACGAGCGAGGGCCAGCCGGTCACGCTCCTCGTCGAGGACGGCGGTGAGGTCGTCCTTCACCTGCTGGGGGTCGCGGAAGCGGACCTCCGCGCGGGCTTTGACGCGGTGACGGCGCGCCAGGACGTGCGTCGCGCCGACTCCGGGGACCCGCATCGCGGCGTCACGCAGCAGGCCGGCGGCACCGTCGCAGTCAAGGGAGGCCCGCAGCCGGGGGCAGTCGGCGGGGGCGCGCAGGGGGAGCCAGCGGCGTTGACCGGGGGTGAGGGCCAGGACGATCAGCCAGACGCCGACGGCGGCGGCCACGGCGGCTCCCGTGAGCATCCACACGTCGTCCACCGGGCGGGTGGCCAGTTCGTCGGCCAGGTGCCGTCGCCAGGCCGCCGCCGGGCGTCCCGCCCGCACGGCGATGACGTCGACCAGCGCCGCGACCGCCGCCACGAGGATCACCGAGGCGACCAGCGCTGCCGAGATGCGGCGCGCGGACCATGGCCGGTGGGTTCGGTGCCCGCTGTCGCGATCACCGACCCTGCGATCACGGCCGGACACGTCACGTTCGGGTGGATCGGGCTCCTTTGTCAGCGGCACCGTGGCGCGGTGAGCGGACGGCGCAGAGCTGCGGCCGGGAGGACCGGGGTCGGGTGTCATGGGGTGCCCCTTTCTGCGCGGCGTGCCCGGCGCTCAGGCCGCCGCGTGGCCGTTCACCGGACCCGCCCCCGGCTGGTGTCGGCGGCGGTCACCAGCTGCCGGACGGTGAGGGTGACCTCTCCCACCCGCAAGCCGGTCAGCTGGGCCACCCGTTCGGCGACGTCCTGCTGGATCCGCTCACAGACATGGGGGATGTCGGTGGGGTAGGGCAGGTCCAGGGCCAGATGCAGGCGCACCGATCCGGTACGGACGGCGGCGGAGGCGCTGGGTGCCGTCGGCCCGCCCCGGTCCGGCGGTACGGCGGCACGCCGGGACTGGGCCGTGCGTGCCGCTTGCGTGGCGATACGGGCGACCACTCTGTCCGGGATGACAGTAGCGCCCCGCTCGGCCGGGGGCGGCAGGCCGGTGGTCGGCGCCGGTGGGCCGGACGCCTCGCCGGGGGAACCGGGCCGGGTCCTCACCGCCGCCTCCGAGTCGGGACGTCGAGATCGCCCTGCACGACGAGGCCGACGATCAGCCCCGCCGTACCCAGGACCAGAACGAGCAGAAATGCCCAGAAGCCGCCGAAATACCCGGCGAAACCAAGGGCCATGCCCGCCACGAGGCCCGTCGTTGCTGCGTTCATCATGCACTCACCCGTCTCGCGCAGGTACGTCACCGTGTGCGCGATCTCCCGTGCCCGTGCAGGGCGCGGCGGTGGATCACCTCACGCGGCCCTCGTCCGGTTCGGCTTCCTCCTCCTCGTCGGGGAGATGGACGTCGTCGACCGCGATGTTCACCTCGACGACCTCCAGGCTCGTCATCCGCTCCACGGCGCTGATGACATTGGTGCGCACGCCGCCTGCGACGTCGACGATGGGGACGCCGTACTCGACGACGACGTCCAGGTCCACGGCGGCCTGGCGCTCGCCGACCTCGACCTTCACTCCGCGCGTGACGCCTCCGCCTCCGCCGGGGACGCGTTCCCGCATGGCGCCGAAGGCGCGGGCCATCCCCGCTCCCAGGTTGTAGATGCCCGGTACCTCGCGGGCGGCCATGCCGGCGATCTTGGCCACCACGCCGTCCGCGATGGTGGTCTTCCCCCGTGTCTCGGCCGGAGCTCCGGCTCCGGTCCGGCCCTTCAGCGCGCTCACGCCGGTGTAGGGCTGGCTGCCCCCGCCGACGCTGGTCATGTTGTCCGTCATGGCGGTCGCCTCGATCGGTCGGCCGGACACCGGAGTGGCGCCCGTTGCACATTCGACGTACGGGGCGGCGCACTCCTCACGCTCATGATGTGTGACATGCATCACAGTCCCGTGTGGGGGGTACCCGCTTGTCCGAGCCTGCGTGGGAGCGTCATGACCGAACGCACTGCTTCCCCACGACTGGGAGGCGACCTGCCAGACCGCCTGCTGGCCGTACGGGCGGCCGAGGGAGACGACGACTCCTTCGCCGTGCTCGTCCAGCGGCACAGCCGGTCCCTCCTGGCCCTGGCCCGCTGCATGCTGGGCAACCCCCAGGACGCCGAAGAGGCCGTTCAGGACGCCTTCGTCAGCGCCTGGAGGCGACTGCCGGAATACCGCCACAGCGCGGAGTTCCGCACCTGGATGTACCGGATCACCGTCAACCGCTGCCTGACCATGCGCCGCCGCCGACCGCCGCCCCTCCCCCTGGACACCGTCGCCGAACCCGCGACGGTCGATGCATGGAGCCAGCCGGCCCGGACCGCCGAGCAAAACTCGGCCACGGCCGCCCTGTCCCGCGCGCTCGCCGAGCTGGAGGCCGAACAGCGGGTCTGCTGGATCCTGCGGGAGGTGCAGGACCTGCCCTACAAGGAGATAGCCCACGTGACGCGGACCAGCGAGCAGACGGTACGCGGCAGACTGTTCAGGGCACGCCGATCCCTGCAGGAGGCGATGGGCCCATGGCGCTAGACGACCCGCACACGCGGCCTTCCGAACCGCCCGGAGCCGACCGGCCCCGCGACGGCTCAGCCGCCGCCGACATGCCCCCGTTCGCAGGCGATGAGGTACTGCCCTGCGGCCGCCTGCTCAGCCGGGTCTGGGAACAGGCGCAGGACGCGGCACCGGCCGCGGACCCGCACACGGTGTCCTGTCCTCACTGCCGCGAGGCCGTCGAGGGACTGGCCACGGTGAACGCGGCCACCCGGGCGCTGCGCGCCGAGGACCCTCCCGGCCTGCACGCACTCGCCGAACGCGTCATGAACGTCGTCAGGGCAGAGATCCGGCTCGGGCGGCTGCTGCCCCTGGCCGACCCGGACCTCGAACTTCGGATCGCCGAAAGCGCCGCGGCGAAGGTACTGAGGCAGGCCGCGGACACAGTTCCCGGTGTCAAGGCGGCTGCGGCCTGCCGGCTCGTACCCGAGGGCAACGGCACCGACGTGCGGGTGACCATGACCCTGGCCGCCGCCCTCGACCGCCCGCTGCCCGACCGGGTCCATCAGGTACGCCGATCGGTCCTCCACTCGGCCGGACAGGACCTGGGGCTCGCCGTGACGGCCGTCGACATCACCGTGGTCGACGTACTGGAGCCGGGGCCAACCCTCGGCCCCCGCCTCCCGACGGGCGGTGGCGCGTGATGACCGCCACCGGCACCACCGCGCTCCTCAGCGTCGCGGCCGAGGCCGCCCTCGCGGTCCCCGGCGTAACCGGCCTGCAACCCCGCCTCGCCCACCGCCTCGCGGCAGCCGCCGCGCCCACCCGGGCGGACACAACCACGCCTCACCGCACGCCGCCCGAGGCCGGCATCCGTGCCGACCGGGCACCGGACGGTTCGGGATGGCACATCGAGGTGCGCTGCGTCCTGGCCAAGGGCCGGCGGGCGCTGGACATCGCCCGGGACGTCCACGACCAGGTGGGTGCCGCCCTTGTCTCCCACCTCGCCGCCCTCGGTGCCGCGGAGCCGGTCACCGTCTCGGTCACGGTGACCGGTATCGCCGCCCGGCACGACGCGGCATGAGCCGCGGCGCGCGCACAGGCCCCGCGAACCGTCGCTCCTTCGCCTCCTGCGCCGACTGCGGCGGCGGGCGGCCAGGGCCTCGTATTCCGTGCGACCCATCGCTCTGCGTCGGTCTGTCGGGCCCCGACGAGGAGTACCCCGGCTTCCATGCTGACGTCGTTCTCGGCGATTCACGACAAGCGGGTCGGCCACGACCGGCCCGGGGTTGGGCCGGCGTCATGATCGCGACCATTGTTGACGCCTGCGGTAGAAGACCGGATCCCTTCTTCGTCGCCCCTCCGACTCGTCCTGGCACCCCTCGGCACCGCTCCGGCACTGATCGACGGTGCCTGGTGGTCCCGCTCCCGCGACCTGACTGCGGAGCTTCCGGCGCTCATCGAGGTCCCCGACCCGCTGTGGGGGCGGATCACCCGAGTAAGGGCGAACCCCACGTTCTGGCCGGTCATCCCGCGAAAGGTGCCCGTCCAAGGGCACGTGGTGCACGTAGGCTTCCCGGAGATGGTCTACGGGCGGCGGGTGAAGGAGTGCAGCCGGTCGACCTCGGTGAAGCTGGCCCGGTCGTACATGCCGTTGGCGGCGGTGCGGTCCCGTTCCGGGCCCCCGGCGGGTGCGTCGTCGTCGACGGACAGGATCGCCTCGACCGCACCCAGGCCCTTAAGCAGGTCCAGGGCGCTGCCGAGCAGCGCCAAGCCCAGGCCCCGCCCCCGGGCGGCCTGGGCGACGCCGATCCACCACAGCACCCCGATGCCGACGAGAGGTCGGCCGATGGTGGCCTCCGCCAGGAGTTCCCCGCCTTCACGGACTTCCAGGCGCTTGCCCGGCGGGTCCTCGCAGTCGGTGACGGTGCAGTGCGCGACGTGCGGCAGGCCGGTGATCGGGAGGTCCGCGCGCATGTAACGCCACAGGTCACGGCCGGCGAAACCGGCACCCTCAAGGGCCACCTGGGTGGCCGGGCGGTGGCGGGCTGGCAGGCCCTCCAGGCCGAGGGGCGGACGGCGTCGCGGGGATGCGGGCGCGCAGGCATGGACTCGCTCGGTGCTCATACGGACTCGGCACCCACATGATTACCAGCGGCCATGCCTGTTCTGTGCCCTGGGGACCTGCTGACAGATGGTGACAAGACGTCACACACCAGGCTCGGCAGGCGAACCGCCCACCTGGAGACTTCTCAAAGACCCCGGGCGTGACCAGTACGACGATTTCGCCGTTCGTGAGGCGTGGGGAACCGGACGCGGATCGTGGAGGATGAACTGTGGGCGCTGATCGAGCCGTTGCTGCCGGTCTGGCCCCGGAAGGCCCCCGGCCCGAAGCCAGTGGATGACCGGCTGTGCATGCACGGCATCCTGTACGTGCTCGACAACGACGTCAGCTGGCAACTGCTGCCGCTGGCGCTGGGATTCCTTTTCCGGGCAGACCTGCTGGCGACGGCCGGGCCTGTGGCGTGAGGCCGGCGGCCCGCGCCGACGCCGTGTTCCGGTCGGAGCGGCTGTCTCAGCGTGGTGGCCGATCAGCTGTGCGGCGAGCGGACGGCGCGTCACCGATGCTTAGCGCGCCGGAGGGGAGACCGGTGTCCCCGCGGCATGGCATGCGACTCGGTGCACACCCTTGCGACCGCCGTCATCAGGTGCCGTTGCAGGGGCCCAGCCAGGGGGGCACCGCCCACCGTGGTCACCACCTCGCCGGCCACACGATGCAGCTTCGTGTTCGTGTTCTGGGAGGCGTCGACCAGCACTTGCCAGGCTTCGTCGGCGCTCAGGGCGAAAGAGGCCATGAGTATGCCGCGGGCCAGGTCGATGGCGGGCCGGGTCTGCAGGGCACGCCGCAGCTGTACCACCTCGACGCGCAGGTCTTCGTCGACGGTCTTCGGCCGCGGGCGGCTTGTCGACGGAACCGAGACGTCTATTTCGGCAGTCGGCCGGCGGCAGAAGAGAGCGCGGGTGTCGGTGAGAGCCAGAACCCGTTCGATGGCGGGGCCGACGGCGACAATTGTGATCGACTTGTCCCGTGACTGCGCATCATGGCGGGCATTGAGCAGGATATTCAGCGTGGAGCAGTCGCAGCGGTCCACCTCGGAGAGGTCGAGTTCGACGTGGGTGGCCGAACTGTTCAGCGCGCCGGTCAGAGCGTGCTGGAGGTATCGGCAGGAGTCTAGGGTGAGGTCGCCGCTCACCGTGACGAGCATGTGTTCGCCCTCCGCGCGGGGCTCGATGACCGGGTCGTGCGGTGGCGTGCGATGCAGGTCTGCGCGGGTCATGTCGACCCGAACCGTGGACCGCTTCTCGTGCACAGGTTCCGGCATGATTGCCCCTCTGCGTGGAACCCGTCAGTTGTCACTTCAAGCTGACCTTGTCCACAGGCCGTACGTCAAGAGTTACACGAAACCAAGTTCGCTCTTTTGGAAACATGAATTCACGAACATAAGGTTGCGTTATGGATGGAGCGCCTGAGTCGCACTACGGTTGGACGTTCGTGACCAATCACGCCCGAGTGCTGGCCGTTATCGCCGACAAACGCAACGTGCGCATCCGCGACATCGCCCTGCATTGCCGACTCACGGAAAGAGCTGTGCAAAAAATCATCTCCGATCTGGAGGAGGACGGTTATCTCTCGCACAGCCGGAAGGGGCGCGGAAACGTCTACCTGGTCGATTCGAGCAAGGTCCTTCGACACCCGGCCGAAGCGGGCTTGACCGTCGCCGCACTGCTGTCGTTGCTCGTCCGGGACGAAGCGGACCGCAATCGTGTCCTCCAGGATGCGCGGCGGAGGTAGTGAGGGTGATGTCGGTCGTCCGGGGCCTGTTGCGCAGTCGGCTGGCGTCTTGAGCCGCAAGGGCAGGCGGGCCGCCCGCCGCTGTTCGCGCGCCACGTGCGGAACGGTCGGCGAGTGGCGCTGTGAGCTGTACTGCGTCCGGTTCCATCAGCCACCGCGGCCGGCCAACACCTCCTGCGCCGCGGTGCCGTGCAACGCGTCCACCGTCTTCATCTGCGCCGTCGCCCGGTCAAGGAGCCGGTGCAGCCGCGCTTCGTTCGGCCCTCCGGCCACCGGGAGCAGGGCCTGCCACAACTGCTGCTTTCCCTGTATGCCCATGCGCAGGGACTCCAACTCGATCAAGGTGCTCAGTCCGGAGCGCCGCCAGAAACGGCCGTTTGGCTTCAGCCGGGAGATCTTCTCCGCGGCCCACCCGCCGTACACCTTGTGTCGTCTCGGCGGCACGTGCAGCGACTGCATCAGCGCAAGCAGGCTCAGCCGGTCCTGGGAGACGTCCTCGGCCAAGTGCCTGAAGTCACCCTCCGTGGCCGAGGACTTGTGCTCCCGTGCCATGCGCCACGCCAGATCCTCCCCGAAGGTGGCACCGGCGAGGTGATCATTGAGGTAGATGCTCAGTGCTTTGTATTCCATGATCCTTCTCCGGTCCGGTGATCGTGGAGGGCCTGCGTCCACTGCCGCCGCCCTCACAGGGCGGGGCTGAGGCCGCCGGCCCGGATTCAGACGTCGCAGGGGCGCCGAAACGGGCTGATGAACCGCAACGGGCTCCGAGTACCCGTTGCGGCCATCTCCAGGAGGGGTGGAGCACGGGGAGGACTTCTCCCGGTCCTCCCCGGCGGACGATGCTCAGAGGGTGGTACGACCAGGAGGTACCACCGTGTTGACAGGTCTGAGGGCGGTGGCGCGCCCGGGACCGTATGTGCCGTCCTGCTCCGGCGACTCGGAACGCCCCGCTTCAGTGGGCGGCTGCTTTCCGGCGGCTTCGAGTGCGCCCGCGGATGACCCACCACTGGCCGACGAAGGCAAACCTGGTCCGTTGGTTTCTGCATGAGACTGCGGTCGGGGCTGGGTGAGCCAGGCCACGGCTGCGCCTGTGACGGCGACGGGCCATTCGACCACTCCGGCCACCGCGAGCACCCCGGCCCCGGTGTAGACCGCCAGTCTCCGCCCGCGGGGCGACACCACTCCGATCTTGTCCAGCATGTCCTGGCCTGCCCTGGACACTGTCCCGGCGCCGGGCACGCTTCGTACCGCTGAGGCTGCCGTCCGCAGGGGCGCGGTAAGCATCGAGGACGATCTGTGCTCAACCATGACCTGGCCTCTCTTCCTCGCACTGGTGGCTTGCCTTTGCCCTGCCGAGTGCCCGTTGCCGCGCAGGCCATCCCGCTGGCTGCGCTCTCAGGTGTCAATTTCTCGGCCCGCGTTGTCGTCACGGCGGCGGCGGACGTTGGGCGCCCCACCTGTGCATCGGCGGCCCTCGCCCGGCTACGGGCCTTCCGGTCGGCATCCGCCACCGATCCCGAGCCGATTCATCATCCGTCTCTGCATGGCGCCGGGGGGGCGCCCGCCCGGGGGGGGCGGGGGGCCGGGGGGTGGGGGGGGCCCCCCCGCGGGTTGGGCCCCGGGCCCCCGCCGACCCGCCTCGGGGTTTTTAGGGTTTTTTTGTTTGTGGATGGGTAATA
>NZ_JBIAXM010000063.1:0-23151 GCF_042896695.1 Streptomyces sp. NPDC001270 | reverse complement strand
GACTGCCAGCACGGCCCGTTGTGCTTCCAAACTGCTCATGCCAGACCAACGAATCAGCGAGCGGAAAGCCACGAGTTAAAGATCTGCACGCCCTAAGAACTCCTAACAAAGTGGGAGGTTCCTCAGTCGGCGCCAGCAGATGATGCTGCAGGCCAGGCTGAGGAACGCTTCGTGGATGTCGTCGCGGATCTCTCAGCGGATGCGTAACCGGCGGAACCAGTGCAGGAGCGCGAAGCTCTGTCCTCGTCACGCCACAGTCCGTCCAACCGGTCCCGTACCCACATCGCGGTCGTCCTTGCGGGAATACTCGCTCGCGCCACCTGCACGGTCAGGGACGGGACTTGCTCACCGGAACGGGGGCGCAGCGACACCGAATCGCCTCATGCAGACGAACCTTGGAAACCAAGCCAGACTGCCCGACGACCACGCCATCCCGCCTACGAATCCCAAGATCCTCGGCAGAGTCGCTCATGGGGCCAAAAGGCCAAGGCCATTTGGGGCTGATCGGCTCTGTCGAGAGGATGTGTCGATGCTGATGGCCGCCTTGTAGGTGCGTCGGTCGACGCGGAGGCTCTTGTACGCGTAGCGAGACAGGGGGCGTTTGACCGCGCGGGGGCTGAGTCGTGGTCGGCGGGCGGGCATGAGGTTGTCCAGGACCGCGCGTCCGATGGTGGTGTCAGCGATCACGCCTGCGGCCTGGATGACCTGGTCGCGGGCGGTCTGGAGGGCGATGCTGAAGCTGGCCCGGTCGGGGTCGGCTTCAGGGAGGGTGCTGGTGGCGTCGGTGATGGCGATCCTGATCACCTGGTAGAGGGTCAGCAGCGCGTAGATCTCCTGTGCGATGCCCGGCAAGGTCCGGGAGCGCAGCACGCGGCGGTCGAGCATGGATTTCTTGACCGCGAAGTAGGCGGACTCCACTTCCCACCGCTCGTGGTACATCTTGACGATCTCGAACTCCGGGTAGCGGCGGGTGTCGAGCAGGGTGGTCGCCAGGCGGTAGACGCCGGTGTGCCGCCCGGCGGAGGTGGCGATGGTGATCTCGCACTCGATGATGCGGACCCGAACCGTGCCGATCTGGGACAGGAAGGAGCCGTCGTCGAACCGGCGCAGGACGGGTGGCTTGCGCACGGCGGAAAGCCGGGCCAGGAAGCCGGCACCGGTGCCGGCGACGGCTTCGAGGAAGGCATTGGTGGCAAATCCCCGGTCCAGCAGCACGACCATGCCCTGGTGCATCGAGCGCAGCAGGCGGCGTCCGAGGACGGGCTCGCCCGGCCTGCGGGGGCCGAAGACCGCGCGGGTGCCGCAGGCCACCAAGGCGACCAGCAGGACTTGGGGGTAGCCGGAGGCGGCGATGTACTGGTTGGACCCCTTGCCCGGGCGGGCTCGCACGTCCGGGTCGTCGGCGACGTCCAGGTACGTGCCGTCGACGGCGACCACCAGCAGTCCGGCCCAGCGGGCCCCGGTGGTGCGGATCGCACAAGCCGGGCCGCGCAGCAGGTCGAACAGGGCTTTCAGCGGGCGCACGCCGAGCCGGGTGCGGGCATGCCACAACCCTGTCGCGGTCACCCTCGGCAGCGGCAGCGCCCCAAGAGTACCGGTCAGCTTGCGCCACACAGCCGGGTGCCCCGCACTCCTCGAACAGCGCGGCGGCCAGCAGCAGGTAGACCACCACCCGGGCCGGCAGCTTCCGCAGCCGCTGCTGCACCGCCCCGCACTCGGCCAGCACCGTAGCGACCAACTCGAACCGCACGATCTGCGTCAACTCACCCAGATGCCTTGGGGCGAAGACACCGTCGGCTACCACGATCTCGCGGGTGATGGCACGCTGATCCGACAGCGGAGCCTCCGGTGCTGTGAACGGCTTGTCTTGGCGGAACCAGCCAGTTCTACCGGGGCTCCGCTTCACACGTCCGGCGTTCCTCCAGATCAGACCCCACTTGCGGCCACACCCAGACCCGTAACTTCATGGTCTTGGGCAAAAGGCCGTGGGCGGGGGCGAGTTGGCAAGAGACGGGAGATGCCGGAAAGAAAGCAATCCTCTGTCATCGCTGTTCGACCTCCTTCCCTCCTGCCTCATGCCCCTGTCACCAGAAAAACCGGGTAGAACTCCATGAAACAGTACTAAAAGCTCAGTTGCAGCGTGCGGGCGGTGTGGCAGCATGCCTCCGCGTCAGGGCAGGTCCGGGGCCAGGGCGAGGGGAAACATGACCCTGGTGAGGAACTGCCAGGAAGCGGTCGCCGGAACCCCGTCGGCGCCGGTCGGCGGTTCACCCGGGGCCGGGGCCGGGGGCGAGGCTGCGGTGGTCCGGCGGGCGAGGAGGCACTCCTCCAGGAAGGCGAGGACTTGGAGGTGATAGGTCCGCGCCGCCCAGCCGAGGCTGATGTTGTGGCCGGCGTCCGGCTGGTGGTCCACCCGCACCCGCGTGGAGGCCAGCGGAGCGGTCAGGTCGGCTACGGCTAGCGCGTCGGACCGCCACCACGGTTCCTGCTCGGCGAAAGTGAAGCGGACCGGTGCCCGCACCGAGGCGGCGATGCCGGAGTACATGTCGGGCCAGAGTGGGAACTCCCGGATCTCCTGGGCCGAGATCGGCGCCAGCAGCGACCGGCACCGGCGGAAGGTCCCCGCTGGGTACAGGCCCGGATCGCCCCAGTGCCGGTACCAGTCCATACGGCCGGTCCCGCGCCGTGGGATCGTGTCTTCGGTCGCCGGTGTGCTGCCCAGGCCGGAGACGTCCAGACCGATGATGCTGTCCTCGCGGTCCTGCGCGGCCATGGCGAGCCCGGGCTTCGCCCCGTTGGAGTGCGCCACGACGAAGAAGCCGTCCCCGATCGCGCGGGTGCGCGCGAAGTCCCGCAGCGCGGCACGCAGCAGCATGGCCTGCTCCTGGGTGCCGAGCCCCTCCGGCAGGAAGGGGGCCGACTTGCCGTATCCGGGGCGGTCCAGCGCGAGGACCGTGAAGCCGAGATCCGCGCCCAGCTCCAGGAGCGAGTGGCCGGGCTCGATGTGGCCGTCGAAGTACCCGGCCCGGATCCCGCCTCCGTGCAGCGCCACGACCACGGCACGCGGGGTGCCGGACGACGGCTCGGCGAGCAGCCCGGAGACCGGCACGCCCAGGGCGTAGAGCACGATCTCGAGGGAGGCGGGGGCGGCGGCGCGTGACGATTGCGGCATGGAGTTCTCTGCCCGTTCGGAAGGTTGCGCCGTCACTCGGGGACGTCCGCTCCAAGGAGTGCGTCCAGTTCGCTGATCGCCTGCGCGGGGTCCGTGAAGTGGATGGCCTGCCAGCCGGCCTGCCTGGCCCCCGCGCAGTTCTTCTCGATGTCGTCGACCAGCACGCATTCGTGCGGCAGGAATCCGGTGCGCTCCTCGGCGACCCGGAAGATGCCCGTCTCCGGTTTGCGGCTCCCGATCTCGAACGACATGACCAACTCCGTGAAGAGCCCCTCGGGGGCGACGACCCGGCGCCAGTGTTCGTCCCAGGCCGGCACCATGTTGGACATCAGCCCGACGAAGACCCCGCCGGCCTTCAGCCGGCGTAGGTGCGCGACCCAGGGCTCGTTGGCCGTACGGCCCTCGAACCAGCGCGCCGGGAAGTCGGACAGGTCCACGTCCACCCCTTCGTCGGCGCGCAGCACGTCCTCGACCTGCGCCGACCACTCCTCCTGCGTGACGAGCGGGGTGTCGAGCGGTGCCAGCAGGTCCACCCCGTAGGAGGCGGCGACCTTCTCCATGGCGGTGAGCAGCTGCCGCGGGGGAATGCCGGTCTTCCCACAGAAGTTGGCCACCGTCACCTTGGTGGACGGAACCTCCAGAACGCCTCCGTAGTCCGTCCAGACGGCACGGACCGGAGAACCGGCGGACCCCTGCATGTCTTCCCCCTGTCGGTGCGGATCCGGTGCCACGCTCACTGCCCCATCGCCAGGCCGCCGCCTACCGGAACCGAGGCTCCGGTCACGTACGAGGCCGCGTCGCTCGCGAGGAACCGGACCACCTCGGCGACCTCCGCGGGCGTTCCGGTGCGCCGCAGCGCGGTCTGGGCCAGCAGGCCCTCGCGGCGCTTCTCCTTCACACCCTTGATCATGTCGGTCTCGATCAGGCCGGGCGTCACCATGTTGACGGTGATGTTCCGGGAGCCGAGTTCCCAGGCGAGTGAGCGGGTGAGACCGAGCAACCCGGCCTTGGAGGAGGCGTAGTTAGCCTGGCCAGGGGAGCCGAGGAAACCCATCACCGACGACATGAAGACGATGCGCCCCTGCCGGGCCCGCACCATCTCGGGCGCGACGAGCCGGGCGAAGCGGAACGCCGCCACGAGGGTTCGTCTCCACGACGTCCCGGAAGGCATCCTCGGACATCAGCGGGGCCAGCGCGTCCTTGGTGATGCCGGCATTGGCGACCAGCACCTGGACCGGGCCGAACTGCTGGGCGACCTCGGCCAGGGCGCGTTCGGCGTCGTCGCGGTCGGTGACATCGCAGCGTACGCCGAAGAACTCGGCGGGAGGCACACCGTTGCGGTAGGTGACGGCCACCTTGTCGCCGGAATTCGCCATGACCCGCGCGATCTCCAGTCCGATGCCGCGGTTTCCTCCGGTCACCAGGATGGTCCTGCTCATTTCAGCTCCTCGCTGTGGGAAAGATACGGCTGCGTCGGGGAGAGCGGTCAGCCGGCGGTCGCCGACGGGCGGACTTCGGTGCCGATGACGGCCACCGTCGTGTCCGACTGCTCGAAGGTCACCTCGACCCGGTGGAGCGAGCCCTGCCGGGAATCGGGGACGGCGCAGATCCGTACCGGGGAATCCAGTTCGGCGAAACGGGAGAACGAGGCTTCCAGTGCGGACAGGGAGGCGGTCCGCTGATTTCCGCCGGAAGCCGTGCGGACCGGTGTCAGCAGCAGTGCCGACTGGCGTGCGGCCTCCATCAGGACCATGGCCGGAATGTGGTCGTAGTCGTGGTCGAAAAGGCCGCTGTTGCCGAAGTCCGGTGCCAGTGCGGCGGAGAGGGAACCCCGCTCGGTGTCGAACTCGGTGTCGGCGAGCACGACATTCGCCGGGTTGACGCGCCCCACCCGGGCCGGCTGCTCGGTGGTCCGGGCGGCGCCGTCCGGCGACCGGAAGGCCGAGGCCATCGGCGGCGTGCTGCCGCGCTGCATGAAACGGAGCGCCGCGTACTGCGAGGTGGGCGCGGAGCTGACCCGGATGTGCCCGGTCCCCACCGTTTCCCCGGCCAGTTCCATCCCGATGTCGAAGCGCAGCGCGGTGATGCGGTTCCTGCGGTCGTACGTCGGCGTCATGGTCTCGCTCAGGACCAGCTCGCCCGGCTTGCCGCCGATGACCAGGACCGCGCTGTCCCGCAGGTCGATGGCCCAGTCGTTCACCATGAAGGTGGTTTCGAGCGGGACGTCCAGCTGCGCGTGGGCGCCGTAGATGGACGCCTGGCGGCAGATCTCCAGCAGGAGCAGCGGGTCGTGTGTCGCGGGGATTCCCGTTGCGCCGCAGCACGGTGTGCAGCATGTCGTCGGTGATGACCGGGGGCCGGCCGCCGTACTTGCCCTTGCGGGCCGCAGTCTCCAGCCCCTCCAGCGTCGACTCCCGGATATTCTCCCGCTCCGTCTCCGCCATCGCGGCGAAGAAGCCGAACAGCAGCTTGCCGGGGCCGGTGGGGTCGTAGATTCCGGGCAGCGGCCCGGCAAGCATCTCCAGAACCAGGCCGTGCTCAGTCAGATGGTCCGCGAGGGCGGTGAGCTCTGCCGCGTCGCGCCCCAGCCTCTTCATCTCGAACACCGTGAGAATGACCCGGCAGTGCGGGGCGTGCGCCTTGATCTTCCGGGCGGTCTTCAGCGCCTCCTCGAACTGAGGGCGGACCTTGATCCGGGTGCTGATCTTCTCGCTGAAGATTTTGTCCCTGCCGATGCCGTGTTTGGCGAGCGCGTCCAGCTGCGAGTCGAGTTCCTGGCTGAGGTGCGAGCAACGGGCGTAGCCGATGCGGATGTCCGCGCTCGGCAGACTGGAGTCGATGGCCGCGGGCACCGGCTTGCCTGGCCGCCACGGCTGCCCCGGACTCCGGTTGGCCGGGGTCGGCATCCGCAGCTCCTTCGCCAGCTTCGGCACCTTGGTGAAGCGGCCGGTGTGGTACGCGCTCGTGACTGCTCCGCTGCGCGAGCGGCACGGCGAGCCGGGGGCGGCCTTGCACTTCGGGCACGGATGGCGCTCGACGAGATCGGCCTCGGACTCGGGATCGCCGGAAGGTTCTTGAGGGTCCGTCATGAGCCCGGATTTTCGCACAACGTAAGTCGCAGAACCCCACTTCTTTAACTTTTGAGCGCGAACGGGTTCTGAGAGCGGATCCGCTTCTCGCCGATCTTCACCCCGCTCCATTTGATCTTGCTCTGGCAAAGGGTCGTTTCTGAGAGTCATCCGGCGGGCTGCTGGGTACTCGTCCGCGCTGAGCGGGGTGAGGCGGGGTATCCGGCTCCTCCTGAAATGCGTTGGCCGTGATGCTTGCGTCCCCGTTATAGATGGGGTCATGACGTCTTGGACCTTGGCCCGTGAAGCCTTCGACTCGGTCAGAGCGAGCAGTCTGCGCCGTGACTACTACGACGAGGTTGCGAGCCGCTACTGGAAGCGGCCAGCAACGTCCGAGGAGATCGACCGGGGCTTGGCCGGGGACGGCGTCGAACTGCTCACCCCGCCCACCGGCCAGTTCGTCGTCGGGCACTACGGCGAAGAGGCCGCATCCTGCGGCGGGATACTGATGCTGGACGCCGAGCGGGCTGAGCTCACCCGTGTCTATGTACGCCCAGCCTTCCGTGGAAAGAACGGCGCGAGCCTCTTGCTGGAGCTGCTGGAGGAGGAGGCCCGCTCACTTGGCGCCTGTCAGATGGTCCTCAACACGCGCCTGGACCTGATCGAGGCGCGCGCACTGTATGTCCGCCACGGCTACGCCGAGATCCCGGCGTACTGCACGGGTCCGTATATGGAGATCTGGTACGGCAAGGACCTCGGATCAGACCGCTGATCAGCCTGATCATCGGTCGCCGCCGTCGAGTAGAACGGCACGATCCTCGCGGACGCCCCCGACTCCCCGTCCCTGACCGTGCTCCGCGAATGGCTGAGGCAGTGGGAAGAGGCAAGGCGCCCTGCCCCGCCGCCTGCACCCCGCCCTGGTCCGCACGGGGGCGGTTGGGACCTGTGGCTCTCCCCAGTAGCCCTGCCGCTCACGCACGTTGTCCGGAACGCTTCAGCGTTCCGGACAACTCGTCTTCCCCCGTGCTGTGGCTGGGCCCGGAGCCCGGGTGTCACGCCGGGGCTGCGGCAGTCTCATCCCGCGGGGTGCGCGGGCCGGGCACCGTCGCCCGGACGGACAGGTCAAGATCGAGACGGCTGTTCATGTCCAGCTCGAACCTGCCGTACGGGTTCACGTGGGTCCAGAACAGCGGCGACAGCGCCCGTCGGTCCGCGTCGGTGAGCCTGTCCGCCCACTTCGGATCTGCCAGGACTTCCTGCATCAGCAGCGTGTTGACGTGCACCAGCCCGGACTGGAGCAGGTGCAGTGCGAGCATGCTGACCTCCTGGGACTCCTTGTCCGCACCGGCCAGGTCGCCGTCCTTGCCGTAGAAGAGGTCCTTGTTCGCGGAGTTCCAGTTCTCCACCACCTGCAACCCCTCGTGGATCTCCTGGCGCATCTCGACGTCGGCGAGGTAGTCGCAGACAAACGAGGTCCGCACCGCCCGCCCAAGTTCTTCGATCGCCCGGTACGTCGGGTGCTTGGGGCCGCCTCGGGTGAACCGGCGCAGGACCTGCTCAGCCTCGGCGGTGCCCAGGCGCAGGGCGGTGGTGTACTTCACGATCTGGTCATACTGCTGGGCGATCAGGTCCCAGTCGATCGTCTTGGTGGAGAGCACCGGGCCCAGGTTCGGCCACTGGTCGTCCTGACCGGCGGCCGGCCGGTACAGCTTCGCGGAGCCGATGTTCTTCAGCCTCGGCATCAGCTTGAAGTCGAGCATGTGCGCGAAGGCGAACCCGACGATGGACGCACCGTGGGTATCGGTGTACTGCCGGTCGACGACCATGTCGGTGCAGTGCCGCAGCACGCCCTCGATCATCGAGGCGACCTCGGAGGCCGAACACGACTTGAGCTGGCTGTAGATGCAGACCGATTTCCGCTCCACATGCCAATAAATCATCACGCCGGGGCCCCGGTAACGCTGGTGCCACTCGGTCATCAGGTTGGAGGACCAGGCGCCGAACTTGCGGCTGTCGGAGGCGCACGCCGTACCGGTGCCCCACCACATCTCGTCCCGGACCGCGAAGGTGGCGTTCACCAGCTTCCGCAAGGCCGCGCGCTTGTTGGCGCGATTGACGAACAGGTGCCGCACCCGGCGCAGCGTCGCCTCGCTCTCGCCATGCTTGCCGGTGACCGCGACCCGCTTGATCCCCATGTTCGTGCCCAGCCCGAACAGGATCAGCAGCAGGCGGCGGCGCAGCACATCCTTCGACAGCATCTCTCTGGTGGCCACCGAGGTGAACTCGGCTATGAAGTCCGTGTCGAACTCGGCGTACTTCAGGATGTCCAGCAGGTCGATGGTCCCCCAGCGCCGCTCGATCTCGCCCTTGACCGCCACCAGGCTCTCCGGCTCCTCCTGCTTGCCGCGCGGAGAGACCCTGATCCACGGCTCGCCGTGCTTCTTGACGATCGCCACCCCGCCCGTCGTGCCCTCCGCGAGGGCCTGCTCGAAGCGGTCCAGCGAGGTACGGAGCTTGCCTTGCAAGGAGGCGATGAACTCCCCGGCGTCCTGCGGCTGGCCCAGCGCGGCGTAGTGCACATCCCGGTTGTCCTCGAAGTCCGCAGGCAGGTCGTCCTCCGGGTTACGCCACCGGTTCGCCCCCACCACCCAGATCTCCCGGCGCCGCAACGCGTCCCGCAGCGCCACCAGCACGCACAGCTCATACGGGATGCGCTCGACACGCCCCTTGTCGTCCACCACCGCCGCCCGCCAGTGCTCGGGCACCGCCCCGGCAAGCGGCACACTCTCCGCCGGATCGAAGAACGCGCCCTCCTTCAGCGGCTGGTCCAGGTAGCGCTGGAGCAGGTCGATCGCGTCCATCACCGGGCGGTAGGCGGTGTTGTTGCACTTCAGCTCCAGCGCGCCCAGCAACGGCGACAGCATCCGGCGCCAGTGCGCCGAGTACGACGACCGCAGCACCGTACGCACCCGGGCCTTGTAATGGGCCTCGTTCGCCGCGGCCTCCGCCGCCAGCGCCTTCAACGTCTTCTCCCCGCCGACCACCGGATAGATCACCCGCCGCACCGAGCCAGACGGCTCGAACAACGCCGCCTCCGCGACCCTCAGCAGCATCCCCTCCTTACCCCGGACCTTCTTCAGCTCGGCGTTCAGCTCCTTGTCGACCTTCCGCTCCGCCCGGGTGTTGATCTTCAGTACCAACTGGATGAACAGGTCCACCAGCGAGTCGGTGATCTCCGTCTGCCGCACATGACACAGCGCGGCCAGCAGCGTCAGGCGCCGCGGCGGCTTCATCCGCTCCAGGTTCGCCGGGTACTCCTTCGACGCCCGCGCCCGCCACGCGTCCACCAGTTTCTCCGACACGTCCGCGAACAAGTCCGCAGGTAACTCCAGCCGCCGCACCCGCTTCAGCTTGTTTACCTCCGCCAGCAGGCTCTCCAGCCCCGGCGCCCCCGGGTCGGCCTTCAGCTCGGCGAAGTGCGACCGCCCGCCACCCGACCCCGCGCCCTCACCGTCCGCTCCCTCGCCCGTCTCGTTCTCGCTGCCGGCGACCAGGTCCTCCAGGCGCGAGCGCGTCGCGTGCGAGATCCGTTCCAACCTGCTGCGGCAGAACTGGGCCTCGAAGTCTTTGACCGCCTTGCCCACCAGCCGCCCGACCTGCCCCGGGGCCGGCGGCTCGATGTGATCGTTACGGCACCGGGCGACCACCGCCGCCGCCAGCCGATCCCGCGACAGCTCCACTGGACACAGCTCGGCGGCCAGCCACTCGGCCAGCCGCTCCTGGTCCTCCTCGGTGTTCGCCCGGAACCCGTACGCCTCCCGGATCTCCTTGCGGTGCCGCTTGATCCGGTCGCCCTGCCAGTCGTAGTCCGCCCACGCTGCGGCGGGGACCTTCACCTGTTGGGCCACGTACTCCACCGCCGCCGCAGGCAGCTCCTTGGCGGACTCTGGGAACCGGGCCTCCACCTCGAAAAACTTGAGCAACAGGTCGAAGCCCAACCGGGTCGCCCCGGATTTGTTCCGGACCTTCTTCATGTCGTCTTCGAGCAGCGTCCAGACCTCGATCAGGTCTTCCGGCTCCCAGTCCTGCCGCACCCGTGCTCCCTCGCGCAACCAGTTGGATCATTCCAGCGTGGCAAGGCGGAACCGGAGCGAAGATCAGAAGATCACAACTGTTGTCGGAAGGTTACTCAGAGCTACGCGCCACCTGGCCGCAGCTATACGAGAACAGGGCCTCCCGGCACTGCCGCAGTAAATGCGTACGCCTCACCCCGGTGGCCGGAATGCCCCGCCGCAGGTCTCGACGATCACGGTAGAGGCTCTACCGCAGTAAATCCGGCATTTACTGCGGCGGGCCCCCGATAGCGGCTGGTCAAGATCCCATATGGGTCTCATGCCCCAGTTACCGCCCCAAGTGTCGGGCCGAGCAGTAGTGTTGCCCTGATCCTGGAGAGGAGATAGCGCACGTCCGAAGGGCGCTGAGAGTGAACGGCAGCAGATTTCAGTGACGGAGAAGTCGAATGTACGAGCTGATCAAGAGCATCCTCGACGCCATTATCAACCTAACCCCCAACGCAATGGCGTCGCGCCGAGAGTCAAAGCAGCGCGCACTTGGCGCACGCATTTTCGCAATCTATCTAGACTCCTATGAAATTCTCTGGAGAGGTGACCGAATCGTTGAGATTCTCCAGAAAGCGCGTGCAGGATATTCGGGCGGAATCAGGAGCCGTGAGTTCGACGAGTTGCTACACGGGCAAGCGGCGGCAATATCTCAACTGAACGACAATATCTTTGAGTATGGCAGGTGCCTCACGGCTCTCGCTCCTGAAGCATTTGGAGAACTGAAGCGCCATATCACGGCGGGGAAGTGGCAGAGGATTACGGCATTAATGGATCTTGTGGAAATCCTCAACACGGGCGTGCTCCCTCAAAGGGCAGAGCGAATCGAAGATGAGCAGCCCCGGCCCGTACATGGAATCGGAAATATCAGGCAGCGGCAATTCAGCCTTCTTATACCGCCAACAATTCAATGGGAAGAACTTCCGCGGCTCGATTCACTTCGCGACGGCCCCGAACTCTCTAACCTGATCGACGCATACCTTCGCGAGACGAATCCGAGTCGTGAGCTTCAAGCCGCCAAGGAGGCGCTGATGGGAATACGCGAAGAACTGGATAACCACTTCAGTGTCAGCGACATCCTGCTAGAACTGGCTCAGCAGCGCCAGCATAGGCGACACTGATCGCACTTTCTACACAACCCCTATTCTGCTCAGATATTCATATGGGCACAGAGTCCGCCGGTCACCCCAACGAGGCGCCATCAGGAAACGGTGTCGGGCTCGCTCTCGCGGAACCAACAGGCCGTGTACAGACCGCTCTTGCGGAGTTGACGGTTAGTCCAGTGCGCGAGTTCGACGCCGGAGAGATGCGCGGGGAGGTCTTCAGCCTCAAGGTGCCACCACTCGGGCGAGGCCAGGACGGTGGCCCATGCGCGGGCCTGGGGGACCAAGGTGTCGAGGAAACCGTGCACCTGTATGGAAGCCCTCCGGCACGGGCGGTCAGGCCGCCTGGCCGAGGCCAGCGGCGGTCAGGTCGGTCCTGCTCACGCAGCTGTGTGAAGTCGACATCCAGCTTCGGATCGTACGCCTCCGGCTGGATGCCGAGCCCGTGCGTGCTGTACTCACCGAACCGGTTGATGTGCTCGGTCAGGTACGGCGAGATGTGCGCCAGGTCTTCCGGGTCGATCTCCCATCCCTCCTCCAGCAGCTGGCGGACGATCTCCGCGATGTCCAGGGCGTTGTGGAAGATCACCGCGTTCGTGAGCAGGGCGTTGAACTTCATCGCCTTCTCCTGCTCGATGGGGTCGTTGTCGGCGATGACGCCGCGGTTGCCGAAGCCGATCCACTGGGAGAACCGGTTGAACGACTCGACCTTGTTGGTCGCCGCGGTCACCCGCCGGCGCAGCGGCGCGTCCGAGAGGCAGCGCGGAGCTGGACGGTGCGGATCACACGTCCGACCTCTCCGACCTCGCGGAAGGCGGCGTAGGTGGCGTTCTTCCGCGACCCTGACCGCAGGCGCTTGAGCAGCGTGGAGGAGGAGATGGTGCCCTCGCGTACGGAGACGGCCACGCGCATCAGGTGGCGGACCTGGGACTCGATCAAGTCGAAGTCGATGACCTGCTTGCCCGGCTCGCCGAACAGAGCGTCGATGTGCACGTACTCGCTCTGCTTGGAGGGCCGGTAGAAGGTCAGTTCCTTCCAGTTCCTGATCCTGGGCATCAGGTCGAAGCCCAGGAGGTGGGCGAGCGCAAAGACAGGGAAGCTCTGGCCTTGGGTATCCGCGTGCACGGTGGTCGGCTGCACCTCGCTGGTGTTCTTGAGCAGGCCCTCGATGATGTAGACGGCCTCCCACACCCCGCACGGGATGAAGTGCGTGAACAGCGCGATGTAGGTGTCCGAGACGTGGTGGTAGGCGATGCCGCCGGGCTTGCCGTACCGGACGCTTGTCTCAGAGAGCAGGTTGTCGAGGTAGGTGTCCATGTGGGTGCCGTCCGCCGCCACGGCGGTCCCGTCGCCCCACGCCTGCGAGATGTCCAGGCGGGCGTGCGCGTTGACCAGGTCCGCGACGGCTTCGTTGAGCAGCACGATGGAGAAGTGCTTGTTGGCGACGTACGACAGCTCGTGCCCGCTCACGCCGGGGATGTGCCGGGCGGCCTCGTACGGGCCCATGCTGGTGCCCTTGACGAACGTGACGATCACGTAGCGGCCCAAGGGGTCGGTGAGCTTGGGCTCGTTGCCCGACGGGGGGCCGAAACGGCGCCACCACTCCACCCAGTACGCGGTACGGGCCACGATCCCCATCAGGGAACGCTCCGGCATCCTCACCTTCATCTCCTGCTCCAGCCGCTTCACCGAGGGCCGCTGACCGTCCGCCCTAAACGCCTTCAGCGACGGGATACCCGTCTCCGGATCGATGACCAGCCCATCGTTCTCCGGGTACCCGGCGTCCGCCGCAGCGGCAGCGTTCCGCAGCTTGTCCTCCAGCTGCCGGCGGAAGAACTTCGCGTCGAACTCGGCGCTCCCGCCCGGGTCGGCGAGGCCGACCTCCACCAGGTAGGACCCCAGCGTCTCCTGGACGACCTCCCAGGCCAGCAGCTGCTCGGACCAGTCGGCGTACTCCTCCGAGCCGACCACCGCGACGTCGCCCGTGCGCAGTTCCTCGGCGAGGTAGGTGAAGACCATCGCCTCGAAGTGCCGGCGGACGAACTGCCCCGGCCTGCTCCTGTCGACCACGGCCTTCTGCCAGTTCTGCGTGGCGAACGAGATGTCGACCGGCTCCCCGTCCTCGCCGAGCGCGCTGATGTACTCGCCGCGGGCGGCCTCGTTGCGCTGCGCGTGTGCGAGCGCGTCCAGCACCCGCCCGTCCTCCGAGGTGACGGTGAACTCCAGCTTCTCCGCCAGGTCGAACATCAGCGCCCGGTCGCGGCCGATCCGCCCGTACAGCAGCACCTCCCAGAAGTTGCCGTGATGGGCGGAGACCTTCTCGATCTGCTCGTACTGCTTGGCGAAACCGCCGAAGCCCTCCACGGTCTTCGTGACCGCGCCGAGCCCGCCGGACTGCACCAGCAGGGCGAGGACGGCCGGGGAGACCTCGCCGTCCAGGCGCTGGGCGATCTCCTCGATGGGCGCCCGCTCGTCCAGCCCCTCAAGGGCGGCCACGGCCTCGGCGGTCATCTCGGTGGCCTTCGCCAGCGCGACGTGCGCCGGACCATCCTCGTCGATGTCCTTGAGCACGCTGCGGTAGTTGCCGATCAGCGCCTCGGTGATCTCCCGTTCGGCGAGCCGGATCGCCTCCAGCTCCTCCTTCGCCCTCTTGGCCTTCGTCCCTATGCGCTTGCAGAGCATGGTCGCCAGATCGTCGCGGACCCGCATCCTCGCCTTGTGCACCAGGCACGGCACCAGCGCGACCCGCTTCACCGGCGCGTACGCCTTGAGTTCGGAGGCGTCCAGCGAGTCCGCCTCGCCCGCGAAGTCAGTGATCTTCCGTGAAGCGACGCCGTCCATCCACACCACGGTGTCGCCCAGGGCATCGACCCAGTCCAGCTGCGTGAGAAGCCGCTTGAAGTGAGACCAGCTCGGGGTCATCGCGAAGGCACTCGGCTATCACGACAAGACCACTACCCGCCTGGTCACCGAGGCCGGCGGAACCTGGAGCCGATACGCCCCCGGCGATCATGAAAGGCGCCGATGACGGACAATGTCGGGATGACCCGACCCAGAGTCCGCGTCGCCGCATACGTGATCCGGCGTCGCGCCGTTCCTGAGCTGTTGGTGTTCGACCATGTCGGTATGCCGGAGGCCGGCACCCAGGTCCCTGCAGGAGGAGTCAAGCCGGGCGAAGGGCTGGAAGACGCGGTTCTTCGAGAGGTCGCAGAGGAGACCGGTCTGCTGACAGCCACAGTGGTCCGGCAGATTACCGTGGAGGACAAGCCCCACCCCGACACGGGCCAGCCACGACGAACCGGCTTCTTCTACCTCCAGGCACCCGCGGACACCCTCGATGCGTGGGAGCACCACGTCCACGGCGACGGAGACGACGCCGGCCTCACTTTCGTCTGCCGGTTCCTCCCGCTTCCCCTGAAGCAACCACTGGCCGACGATCAAGACACATGGCTGGGCCGCATCGACCCGCGATGGACCACCGTTGCCGGTGACAGTCGGTAATCAGCCGCCGAAACCGCACGCCGAATTCGCGACACCTCTACATGCGAGCCCACCAGTCCCGAGGCCGGACATCCCGTAACGAGCCATCCGGGTTCGAAGATCAACAACTGGCGGCTTCTGGGCTCACCTCGGCGATACCCCAACACCCTCCGGTCGTACGGCATCGGGGTCAGCAAGACTGCCGAGCGGCTCGGCGAGGTCCGTCCGCTCGCGACCGTCCCGGACGACGAGATCGGCGGCGCCCTGGAACAGTTGTGGGGCGAAGCAGCGGTTAACACCTGGAACGCCCGCCGGGCGGCTGTGCTGTCCTGGCTGGGCTGGTGTGCCGAGCGCGGGTACGACCGCCCGGCGGTGCCGGCCTGGGTGAAGCGGATGCCCGCGCCGGACTTGCAGACCCCGGCCCGCTCGAAGATGGCCATCGACCGATTGATCGGCCGCCGCGACGTCCATCTGCGGGAGAAGACGCTGTGGCGGATGCTGTACGAGACGGTCGCTCGGTCGGAGGAGATCCTCGGCGTCAACATCGAGGAGCTGGACCTGGCCGGGCGCCGGGCCCCGGTGAAGGCAAAGGGCGCCCAGCCGCGAACGCGGCGCCGGGGCGCCCCGCGCGAGGAGTTCATGCTGGAGACCGTGTACTGGGACGCTGGAACCGCGCGCCTGTTGCCCCGGCTGATCAAGGGCCGTACGCGCGGCCCGGTGTTCGTCACCCACCGCCGACCCGGGCCAGGGAAGGTCGTCAGCCCGCGCGACGTCTGCCCGGACACGGGTCTCGTACGGCTGTCGTACGGGCAGGCCCGCGCCCTGCTCGACACCCACACGGCCATCGGCGGGGTACAGGGTACGGGCTGGGACCTGCACGAGTACCGGCACTCCGGCCTTACCCATCTTGGCGAGGCCGGGGCCAGCTTGCCGATGCTCATGGCCAAGTCCCGGCACAAGAAGCCGGAGAACCTACGGCGCTACTTCCACCCCTCGGCTGAGGCGATCGCCGAGGTCACCAGCCTGCTCGCTCCCGGCGGCAGCAGGCGCTGAAGTGTGCCCGTCGGCGGCCTGCCAAAGCTCCATCAGGGGAATCAGTGGCCCATCGAGGTGAGCTTGTCTCGCAACGTCTTCAATTCCTTCGAGACGGTGACATCAGGGATGCTCATGAGGCGGTCCACCAGCGCGGCGTTCTCGTCCAAGCAGGTGGGGATGCTGATGTTCTTGATGACCCAGGTGTCGCCATCGGGGTAGAACTCAGCATCGCCTCCTGTGTCGACCACAGCGACGGGGCTGACAGTGGTCTTGGTCCCGTCGTGCTCAAAGACGATATCTACCACTCCGTACCACGGGTTCTCCCATCCGTGGTTCTCTGGCCCCATGGTGAGGGTCAGGCGATCGAGCTTGTTGTCCTCGACCGTGAAGCTGATGTCCTTCGACTGCTCATAAGGCGTCTTCGGCAGCTTGTCGGGCAGGGGGAAGTCGTAATTCACGGAGATCGCCAGTTCGCCTCCGATCTGGTGGCATCCCGGCAGGACTCCGGCCTCACGAACACGCAACGTAGCTTTGGTGATCAGAGACGGACCAGGGGCTCGGTTCTCAAACGTGATGTCCAGATGCGGGCCCCGCAGATCCGTGAGGGCCTCTTGTCCCGCATCGGTCTGCTCCTTGCCGTCGATGCCCTCCTTGATGTAAGCGGCGATCCTCGCGACCTTGAGATTGGGCTGGCGTGCTGCTTCTGACACTCCCGTGCTTGCTTGCACATCCCCGCTCTTCGCCTGCGACTGCCCTGACTCGGAAGAGTCGTTGCCGTAATAGATCGCGAGAACGATGCCTACGACGGTGGCGACCAGGGTCAGCAGGCCGATGAGGTTGGGCTTGTGCCTCCATCTCGATTCCAGATCGCTGTCAGGTGCAGACGGCGTGCCGGTCGTCGAAGGCTCAGCCGGCGCCGCTGCCGAGGCCGAAGAAGTGGTCGACGAACCAGCTGGTGTTGGTGCTGCCCCCGGCGGCGGCGTGGTGGGGGGATTCGCAGGGGACTGTGGAGCCGGTGTGGGTCCCCCCGATGCGCCCTGCGGGCCTGGTGCGGCAGCAGGGGGTAACTGGTCACCCGCTCCATTGGCCGCAGGGCTTCCGCTCGCATTCCCGCCGGTGGTGCCTGAAGAGTTCGGCATACGTATCCCCCTAGCACGTGGCCCAAGTCCCGGTGTGGAGAGGAAGATTATCGAGGACCTCGTGTGCCAGTCGAAGACCTTCGAGACCTCTACTCCTTGGTGTTATTCGTCGTCGGGGGAGTCCTTGTCGCGTAGCGGGCGCAGGCCGCCGGGCAGCTCAGGGAGCTGGAAAGAGTACCGGCCGAGCATATTGATGTGGTGCCTGACGAACGGCGAGAGGCGAGCCACGTCCTCACTGAGGCGACGAGCACGCCGGAACTGCCCCAACCCACCAGGTCCGAGGACTGATCACCGCCGTTTGCGGCTGGTGACAGACAATGGCTCTTCAGGGCGGGCTGACCACGCTGTTCCTGCTGCTTGTGCTCAGCCACTACCACACCACGACCTCCTACTGGATACCGCCTTACACTCCCGGACGCGCGCTCTTGTTGGCCGGGGCACTCCTGGTTGTTTGGGTGACCGCCCGGGCGGGGCGCGGGGTCGACCGCTTGCGCGGACTGGACGCCTCCCTGCTGCGCACTCCCTCCGGCAGGCGCCGGATGCTGTTCGCGTTGGTATGGCCTGTGGCCGGTTTGGCGGGTGGCTACACGTTCGGCCTCTGGTTCAGCCAGGGGTACGGGCCTAGGGTCGGCCAGGCGTACGGACTCTCCTTCGTCTCCGTCGGGCTGGTCCTCGCCACAGAGGTCGTCTTGGCCCGTCGGCCCTCGGCCGTTAGTCGGCCGAGCCGGCTGATGGGGCAGGCATTGGCCTTCCAAGCTGTCGTTCTGACCTTCTACGCGCTTGCATTCAGCGTCGGATTCGGCGCTGCGAACCTGGCGGCCTACCCGTGGCTATCCTGGACCGCCTTCGGTGACGGAGCAGTGCTCGGGCTCTGGCTGGGGGTGGCCATCGGTATTGGCAGAACCTGCGACTCAGCCTGGACTCACCATTCCTCGACTGGGCCTACGAGGCTGGCCTGTTCCGGCTCTCCGGCATCGCGATTCAGTTCCGTCACCACGCCTTGCAGGACTGGATCGGCCGGCACAGCCGGACGGCTCCCTGACACCGAACTCGATCAGCCGTGTCGCACGGCTGCCCCACGCCCGACGCGGCTGGACGGCGGGCGATCGCCGGATGGAGCAAAGGCCGAGGCGAGGATCAGGTGACGCACCGCCACGTGTTCTCAGGCAACAGGGAGTGCGCACGGAAGGGAAGCTGGAGCCATTCCCCGGGCTTGACTACCGTCTTTCGCCCCCCGTAGTCGGTCTCAGACCACAGGCACCAGTCCTGCGTGGTCCGGTTCCGGGCAGTGGCGCCACCGTCGGGAAGGCCGACCCGCCCCGTATCGTCGGTGCCGGTTACGAAGGACCCCATGGCCCCCTGGGGGGATTCGCCCTCCCACAGGCAGAAGTGGTCGGGCGAGCAGGTGGCGGCGGCGCTGTCTGTGGAGGATAAAGGAATGAGGACGAAGGCGGCTACGGACGCCAAGGCGGTCCGGCAAAGCTTTACGACGGGCACGGCGGGCACGGCAACGCTCCTTCACTGTGCGAGTTGCCCTGATCATCTCGATCTTGCGCAGACTCCGACAATCACTCAGCAGGGGGAATTCAGCCCGCGGGGAACAACGGACGGAACAGCAGTTGGCGCACGGCGTTGGAACTCGAACGTGGAGGGCGGAGGGGTGGGCGTCCCGCAGGCGCGGTCAGCGATGGGGGCACCGCGGATGTTGCACGAATCGGCCGGATATGACCTGTGTGAGAAGGATCTTCCCGCAGCAGAATCTTCGGTCATGGCAGCTATCAAACGAATCGCCGCTGTGGCCACGTCCGTCGCCGTATTCGCTGGCACCGCGCTCGCCGTGGCACCCAGCGCCTCGGCCACCAGCTACAACGGGTGTGACTGGCCGAGGGTCTGCTTCTACCAGACCCAGCCCGACTGGACCATCGGCATGCCCGACGCCGCCTACCAGGACGTCACGACCTACTACCAGGACCTCAGCTCCCGGGCCTACGGGGCCGACTGGGTGTACAACAGCCGCAACGACGACCGCGCGATGCTCCGCTTCACGTACGGCGGCAGCACGTACTACAAGTGCATCCCGCCCAACGGGACCATCCAGTTCTCGTCGGCTTCCACCGTCACAGGCATCCGGATCGACACGACGGCCGCCTGCTGATCCCGCCCGTGCGGAGACGCCCGTTCCACTGCTGACCCGGCCGAGCCAGACACGAGGGTGCGTGCCGGGTTCCGGCACGCATCCTCACGTTGCCCGAGCCGGAATCGGCTGATCCTTGGCGAGGTCGTCACGCTCCGCGTTCGCAGAAATGAGTAGTTCTGAGAGACGGGGGACCTCGCCGGACCATGTCCGGTTTGCCCCTGACCGTCGTTCTCACAACCTCTCGCAAAACGGCTTTCGCACAAAGCCCCTCGCGGTAGCTTCTGCGACATGCCAGAGCTCGCCGACCAGGGCAAGCGTCCTTCGGTCGCCACCGTGTACCGCATCCTCGCCGAGGACGACCCGGCCGGTGGCCCCGAATGAGCTCAGGCATGCGAAAGCCGTCCCGGTGGCACGGGGATGCCACCGGGCAGAGCAAAGGGGCCCGCGCTGCTGGCACGAGCTCCTGAAGTTGGGCTCAGCGGAAAACGGAGACGTATCCCGTTCCATCGCAGCTGGAACAGTTGCCGTCGCCACCGCAGGTGCCACAGTTTTTCTCGCGGGCGAAGCCATCGACCTTGCCCCTGCCTTTGCACGTGCGGCACTTGCCCTTGTTCGGGTCGGGGCATGACTTACAACGGGGCACAGGAGTTCCCCTCCTTCACTTGCGGGCGATGCAGCCCATGGTGTTCCACGGAGGCGTCGCAGGCCATGGCTCGGCGGAGTGTCACGGGATCACACACCGGCGCATCCCCGGGGCCGGATGCGCCGCTCCATGCCCCGTCGCCCGTCATCACCACATCGCCTTGATCATCTCGTTGCCCCTTTGACGCGTATCTCGGTCACACCCCAAGAGGCCCGCGAGTTCAAGGAAACTGAAGGGCTTTTCGCGGGAACCCGAGGATGGATTGTCGTGTTCTCGTGGGTTCGGCCTTCGGGTTCAGACGAACATGCGGGGTGGGTGCCGAGTGGGCCCGCCCCTGGGTGCCTTCCCTGGGAACGGTGCTGACACCGTAGGAGTCATGAGAGCAGAAGGAACGACACCGGAACCGGAAACCTCTATGCAGAGTGGCCTCACGTCTCTGGGTGAGGTGGCGTGCCGTTATCAGGCGGATGAGATACGCCCGGAGGATCTGCCGATGATCGCTGCTGAGGCGCTCGTGGCCGGGCTGGACACCCCGACGCTGTGCGAGCTCGCCGGTTGGCCTCGCAACGCGGATGCCCGCGATATTCGCGACGCGTTCGAGCAAGCACTTGCCGAGTCCGGGATCGGGTTGCCGGATCGGGGCCTTGCACGGCGCCACGCTCTGCGCCGGATGGCGGCGAGACTCGTCGATGGAGAGATAACTCCCGCTGACCTGGCGACGGACGACTGGTGGGAGACGGAGGTCGAGACCGCGGCGGAGCAATCGTTCGTGGCGCTGATCCCGCAATGCGATTGCTGCATTGAGTACACGTTGGGGTTTGACCAGCAGACGTGGGCGGCCCAGCTGCGGAGCGCTGCCCTCGCCCTGACATCGTCTCCTCCGATCGGCCCCGGATGCTGACTCTCCCGGCGTGCTCACCCTCGGCAAAGGCGTGGACCGGTCAAGCGGACTTCACTGAAGTGGCTGTTCAGCGGCCTGGTCCAGCAGCGCCCGTGCGGAGTTTGCGTAGCGGATCGCGGTCTTCTCGTCCAGACCGAAGACCTCGGCGAGGTGGAGCGGGTCGGGGCCATGAGCGAGTGCTTCCTCAAGCTGTCGGTCAACACGGAATTGTTCCAGGGTGACGGCCTGGCCGCGAAGCGGTGCGGTCAGGGACACACCGCTGACCGGGGCGGTGCCCAAGGCGGTGAACTTGTTGATCAGCAGGTGCGGGTTGGCTGTGTCTGGCCAGCGGCGGCGCCGGTAGTCCAGCCACTCGCGGGCGACATGCAGTGTCAGTTCATCCAGGGGCCGGGCACGGCCGTCGATCACGAGTTTGCGGTTGCCGATGTCGAGGTCGCCCAGCTGGAGGCGCCGGATCGCACCGAATCGTGCGGCATGTACTGCGGCGAGCACGAGGATCAGACGGTCGGCCGGCTTGGCGACCGCGTCAATGGAAGCATTGACGTGCTCGGGCTCCAGCGGCTGGAGGATGCCGTATTCGTGCTGGCCGACGCGGATGCGGCTGGTCGGATTCTTGAAGATGGTGCCGCTCTTCTTCGCCCGGCCGAATAGCGACCGCAGCACGATGAGCGTGTGCCGCCGCGGGCTGCCGTGGAGAGCGTCGAGCTGGGTGAGAATGTCGTCGCGGGTCACCTCACGCAGGTGGTCATAGCGGGTGGACCACTCCAGCAGGACGGGACGGATCCGGTTGAGGTAGCCCCAGACCGTGGCCTCGTCGCGGGGCTGGGACCTGGGGCCACCGTCGTGCAGAAGGCGGGCCCAGTGCTCCACGTCGCGGCGGATTCCGGGGGCGATGCCTTCGAGCTTGCGCTCCAGCCACTGCTCGAACGACGGTGTTCGGTCGTCTTGGAAGACGCCGATGTCGGCGAGTACTTCCACTGTGCGTTGGACGCTGAGCCCGCGGGATCGCAGGGCCGGAAAGATCTCGGAGTGCCGCACGACGTCGCCGCTGACATGGCCGGACAGCACGATGACCAGGGCCCGGCCGACGTCGAGGCTGACACCGCGAGGCCAGCCATGCGCTTCGCCGAGACGATGTGCGGTGTGCCGGGCCCAGGCCAGCCACGGGTTGTCGAGCCGGGCATGTTCCTGGCGATTGAACCGGGTGAAATCTCGGCGGGCCTCGAACAGCGGCGGCTGGAGCCAACCGGAGACCGGCCGGTGGGCGGGGGTCGGGTCGGGGTGGCGCGGGCGACCCCGACGCCGTCCCTGCTTACCTCTGGGAGGGCCGGGCTGACGCGGACGGTGGAGGTTGGTGAAAAACAGTTGATGATGCTGCACCTTCTCCAAGTAGGGCTCCAAGACGGTGACTTGCCCCCTGGCGTCCTGGCTCGCCTGATGCCAGCACAGACGGCAGTACCCCTTCTTCAACCGCACTGTTCGCCGACAGCCCCTGCACTCGGCAGGCTCCTCGTTGCGGCGGAAACTCTCGCATGCGCCGCAGGCGCGGCCGGGCAGCACGCCCCAGCCGAAGCAGGTCGGGCAACTGGCTGGCGGTTTGCTCTTGCCCGCCGGCAGAACGTAGGCCATCACATCGGCGGCAGAGACCGGCCGTCACGGCGACGCGGTACCGCCGCGGCCGCACTGGTTACAGCGGCAGCCTGCTGGCCGGTCTCCTCACCAGGACGCTTGACTTTCCCCGGCTCGGGGATCAGCAGGTCACCGATCGCGCAGCCGAGGACGACGCAGATGACGTCCAGGTCCTCCAGTTTGAGGGAAACCGGCTGGCCAGACCACAGCCCGGACATCTTCCCGGCGGAGATCACCAACCCGTGCTCGGCCAGGCTTCGTTGGAGCTCGGATGCCTTCCAGATACCCTTGTTCGCGGCCGTCAGCCGCAGGTTCCACCTCATCGGATCAGCCCTTCCAGCCGCTTCGCGGCCCGCTCGGTCCCGGCGACCCAGGCGTCCTCGACCCGGGTCTGCTGGACGTGGACGTATCGCATCGTTGTGACAATCCAGGAATGCCCCAAAACCTCTTGAATTGCGAGCAGGTCCAACCCGTTTCCATAGAGTTGGGACGCGCAGAAATGCCGTGTCCCGAGTCTTTATTTCGCTGTAGAAGTAGGCTGGGCTCATGGCGCGTATGGGTCGGCCGACGGTCGAAGTGGTCCTGACGGATGAGGAGCGGGAGACGTTGCTGCGCTGGTCGCGGCGGGCGACGGAACCTGTCAAAGCGATCAAGGCAGGTAGATCGTTCTAACGCTGTGCCGGGATCAGTGGGCCGTCTGGTGCCGGCTTGTTGATCCAGGCCGCT
>NZ_JBIAXM010000062.1:0-23529 GCF_042896695.1 Streptomyces sp. NPDC001270 | reverse complement strand
CCGTTGCGAGGGTGTCCAGGTCTTTCGTCACACATCGACAATGGGCGCCCTCGCGCCATGCCCGCAGGCGAACCCTTGGACTCATTCATCTAGCGGATGAATGCCTCGGATACGGTCCACAGGTGTGTCGCGTTGTCCTGGTCGAGGGCGTACGGCGCGACGCCTGTGACGGCACCGGCTCGCTCGGCGACCGGCTCGGACTGCGCACAGTCCTCGAAATAACGGCCGGTGATGCCCTCCACTGTCGGTGAGGCGGCCAATAGCACCGAGGTTGCGGCGCCCTGCTCCACGGTCTTCTGCGGTGGCAGTGCGAGTTCGCCCGCGGCGATGAAGTCGGCCACCTGCTGCATGTCCATGTGCCGGGCCAGGGACGTGTCCGCGATGTTGCCCGGCATCAGCGCGTTGGCGGTGATGCCGTCGTCGGCCCATCGCTCGGCGGCACCGACGGCGAACAGGACGTTGGCGGTCTTCGACTGCCCGTAGGAGGTCCAGGGGTCGTAGGGGCGGAAGCGGTAGTCCAGGTCGTCGAAGACGACCGGTGAGAAGAGGTGACCGATCGAACTCACCGAGACGGTCCGTGCCCCGTCCGCCGCTGCGAGTGCCGGGTGGAGGCCGACGGCGAGGGCGAAGTGGCCCAGGTGGTTGACGCCGAACTGCGTTTCCCGGCCGTCAGGCGTGCGGATGAGTTCCGGCGGGGCCATCACTCCGGCATTGTTGACCAGGATGTGCAACGGGCCGTGCCAGGCGGCCACGAACGCCGCGACTGTCGACCGGTCGGCCAGGTCGAGCCGCCCCACGGTCAACTGTCCTGATTCGGGCGGAAGTTCCGCCTCCAGGCGCGCCACCGTGCGGGCACCCGCCTCGGTGTTCCGCACGGCCAGGGTGACATCGGCGCCCGCCGCGGCGAGTGCCCGGGCCGTCTCCACCCCGATTCCGGAACTGGCTCCGGTCACCACGGCCCGGCGGCCGTGCAGGTCGACGCCGTCGATGACCTCGGCGGCGGTTGCGCTTGCCCCGAACATGTGGGGCGTCTGGGGTACGGACATGAGGTGAGGCTCCTGACTTGAGTGACTTGAGAAAACCCAGGGCCGGCCACTCGTTCAACGTGGCCGAGCGCGGCGCGGGCGCTGCACGGCGGGGCCGGTCAGCCCTGCGCGATCCGGGAGACGTGCTGCCAGTCGGCCCAGGTCTGAAGGCGCTGGTCGTAGAGGGGTTCGATGACCTCGATGGGTTCCGTACCGAACAGCACCCGCAGCGGCGGGTTCTCGGCATCGACGATGTGCAGCAGAGCGGCGCCGGCGTCGGCGGGGGCGGCGTAGCGGGCATCGCCGAAACGGGCCGCGAGGGCCTTGCGGACCTGGTCGTAGGCTGGGTTGGGGTCGGCCTGAGCAGCGGAGGAGCCGCCCCAGTCGGTGCTGAAGCCGCCCGGCTCGACGATGGTGACCTTGATCCCGGCTCCGACGACTTCCTGGGCGAGAGACTCGCTGAAGCCCTCGAGCGCCCACTTGGAGGCGTGGTAGGCGCCCAGCGACGGGAACGCGGCGACGCCGCCGACGGACGATATCTGCACGATGTGGCCGCTGCCCTGCCTGCGCAGGATCGGCAGCACCGCCTGACTGACCCAGAACGCGCCAAAGAGGTTCGTCTCCATCTGGCCGCGCAGCTGCTGCTCAGTGATCTCCTCGACCATGCCGAACAGTCCGAAGCCGGCGTTGTTGACGACGACGTCGAGGCGGCCGAACTTCTCGTGCGCGGCGGATACTGCGGCGGTGACGGCCGACTTGTCGGTGACGTCCAGCGCCAGCGGCAGGACCGCGTCGTCGCCGTACTTGGAGACCAGATCGCCCAGTGCGGCCACGTCCCTGGCGGTTGCGGCGACCTTGTCGCCACGCTCCAGCGCCGACTCGGCGAACGCGCGACCGAGGCCGCGAGACGTACCGGTGATGAACCAGACCTTGCTCATGACTCAAGACTCCTTTGGGGTCGGCCTTCCGGAACTGACCTCCGGGGGCTGGCTCCACCGTAACCGGAAAATTTAGATGCGTCCAAATATGAACTCATCCATAATTGGAAACGTATAATGACGCGCATGGCAGGAACCATGAATCTGCGGGAGCGCAAGAAGCTGGCGACCTGGCGCGCCATCCGGTCGGCCGCCCTGCGGCTCTTCGACGAGGAGGGCTACGAGGCCACGACCGTCGAGCAGATAGCAGCAGCGGCGAACATCTCGCGCGCCACCTTCTTCAACTACTTCGCCAGCAAGGAGGCCGTCGTCTTCGATCAGGACCCCGAGGAGCGAAGCGATTGGCAGGCGTTGATGAAGGGGCGACCCGCCGACGAGCCGCTCTGGGACTCGCTCACCGCGATCCTGACGGGGTTCTGCGAGAGCCTGCGTGAGCGTATGCCGCTCCAGCGTGCACTCAAGGCGCAGTCGCCGACCCTCGCCCAGTCGGGCCAGAGCTTCGGCGAGCAGTTCTTCACTGATCTGCGCGACTGGGCGGCAGGCCGCAACAGCGAGTTTGACGAGCTGACCGTGACCTTGCGGCTGAACCTCGCAGTGGCCGCCACCTTCACCGCCTATCAGACCTGGCCCGCCGACGAGTCCTTCGACGACTTCCAGCGGCGCCTCGAACGCTGCCTCAGCGAGGCGGGACCCGCCTGTCCCCCCGGCTGACTGCATCCACTGTGCTGCCGCTGCCCGGCGGACGGCCGACCGATCATGCTGTCAGTCGGCCGACGAAGTGCCCGTGGTTCGGGTGAAATGCGTACGTGCCGTTCACCGATCGCTCTCCTTCGCGAAGAAGACCGCGGCTGCGGGCGACGGCCCGCAGCGACGCCCGATTCTGCTCGAAGGCGTGCAAGGCCGCGGAGCGTCGGTGGCGTGCCCACTTCCGGGAGGCCGTCGATATCGGGATCGCGTTCCTGCGGGGCCTGGAGGAGGACCTCGTCGTGCGGTGCCCCAGAGTGCGGCACCCGCTTCGCCCTCGGGCACGGACATAGGCGCGATGCGGTCTACTGCGGGCACGCATGCCGACAGGCCGCGTAATCGGGCCCGGCGGCGGGCGGAGCGGGTACGTGAAGGCGCCACGGGGTGCCGGTAAGAACGCTGTCACCGATCCTGCTGGCTTATTCGATCTGTGTGAGCAGTTGAGGTGCAGAAAGTGCCGCTGAGATTGATCTTGTCGAAGTTCGGCTGGTCGATCGCGAACTGTCAGATGGGTCAGCGTTTGATGCGTCCGCGGATGGCGAGGGCAGCGAGGGCGAGGAGGGTGGGTTCGAGGAGGCGAGAGGTCATCTCGATGTAGGTGCCGGGGGTGGTGAGGTTTTGGCCGGAAGAACGGAAGATCACCGAGTTCACAGCAACGCGGACCGCCTTCTCTGCGCGGGCCCATGTCATGCGCTTTGACCATCCGCCGTCCAGGGCGGGGTCGGGGGTGCTGGTGTTGAGGCTGATCTTGCTGCCCTTGAGTGTTCCAGTTGTGGCGGGGTCAGGGTCATGGATGGGCAGGCCGAAGCCTATGAGGAGCAGCACGGTCAGCGACATCGTGGCAAGCAGCCAGGTGAAGGCGCGGGAGGCACGCAGTCCGTAGCCGGACAGTAGCCAGTAGGCCCACAGCAGGCGGCCTTCACTCTTCGGGGTGCCGGTGTGATCGTGGCGGCGCATCTCGCATTCTCCGTAGTAGAAGTCGGCGGCGCCGGGTTCGTTCTTGCCGTCCTCGAAGGCTTTGCGGAGCTGCCGATAGAGGACGGCAATGTTCTCGGGGGCTGGGGTGAGGGGGCCGGGGTGGTGGGAGCCGGGACGCCACAGGCGGAGCGAGAGGGGCTGGCCTGAGGGCGGTTCGGGCTGATCGGCCCTCTGTGCGCGCCAGTGGTGTTCCTCGGCCAGGGTGCGTCGGCGGGTTCACCGTGTCAGGCGCAACCCGCGGCGGTGCCAGCCGGTGGGCGTGGACGCGAAGGTGATGCGGCCTTCCAGACGGAGTTGGCCCCGGTTATTCAGTGGAATTGGGTGAGCTGACGCACTGACAGCAGAAAGGTGCCGCTGACCTGCGAGGATGCGAGTGTCTAGGTCGTATCCGGTGCAGGAGTCAGGACACCTTTCTGGTGAGCGAGCGTACAGGGTGGGATCGTGGGCTGTCCGTGGCAGCCGACGGAAAGGGGCTGGTCGGGCATGCGGGGGCGGTGCTGCTGCGCCGGCTGGCGGACCGGGTGGGGCTGACGCGAGGGCTGGCTGGGGTGCTTCCCTCCAGCACGAGTGCCGGGTGGCGGGAGCGGGCCGGGGTGCTCGTCCAGCTGGCCGTCGCGATGGTGTTCGGGGCGCGGAGCCTGCTGGAGGCCGAGCAGCTTCAGCTTCACCACCAGGGCCTGTTCGGTCTTGCGGGCTCGGACTCGACGATGCGCCGCCTGCTGGCTGGAATGGACGACAAGGCCCTGATGAAGATCGCGAAGGTGCGGCGGCGGGTGCGTCGGCATGTGTGGATGCTGCTCCACCTGCGGCCAGGCGGCTTCCCGTGGCTGACGGTCGCCGGACGGAGGCTGACGGGCTGGATCGTCGTCGACCTGGACGCCACGGTCATCACGAGCGCGTCCAGGAAAGAAGGGGCCGCGGCCACGTTCAAGGGCACGTTCGGCTTCCACCCGCTGGGCGGCTGGCTGTCGAACACCGGCGAGAGCCTCGCGATGGAACTGCGGGCGGGCAACGCGGGGGCGAACACCGTGGACGACCACGTCCGCGTCCTTGCCGCCGCGCTGGATCAGATACCGCACTCTTCCCAGTCCAAGATCCTTGTCCGTGTCGACGGCGCGGGCGCTACCCACGGCCTGCTTCAACACCTGGAGGCGCTGAACACGAAGCGGCGCACAGTCCGTTACACAGTCGGCTGGAAGATCACGCCCGAGGACGAGGCGGCGATCGCGAGACTCCCTGAAGGCGCCTGGGAGACCTCGCTGAAGCAGGACGGCGATCTCCAAGCGGGCTACCAGGTTGCGGAGTTGACCGGGCTGAACACGCGCGACGGCTGGCCGGCAGGCATGCGGCTGATCGTCCGCCGCGTGCGCCCCTCCCGGCGGCACATGAAGAAGCTGACCAACTTCGAGCAGAAGACCGGCTGGCGCTACTCGATCACCGCCACGAACATCCGACACATGTGGGGCATCGCCGGCTCCCACCAGATCCAGTTCCCCGACGCCCTGCACCGCGACCACGCCGAGGTCGAAGACCGCGTCCGCACCAACAAGGCCATGGGCCTGGCGAACCTGCCCTCACAATCGTGGCAGATCAACACGGGCTGGATGCTCGCCGCGAACCTCGCAGCCGATCTCGACGCCTGGCTGCGGCTGCTCACCCTGCACGACCAGGATGACCTCGAAGACGCCGAACCGGACACGATGCGCCTACGCCTCTACCACCTTCCGGCCCGCCTGGCCCGCCACGCCCGCCGCCGCATCCTGCGCATCGAGCGGACCTGGCCCTGGGCGGCAGCATTCACCACCAGTTGGAACAGGCTCACGCAGCTTCCGCCCGCCACCTGACGGCCGACTCACGCCCCGACGAGGACCAGGAAGGAGGAGAACCCGCAGCCCCCGGGCCCGTGGAACCCGGCGCACCCCGCAGCGTCACGCGACGGCCCGTCCTCCAACAGCAGAGGACATTACGGGCGAACCATCGAACCCATCAGCGACCGAAACCCGCTGACGAATCGAGGTTGGCGCAACAGGGCATCGAGCGGCTGGCTCGTATCCATTCGTCGGCACAGCGTCTTCACCTTGCGCGTCACGGCCTTGACGGACTTGCGCGACGGATAGGTATAGACGTGCCTCGTTTTCGGTGGCGTTGGATGCGCCAGCCGAGAAAATCAAGGCCCTGGTCGATATGGGTGATCAAGGTTTTCTCCTGCGACAGGCGCAGGCCCATCGTGGACAAGACCCCTGCGTTTTCCTTCTGTAGGGCTTCGGCGTCGGTCTTGGTTCCGTGCACCATCAGGCACCAGTCGTCAGCGAACTGAGCTGTACTGAGTTTTGTGGAGTTCCTGATGCCAGGGTTACGGTCCTGGCGAAGGAGACCCACCAGCACCATGGCAGCACCCCGCAAATATCCCGACGAGTTCCGCGAGCGCGCGATCCGTGAGGTCCGCGTCACCGGCCGCCCCATCGCGCACGTTGCGAAGGACCTGGGCATCCGCAAGGAGGCCCTGCGCGGCTGGGTCCGCCAGGCCGGGGCCGGCCGCGGCGAGCGTGACGACCGGCTGACCACCGCCGAGCAGGACGGGCTCAGACAACTCCGCAAAGAGGTAGCGGAGTTGAGGCGGGCGAACGAGATCCTCAAAGCCGCCTCGGTGTTTTTCGCCCAGGAGATCGGCCGTCCCCGGACGAGGCCGAGCAGGTGATCGACCACCTGCGCGACATGGGCCTCGGGGTCGGTCTCCCCCAGAGGGGGCACCCCCAGTCTGCCGGGTTCTGGACCTGTCGCCGTCGACGTACTTCGCCCGCAAGAGGCGGCCGAAGTCGGCTCGCCGGCTCCGTGACGAGGTACTGATGCCGCTGATCGAGGAGGCTCACGTCACCTCGGGCGGCACGTATGGGGCCCGTCGGATCACCCGCGCGCTTCGGCGCAAGGGCCACGAGGTGGCCCGCTGCACCGTCGAGCGCCTGATGGCCGGGCTGGGCCTGAAGGGCGTCATCCGTGGCCGGCGGCGGCGCGCCACGGTTCCCGAACCGTCGGCGCCCCGTCCGCCGGACCTGGTCGACCGTGACTTCACCGCGAGCCGGCCCGACCAACTGTAGGTCGCCGACATGACGTATGTCCGTACCTGGTCCGGCTGGGCATACGTGGCGTTCGTCCTGGACGTGTACTCCCGGATGACCGTCGGCTGGCAGGTCGCGAACCGCATGCGGACCGAACTCCCGCTGGACGCACTGGAGACGGCGCTGCGGAGACGGAGGATCAGGAAGGACTCCGGCCTCATTCACCACAGCGACCGCGGGTCGCAATACGTATCAATTCGGTTTACCGGCCGGCTCGCCGGCATCGGCGCCTCAGCCTCCGTCGGTTCGGTCGCGGACAGCTATGACAACGCGATGGCGGAGGCCCTGAACGGCACCTTCAAGGCCGAGCTGATCGAGATGCAGGGCCCCTGGAAAGACGTCGACCAGGCCGAACGGGCCATCTTCCAATGGAACGCCTGGTACAACGAAGAGCGCCTCCACTCCGCTCTCGACTACGTGCCGCCTGCCGAGTACGAGGCAACCTTCTGGCGGGGCGACGAGCAAGCGCCTCAGTCCGCCTGAAGCAAGATCACCGGACTCTACGAAACTCGGGGCAGCTCACTCCGCAAGGATGCGGGGATTACGTCGGAGGACGTCGCAGCCGCCATGGGGTGGAAGGCCCCCAAGGTGTCCAAGATCGAGAATGTCCGGCAAGGAATCCAGCCGGCCGAGGTCAGGGAACTGCTCAAGGTGTTCGGCCTCAAGGAGGACGAACCGGCCGACGCCGAGGTGTTCACCGTGTTGGAGAACCTCGCCCGCGACGCTCGCAAGAAGCCCGGCTGGTGGCAGACCTACAGCGGCGTCGTCTCGCCCGCCTACGCGGACTACATCTCCTTGGAGGAGGACGCCCAGCGGATCTGCGAGTGGACGTCCCTCGTGGTTCCCGGCCTGCTGCAGACCACCACATACGCGCGGGAAACGATCGCCGGGACGACCAGCTCCCGCACGACCGAGGAGATCACCGCCCTCGCGGAAGTACGCCAGGCCCGCCAGGCCGTCCTCACCCGCCCCGGCCACCCCCTTGAGCTGTGGGCGATCATCCACGAGGCGGCCCTCACGACACGTTTCGAGATCCGGCCGGCCACCATGCGGGAACAGCTGCGCAAGCTCCTCGACGCCGCCGAGCTGCCGAATGTGACCATCCAGCTCATGTCCTCGGACTCCACCGTCCACCCCGGCATCCTCGGCGGCTTCAGCCTGGTCAGCTTCCCCGGCCCTACCCCAGATGTCGTGCTGTTGGAGAACCTCAGCGGAGCTACCTATGTTGAGGGCGACGGCACAGCCCTTCGCCGATGCGGCTGAACGCATCCGTGCCGCGGCCGTGTCGGTGGAGGACTCACTCGCACGAATCGCACAGCTGGAAGAGGGGCACCGGAAGTGAACCAAGCCAAGGCAGAGTTGTACGAACACGACCTCTCCGCCACCCGCTGGCGCAAGGCCAAGGCCAGCGGGCCCGAACACAACTGCGTCGAGATCACCGACCTCCCCGGGGGCGGTGTCGCCGTACGCGACTCGAAGAACCCGCACCTGGAACCGCTGCGCTACACCGCCACCGAGTGGCGCCTGTTCCGTGAGGCCATGATGAGCGGAGAACTCTGATCAGATCAGTGCTGTAGGTTCCCCGTGAACGAGGCCACTTCCCGGCGATGAGGGCCACTCGGAGGCCAGTTGGCCGCGAGTGAACCACGTCGGGAGGCACGCGTAATCAACTTCGGCCCGACCTTCACCCGTAGGGGTGGCGGTCGGGCTGCGTGCTGTACGCGGCCCTCCTTGGCTTCGCGCTCCAGTCTGCCCGCGCAGTGAGGATCCCTGCACCCCAGGCCGCAACGAGATTCACGACAGATACGCCCTCAAACGGGTGATTGGTCGTTTCTTGGCTCATGGCCACTCATTCGGATGGGCAGCCTGGTGTGATCAGCAACTCACCCTGGAGGGGCCCAGTGAGAAGAACTATCGCCCTCATCGCGGCTCTCGCCGCTCTCGGACTGGCTGCCGTCCCATCTGCCGCAGACTCCCAGGCGTCGTGGGACACCCGCGAAAAGTGCGTGCAGAAGGACTGGGACGGTCGTCGCATCCCCACGCGTATCGGCAACTCGGAGCTGGGCTGGATCCATTTCTCCCGGCCGCACAACATCACATCGTGCAGGCTCATCAACGCCGCCCTCGACGGCAAGCCGGACAAGAAGTCCGACCAGCAGCGCAACCTCGAGTACTGGGGCTCGGCCATCAACAACGGGCGTCAGGTCGACTTCGTGGTCAAGGTGCGCTACGCCAAAGTGACCGACGACGGCGAGTACACCGCCCCCGGAAGAAAGGGGAAGATCGGGGTCATCACCGCCTACTGCAGAGGGGTTCGGAAGTGCCCGTCATGGGTCAACTAGCAGCCATCCCGCCGGAGGTACTGGCACGCACACAGCGGGCCCTCGCGGCTGCGCTATGGCACTACACGACCACTCCGGTGGCCAAGCCGTACTACGTGCGCGGATGCATCCCGGATCTGAACGAGCCGAGAGTGACCGTCGCCCTGTGGACCGGTCCCGCGGCGCGCGAGAAGAGGAACCTCTTCCTGTCCCTCCCCCTGGTCTCCGGCGGCGTGCCCGTCTCGGCGACGCAGGTCACCTTGGGGCTGCTGCGGCTGGGCCGGGGAACCCATATGTTCGGCTTCACGGGCCGTTGGTTCGACGGCAAGCGCGTCCTCAACGGGAGCGCGCTCCTTGAAGGCGTGGCGGCGTCTTGGCCGCCCGGTGAGGGCGTAGAACAACACGGACCGAGGGGCTTCTACTTCGAGCGGCCGGGGCAGCTGAAGCAGTACTGACCCTCATGCCCGGTTTTCCTCGCTGCCCGCCAGTGGTGCGGAAGCAGGCGCGCCGGCATCTCCAGGTGGAGGTCCCGCCGGTGCGGTGCTTCACCCCGTCGGCGACGGGCGGCACTGTCACGTCCCCGCAGACGATCGTGCGCCGCACACTGTCCGGCCTGCTCCTCGCGCGCCCGTACCCGGGGGAGCTGCCTGCCGAGTTGGCGCCGTGGCACTGCTACGTCAAGGACAGTGGGCACTGCCTCCTGGTGGTGCTCGACCCCGTCGAGGAGGGCTACAAGCCTTCCGCGGGAGGCCCGGCCCGGTCGAAGAGGTGTGCGTGCCGGTGCCCGTGAAGGCCGTTCTACGGGCGGGATGGCGGATCGGTGAAGGGGGCCCTATCTGTTTCGTCAATCTCGGCAGGGTTGGTTCATGGGGGTTGGTCATGTTTTTTGGGGAGCGTCCCGCGAAGCGGGTTGTTCCCGGTGGATCGGGTGCCTGATGGGCGTGCCGGTGGCCGGCAGGGCTGTCTGGCCGTGCCGGTGTGCGGGTGTGATGGGGCCTGGGGGGTAGGAGCGGTGGAGCAGTCGTCAGGCGGCGAGGCCGATGTCGTTGGGGGTGCGTGGTTCGTAGAGGGCTCCGGTGCGGATCATCGCGTGGATGACGTTCACACGCTGGCGGGCCAGGCGGAGGATGGCCTGGGTGTGGGTCTTGCCGCGTGCGCGCTGGCGGTCGTAGTAGGTTCGGGAGGAGGGGTCGGACTTGCGGCCGATCGCGGCGAATGCGGCCTGGAACAGGGCGCGTTTGAGGAGCCGGTTGCCGCGGTGGGGTGCGTGCTCGCCTCGGGTGGAGGTTCCCGAGGACTTTGTAGCCGGGGCGAGTCCGGCGTAGGAGGCGAGGTGTCCGGCGGTGGGGAAGGTGGTGCCGTCGCCGATCGCGACGATCACGGCTGCTGTGGTCCTGACGCCCAGGCCGGGCAGGGACGTCAGGAGGTGGAAAAGAGGGAGGGCCTCCAGCAGGGCGGCGATCTCCTGCTCGGCCTGGTGTCGTTGGGTGTGGGCGGCGGCGAGCTGGGCGGCGAGCCCGGGCACGATCAGCGCGCTGGCTTCGGTGCCTGGAACCACAAGAGTCTGTTCGGCGAGGGCGTCGAAGATCTCGGCGGTGAGGTGGTGGGCCGCCTTGCGCGAGCCGTGGGCCCTGAGCAGGGCCTCGCAGCGGGCACGGCCGAGTTTCTTCAGCCTGGCCGGGGAACCGTGCCGCTGGAGGAGAACCTGGATGTAGGGGTAGGCCGGCCGCGGGCGGAGGACGCGTTCGAGGGAGGGGTGGATCTGGGAGAGGAGGCCGCGCGGCCGGTTGGTGGTGCGGTTGATTTCGCCGGCCAGGTCGTTGTCGTAGCCGGTGAGCATGGTCAGCTCGGCGAGAGCCTCGTCGTCGCGGTCGATCGCGCGCAGGGTGTGCGGCACGGTGCGGGCGGTGTCGGCGATCACGAATGCGTCGCGGGCGTCGGTCCTGGCCTCGCCGGGGTAGAGGTCGGCGGCGCGGCGCATCGACAGTCCGGGCAGGTAGGCGATCCGGCAGCCGGATGCCAGGGCGGCGGCGATCGGCAGGGCGCCGATGTTGGCGACCTGGTGGACGACGACCAGTACTGTGCCGAATTTCGCGGCCAGCTTCTCGAACAGCTCCCGCAGCTGCGGCTCGGTGTTGGGCAGCCGCCTGTCGTGGACGGTCTTGCCCTGCCCGGTCAGACCGTGAGCGTGGTGAAACTCCTTGCCCAGGTCAAGGCCGAGGAACAGATCTGTGTCGACGGTGTCGACCATGCTCGCGTGCCCCTTCGACGTGCACTCGTGCCCGATCCTGGCCGTCCCTGCGGCACCATACGCCGGCAACCACGTTACGCAGACATTCCGTCCCTGAAGCGGTCCGGCGTCGCGCCGGGCCGGGCGGTCGTCAGGCCCCTCATCAGCGGTCAAGCGGTGCCCCGAGACCCGGCGGCAACACCCCCAGGTCATCCCTTCGACAGGGGGCAGACAGCCATACCGGGCCCGGAGGCCAGGCGCCCCATTGCGGGGCCACGAGAAAGGTAACGGGTACGTTCACACGGCCGTGTGCTACGACTTGGAGCTCGGGGTGGTCACGGATCCGGAGGACGAAGAGTTCTGACCGGGCACGGGTTCCGTCCCGGCGAGGGCGGGAGTCATTGCAGCATCTGCAACGTCGACGTGCTGGCCGACTGCCCCTCCCGCACGGTGTCCTCGACGGCCCGGCCAGCAACCGGCATGTTGAGGCGCAACCAACATGGGATGGCACGGCTGGGCCACAGTGGCCGAGGCGGCCTGGAACGTCATGACCGGTCCTGCTGAAGGAGCTGGACGCGGTCTAGAACGACCTGCCCATTCTCGGTGAGTCGGCGCCAGAACGTTCCCTCGGACTCGTGAACGGCGCGGGTCGCTTCGACGGGGTCCTCGGTGGTCAGGATGGGAGACCAGTCGTCAGGTCCGGGGGAGCCACGCAGGGTCCCGTCGACCTGATATATGGCCATGGCCGGTGTCTCACTTCTCGTCGGTGCGGACGATGTCCAGGACGGCGTCAGCGATCTCGCGGGCGACGGAGTCCGGGATCTGCCCGCTGTAGATTGAGCGCAGCTTGTCGACGGCCGCCTTGTGGGCGCGCCGGCGGTGTGATGGAGCGCTAGATCTGCGGTAGTTGGGTTGTTGTGTCCTGGTGTTTTGTATGTGTGGTGGGGATTTGAGGGTGGGGCGGGGTGGTTGTCGGTGGTGGTCTGGGGGTGTTGTGTTGGGTGTTCGGTTTGGTTGTTCGGGGTGTTGACCAGGGATTTCGCAGGTGTGTGGGATTGATCTTGTGGGTGTTGTAGATGGAATGGCCCGTCTGTGGGTAGCCGTGGGGCGTGGTCGTGCGTGGGGCCTGGTCTGGGCTGGTCAGTGGCGTGATCGTGTGATGTAGGTGTGGAGCGGGTCGTTGAGGGCGGGGGAGAACCGGGGGAGGCCGAGCCTGCGGCCGAGTATGCCGAGGAGATCGCTGGTGTGGTGTGGCGGGTATCGGTGGGGGAGTGTGGCCAGGGTGCGGGCGAGGGTGACGGCCTCTGGATAGATCACCAGGTCACGGGCTACCAGGACTGCTGAGGCAGTTCCCGCACGGTCCAGGTGGGGGTTGACCGTGACGAGTTGGTTCAGGCGATGGTGCCACCGGTCGGTCAGGTGTTGGTGGTGGTCGTACCAGCGGGTGGTGATCGCGCGTGCTGTCATCCAGGCGCTCGCACCGCGGGGATGCCGCTCCAGGCGCTGGTGCGCGTGGTGGGCGGCGGTGAGTTCAACGACCGTGCCGGTGTGCACGGGTGTGTCGAGTCGGGGGTCGGGGGCGGCTTGCTGGTGGCGGATGCAGACCAGCCGGTGCCACGGCCGCGTGACCCGTGCAGTATTGGTGGCGCCGTGGCTGTGGTGGAGAACGCACGTGGTGCAGGCGGCTACGGCTTGATGCTGGCGCTCAACGGGCCTCCAGCGCGCGGTGGGCGGGCCGGTACCTGTCGCGCCGTCCTGGACCAGGCCGGGCAGTGCGGGTGCGAGGGCGTTTGGCCGGATGCGGGCGGCATCAGCCACTCGGCCCGCGGCGGCGGGGGACAGGACCAGTGCGGCGGTGGGCGAGGTGCCGTGACCGTGGAGCGTGATGCCGGCGCCGTCGAGGAGTTGGGGCAGCGTCAGCCGGTAAGTGTAGGCGAGGCGTTGAAGGTAGGAGGCGGTCGCTTCGAACGGCACCGGCCGTACCCGGAGCGCGCCCGGTGCCGCAGGCGCAATCCGCGCCCAGGTCCCGGCGGCGGGTGCGCCGCCTCGCGCGGCGTCGGGCGCGGCTGCCCAAGCAGCCGCGAGGACTGTCTGGTTCACCGGGTGCTGGTCTTGGGACGCGTGCGGGGCCGGTAGTGCTGTTCGGCGAGGTGGTCGAGACGGACAGCGTCGAGGGTGGTTTTGGTGATGCGTTCGGTGCCGTCGGTCAGGGCGGTGATGGCCGCCTGTTTGATGAGCCGGGCGAGGGATCCGATCCGTCCTGCGGTGCGCGTGTGCAGGTACGGCGCCAGCCGCACCAGGCTTCCGGGGCGGTGATAACGCAGGTCGAGGGCGTTCTCCATCGAGCGGATCAGGTCCTTGAACGGTTCGTGTTCGCCGTGTCGTGCGGGGAACGGGTCGCAGTCGATGAGGCTGGCGCGTGCGGCGAGCTGTGCCCCGCGCACCCCGGTGAACAGCGGTGTGGCTGTGACGTCGATGCCTGCGTAGACGAAGGTCGCGCTGATGCGTTCGGTGAGGTCTTTGAGGAGGTCGGCGCTCTGGGCGCCGGTGGTGGTGCGGGGGTTGAGCCGGTGGATCTCGTCGATCAGCACCAGCCGCACACCGGCTGTGGTGTAGGTGTGGCAGACGCTGTTGACGATCTGGGCCTGGGACATGCGGCTGGCCACGGGGATGCCGAGGTAGCGGGCGAATTCGAGGGCGAGGGTCTTCGCGCTGGCGGCGGGCGGGACGAGCACGTAGGCGACCGGGACCTGCCCGGCCGCGGCTGTGTTGCCCTGGCGCCGGGTGTGGGCGAGGTGGCAGGTGCGGCCGATCTGGAGCAGCGCGGTGGTTTTTCCGGCGCCGGCGGGGCCGGTGACGATCAGGGACGGGCGTGCGGTGACCTGCTGGTGGCGGCCGAGGATCATCAGGGTGCGCACCTGTTTGGCGAGCGTGTCGATCGCGGGCGTGCGTACCGTGACGAACCGCGAGTGGTAGGCCAGACGTTCGGCAAGGCTGCGCGGGAGTGCCCCTGGCGCGGGAGGTGCGGTCACGGGTGTGGTGGCGAAGTGGGCGAACCCGTCCCACACCGTCACCGCCCCCGGCCGCGCCTGCCCGTCGCCGCCCAGAACATCCTCGCCGCTCACCGAGGACCCTGCCGGTTGAGGTACCGCTGGATCTGCACCGCCCATCGCTGCGTCTTTCGTGCATGGCAGCCCGCTCACCACTGCTCGGCCTCCGCTTCGGCGTCCCACAGCCCGTATCCGCCGGCACCGGATCCGGCCGGTGAAGCGCCTGCGTCCGCTTCCTCTTCCTCTGGCTCGCCCGTGTCGGTCCCGGCCGTCGCACGGGCGGCGGCGAGGTCGTCCAGGCTCTCGTCCCACTCCCAGTTGGGCACCGGCCCGCCCTGCGCTGCCCTTTCGCCTTCTGCCGGCCCTCCGCGCCGCCCTGTGCGGCACGTGGCGCGGTTTCAGGCGCTCCGGTCTGGCTGTCATCAGAGCCAGCGGGCTGGCGTGGCCCCGGCAGGCCGCTGGCGAGGCCCTGGAGTACGGCCGCGCTGCCGGGTGTGGTGATGGGGCTCTTGCGGCCCCTTCGTTTCGGTGCGGCCTTGGCCACGCCACGGGTGCGTCGGAGGAGCTGGTCGAGGGCGTCGGCGAGGTCGGCTTCGTGCTGTTCACGTTCCCCGCGCTGGGCGACTTCGCCGCGGATGTGGCGCCAGATCTGGTCGTTGAAGGGCTGGTGGATGTGGTCGCGGTGGATCCACGGGATCTCGTGGAGCTGCCCGTCGCTGAGGCGGGCCCAGATCTGGCGGGCGTCGTGGGGGTTGTGGTGGACTTCCCACTTGCCGTCCTTGGCCAGGGCATCGGAGCGCCGGCCACGGCAAGGGTCAAGAACGGGGTGGTCGTAGGTGCGGTAGTCGATGCGGATGCCGCGTTCGGTGATGGGTTGCCAGCGCACCGGGAGCAGTTCCAGGTAGTCGGTTCCGGTCAGCGGCACGGGTACGTACCCGCACACGGCGATCAGCGCGGCCCACATCTGGTTCGGCGTGAGGGACGTCTTCGGCAGCACCGGGTGGCGCAGTCCGTCGTGGGGCCGGTTCTGCCAGTACACGATCCACTCGTCGAGGAAGTCCTGCAGCTGCGGGATCGTCCAGCACGCCTCCGCCTCAGCGTTCTTGCCCCGCAGCAGGGGGTTGGATCCGGTGTGGCCGGCGACGTGCTGGCAGAGCAGGTCGTTGATCGAGGAGAAGGTCCGTTCCACCACGCCCTTGGCCTGTGGCCGCCGTGGTGGAGCGGGCTGCACGCTCACGCCGAGGGTCTCGCACGCGGCGACGAAGCTCTCGGAGATGTAGATCTTCCCGCGGTCGACGACGATCGTCTCCGGCACGATCACCGGACGGGCCGCTGCGCCCTGAAGGCGTTCGTCCAGGGACAGCATCCGCTCGTAGGGCACCTCGGCTCGTGACAGATGCAGTGCAGCGGGCCAGGAGGGCCGTGCCGGATGCGGGACGGCCATCTGTGCCAGCAGCAGGGCCGCGTCCGCGGCCTTGGTGCCGTGCGGTTGCAGTACCGCGGCCAGGATCGAGCGAGTGGCCACGTCGACGGCGATACTGAGCTCAGGCCGCCCCAGACTCCCGTCCTCCAGGACGGCCATGATGTCCAGTCGGGTGGTGTCGATCTGCACCTGCTCACCGGGCCGCATCACCACCGGTGCCAACGATCCCCGCACCGGCGCCGTAGCGGTCCGCGGAGCACGCCCGGGCCGATCGGCCGGATCAGCCAGCACGCTCACCAGCCGGTAGAACGATGACCGTGACGGCATCTCCACCGCCCCGCGCCCGTGCGTCTCTTCGAGGATCTGCCCGACCAGCACCTGCAGCCCTTTCACCGTCCCTTTCGACCGGCCGCGCTGCCGGCGCAAGCCCTCCAGCACTGCGGCCACGACCCGCTCGTCGGCGTAACCCGTCGGACGACGGCCACGCGCCGGCACCGCCCGTTTGTCAACGAGTCCCCACAGCCCCTGCTTGCGATACACGAGCCGCATCCGCTGCACCGTCGTCGGCGTCACCGGCCCAAAGCCGAGCGTTGTCATCTCTCGCGCTTTGACAGCCTCCCGCTGCGCCAGCGTCCGCCGCTCGGGGTCGTACTCCTCGCGCATCGTCTGCCCCTCACGGCTGCCCTGAGGATGCGGCCACCCCGTTTCCACCTCCCGAACGTGAGGCAGCCACGCCAATGCACGTTGCTGCGCCGCCTGCGGCAGCGTCTCGAACAACCCCACTGCAGCACCGCACCCGCTGCCCGCGCGCCCACCACCTCAAAGCCCGGATCAGCGAACAACCGGCCCAACAGCAGCGACATGTCCGCGCCGTCCTCACCCAGCAGACAGACCCGCTGCCCCTGCAACGCAGCGACTTGAAGCGTCTGCCCCTGGTAGACGACGTGCGCCCCGACCTCCACCGCCGGACGCCGCCCGGTCTCCTTGCGGCCGCCCACGGCGCTCACCTCATTCCCAGCATGTCGATCCCTGCTCCCCGTCCGAGCTCTGGGCCACCGCCTGCGGGCACGCGGACCAGTGATCCGCCGTGCAGCTGCTGATCGAGTCCCGTCACCAACTGCCCCGACCACAACGCGTGATAGACGACAGGCAAAACCTGCAACGGATCACCCACCGACGCCGCTCCACCGAACAGCGGCCGCGGCACGGCGAACGCCTCCACCAATGCGGCCTGCAGCCCGGACGACCCCCGATACCGGGGGTGGCGGTAGCCGGCCAGCCACCGTAGGTTCGCCGCCGCCACCGCGCAGGGCGGCTCCAGCCGCCGGTACGCCCAGCCCACCCGCGCACACGCCGCTTCCAGTACCGCCCCGGCCCGCTGGGCTCTGGCCCCACCCGCACCCGGTACGGACGGGCAGTCGGCGAGCAGGCCGGTGCCGTCGGCGTTCCGGGCGAACAACTGCGGAACCCACGAACGCACCCGACTGTCCGCTTCGTCCCGCCACACGAGCCGTACAGGCCGCCCCGCCAGGCCGGTCACCGCCGGGTCCCGGTCCAGCAGCATCAGCTGGGTGCGCATCGTGGCTGACCCGTGCACCACATGCCGGCCGGTGGTCGCCGACCACCACCAGCCCGGCCCCCACCGACGGCCGGGCACCACCGGAAACGCCGACACCGGGGCCAGTTCCTCGAACGGCACCGTTGTGACCGCCTGCTCCCACGGCAGCTGTGTCACCTGCCCGGCAAGACTGCTGAAAGCAACCTCCACGCCCGGACCGTCCCCTTCCCCGGCAGCGTGTCGAGCACGACACGTGGACTTCGCGTCCTCCCGCCGGACAGCCAAGGGCGTAGCGGCCATGCAGACCCAGTGAACGCAGCCCGTCCCACTCAAAAAGGTGATTCTCAGCGCAGTTGCGGACCGCGCGTTCCCGCTCCCCATAGTCCGTACCCGCCCCGCGTCACGCGGCAGGACGAGACGCGCCCGTTGCTGTCGTGAGCCGACCGAGGCTGCCCCAGGGGGACAACTTGCAGTGCCGTCCCTTACCGGGCCGGACTCACAGCGCATCGAATGGTCAACGCACCGGACCGGGGCGGTATCCGTACCGGTCTTCCAGGTCGTCGCGGTGGTCGTCGATGTCCTGCTGGAGGACTTCAACCGCGGTGTGGGTCCAGGTGGCGAGGTGGTTGAGGGGGACGCCTGCGCTCCGGGCGGCGCTGGCGATGGCGGTGACGGCGTGGTCGAGGGTGTCGATGCTCTGGCTGAGGGTGTCGAGCAGGTGCCGGGTGGCAGCGGCGAGGGATGCGGTGTCGTGGAGGTCGAGTGTCGCCAGGAGCTCGGTGGCCTCGCGGACCTTGTCGTTGATCCAGACGCATTCCGGCCGGGGTACGCAGGCCCGCCAGGTGATGGTGCCGTCGGCACGCTGGGCCAGCGTCCGCAACTGCGCCGCGACAGACGCGGGCTGGTCCTCGCGCGGGAGCCACCAGGGGTCCAGGCCCCGGTCACCGCGTTGTCCGATGTCGCGGCGCTGGCGCACGATCGTTCCCCACCACCTGCCAAGGACGCTGCTGTCGGGGACAGCGCCGACGTGGGCGAGCCAGGGGCGTCCGAGCCTGCGTCCCAGTTCCCGGCCGAACTCCCCGTCGGGCGGGAAAGGCCGGATGCGCTCGGCGCCGCTGTCGCGCCACACCATCTCCACCACGACCGGGTCGAGCAGGACCTCGGCCAGGGCGACGGCCTCGGGGAAGACCGCTGGCTCGCGGGCCACCGCCCGCCACCACCAGAACCGCGGTCCGGCATCCCCGCCCGCCAGTTGATGCAGCCGCGCGGGCCAGACCCGCTCTTCCTCCCATTCCAGGGCCATGTCCCACCACTGGCACACCACCGCCTGGGCGACCGCGAACACCGCCCCCGGCGCCACCCCTGCAGCGGCGGCCCGGCGAGCCACTGCCGGCCACCGTTGCTGCGCCGAGGTGATGGCCGGGATCCTGGCCAGGTCGAGGTGTTCCAGGCCGTGCCCGTCGCCGGCACCCAAAGCCCAGCGCCGGTGGCGCTGGCACACCCGCTGCCATCCGTCGCGGTACCGCATGGCCACCACCTGCTGCCCAGTGCGCCGGGCCGTGCACAGCCGGCAGGCGAAGGCGACCGGGCGGTGCGCCATGGCTCCCAGCTGCCAGCAAGCTTGGGGCCGCCCGTCCCCGGAGGATTCGGTGAACGTCGCCGGTCCGGTGGTCCAGGCGGGCAGGGCGCGTTCCAGGCTGCGCGGGTCGGTGCGGCACATGGCTGCCAGGAGGTTCTGACCGGCGGAATCGAGCAGGACTTCGGCGTCGGGCCGTACGCCGCCGGTGCCGGGAGAGTGCGGGGGATGGTTTCTCCACTGCCATGACGCCCGCAGACCGGTGACCGGCATTCCGTACCGGGCGGCGATGCGGCCCATCAGCGACCAGGTGGTCTCCGCCGGGAGCGGAGCGATTTGTAGAGCGCCGGCCTGCGTCACGGTCCTGCCTTCCGCCCTCGGATGCTGTGCCGCTCTCCCAGATCACTGCTCATCGCAGGGCGCGGTGCCGGACCGCCTGACGTGCTGCCCTCCGCACCGACTTGCCGAAGCTGTCGTGAGACCCGGCCCAGTGCGATCGCCTGTCACCGCCGCAACTCCTCCCAGCCGCCCGGGCGCGTCGCACGGCGTACCGTCCGAGCTGAGGGAATCCTTCACGTACTGCGGCACCCGGCTGACGGATACCGACATACGAATGACAGCGGACATCGTCATCCGCTACACCACCCGCCCGGCTCGCGCCGTGCGGTCCCGTCGGCGCCGGTGTGGGAAGCGACCGAAGCGACCGGCCTGCGGTGGTGTCAGGCCCACTCAACTCCCAGTTCGGTGAGTGCGGCACGCTGCACGGCCGTGAGTTTGTCCCGCCTGGATCTGGTGTTGGAAACCCACACCCCAAGCCGGACCGCTACCGGCTCGGCTTCCCCGTCGACGGTGATCTGTTCGCTGTGGCCGCGCGGTACCGGCCGCTGGCCCTCCCGCTCGATCCACTGCGCCAGGGCCTGAATGCCTCGCTGGAAGGCATGCTGTGCCTTGCTCGGGCCCTTCCCGTCATCCTTGGCCGTCGGGGCGGGTGACGGCGCCGGGGCGGGTTGCACGCCCAGCTGGGACAGCCGTTCCTGTTGTTCGGTGGACAACTGCGCCCAAGAGCCCGCTTTCCGCTGCCGTTGGAGCCATTTGCCGATGTCGTCGCCCTCGAAGAGGACGCCGGGGGCGATGTCGGGCAGGTGGCCGTCGGCGTCGACGAGGTCGGTGAGGACGCGGTAGCACCTTTGCCAGTCGAGGGGCCAGGGGCAGTTCCAGTCCTTGTCGATCGCGGTGAGCTGCGCGGCACGCACCGCTGCTCGCTCCGGGTCCTTGCCCAGGCCGTTCTTCTGCCCCTTCCGCCGGAGGTTGGCCAGGTGCTGTCCGATGGGCACCATCGCCTCGCCCTCGCCCCAGACGGCGTCCTGCCGGGGTGCGAGGTGTCCGGTGGCTCGCCGGTAGGAGCGGAGTGCGGCGAGTTTGTTCTCCCATGCTTCGTCGCCGGGTTCCCACACCATCCCCGCGTCGTCGAGGAGTTCTTTGCGGTGGGGGTCGAGTTCGCCTGTGCGCTGGGCGCGGCGCTGCTGGTGGACCCACCGGCCCAGGGGGTAGTCCTTCGTCACGCCGACCTCGACCTCAACGTCGTAGGGGACGGCGTACAGGCCGGTGATCTCGTTCTCGGCACGCCAGCGGATGAGGGCCTGGTATCCCTCCAGCCAGACGAGGGATTCGGGCCGGATGACGCGGCAGCGGGTGAGGGCGGCGATGTCGGCGGCGTCGCGGGGGGAGGCGAAGTTGACCACGATGGAGGTGACCTGGTCGGCCTCTTGCTGCGCCTGGCCGGTCTCCGCGGCCTCGTCCCCGTTCTCCGGCCCGGCCCCGGCCCCGGCCCCGGCCGCCGGGGTGGGCCGGACGTGCATACGCTGGCGTTCGGTGCCGCGGGTCAGGGCGCGGGAGGCGAGCTGGTCGACCATGCGCTCCGAGTGCGAGCGCAGGGCCTGGAGGATGTCGACCAGGGGCTGGTAGCTGGCCGAGGCGACCATGTCCTTGGGGTCCTCCCCGGGCTGGAGGAAGACGGGGATGATGATCCGGGCGGTCTTGGTCGTGCCGTCGGGGTTGGGGCGCAGGGCGCGTCCGATGTTCTGGACGACGTCGACCTGGGAGCTGCGCGAGCCGACGATGCACACGGCCTCGACCCCGCGCAGGCCGGTGATGTCGACACCGACCCCGAGCGCCCGTACCGAAGAGAGGAACGCCCGGTGCACCCGCTGGCTTGCGGCGTTGATGCCGTTGGCGAACTGCCGGATGACCTCGCGTCGGTGGGCGATGGGGTGGTCCCCGCACAGCCAGTCCGCCCATACCCGGTCCGCAGGCACGTGACGGTCTTCCTCCAGCTCGTACAGCTCGGCGTTGATCGACGACGCGGGCAGCTCCTCCGCTCCGGCCAGCGCCGCCGCGGAGGCATCGGCGGCGTACAGCTCGGCGGCCGTGCGCGGCATCTGCTCGGCGAACGCCGCAGCTTCCTCCACCCGTTGGTGGAACACCATGGTGGTGTGCAGATTCTGCTGCGCCGCGTGCTCCAGCAGGGCGGCCTGGAGCAGGGCCATGCGCCGGCCACGCAGGGCGTCCTCGGACAGGCCCAGGATCGGGTCCGGGTCGCGGATCTCCAGCACGTCGATCTCGAACCCCGCGAGGATCGACCGTTCCACCGCCTCGGCCAGCCCAAGATCGAAAATCCTGGTGCCGTAGGTGGCGCTGTCGTCCTCCATCGACGCGATCACCACCTCCCGTCCGTCCCGGCCCCGTTGCGGCCGGGGCGCGGCGAGGATCCGCGGGGTGGCGGTGAGGTAGAGCCGGAAGTCGATGGGGATGCGGCTGTTGTCGTGGATCGCCGCCCACGGCCGGCCCATGTCCCCCGCGGTCATGTGCCCCTCGTCCAGAATGGCCAGGTCGAACGGAGCCATCCGCTGCCCGTACAGTCGCTCTCCGCCCGCCAGAGCCGATTCCAACGGCCCGGGGACAGTCTGGCGACCAGTGACGTCGGTGGGCTCCTCGCGGTCCACGAGAGAGGCGTACGTGGCGAACACGACTACCGGCCCGGTCCCGGCCCACAGGGCGAGCTGGATCGGGTTGGTGGTGGTGCGCACTCCGAGCTGCTCCAGGACCTCGTCCTTGTCCACCGAGCAGACCGCGACCATCGGCGCGCGGTGCCCGACCCGCCGCCAGGACTGGGCACTCTGCACGATCAGGTCCAGCGTGGGCACCATCACCAGAATCCGCCCGCCCGGGAAGTACTCCAGAGCGCACGCAGCGGTGGTGATCGTCTTACCGGACCCGGTCGCGGACACCCCCATGGCACGCGCCCCCTCCGAAGGAACAGACGATCTTGCAGGAAATCCAACCCAGCTACGAAAGCTCAACTTCTGGTCGACCTGGTGTTCCTTGAGTGGAACCAAAAACATTTCTAGCCCTCCCGACTCTTATCCCTGTGGCCTTTCAGAGGGCCGCATGCGGAGTGCAGGCCGCGCCCAGGTCGTTCCAGATCGACGCGTCCGCCTTGTGCCAGCCACCGGGCTTCCCGTCCTTGAACGGCGGCTTGTCGTCCGGGCCGTAGTGCCCGGCCTCGCGCGTGCAGACCACGACGTCCCCGTCGGCGTTCCGCGTCCGCGCTGTGCAGAGGACGCCGGCCTCGCCCAGCACCTCCAGCACCCGGCGGCGCGCCGTGGTGTGCGGATGGGTACGCGGCAGCACGGTCTCCCGGACGAACCTTTCCAGCCGCACCAGGTCGGCCCGCTCACGCTGCCTCACGTCCGCGATGCGTACGGCCAGTTCAGCGGCCCCGGCCGACCGGCCGCCGCGCTGGGACCAGTCCCGGTCCGCGATGCCCACCAGGGCCTCGCTCACGGCCGTCACGCCGCCATCCCAGCCGTCCGAGAACAGCGAGCCCCGAGAGGCCGGCGCCATCCCGTCCAGCTCCACCACCTCGCACTGCGCCCCGGCGACCGCCCGGCCTCCAGCGCGGCCACCAGGTCGTCCGCCTCGCTCGCGGGTACGCCGTGCGCCTCCAGGAGCGCGAACACCTTCAACCGAGCGTTGACACCCGCCGTCTGGTACTGCGTCACCCGGAGCAGAGAATCGCTGCTCAGCGCGGGATCGGGTCCGGTAGATTCGTGATGACCGGTCATCCGCGGTCGTTCCTCTCGGAATTCCGGGGAGGTTCCCTGATGGTTGGGGGGTGTCCTGTCGTTCCGCCAACAGTACATGTGCATCAGTTGAGATGATGCCGGTACACTGAAACCCGCCCCGATCGAGAGACCCCTCCCTCCTACTGCCAGCCTGGCCCGCGCCAGCGGGCCTTGACGGTCCTGGAGGCGGAGCCGGAAGGAGCGTCCGGCGGGGGAGCAGAGCGGACCCGCCTCCAGGATGGAGCGCAGCGGAAGCCTGGTCAGAGGCGAAGCCCCTGCGCTTCGGGAGCGCAGCGGACGGAGCGTCAATCCCTCGGCGAAGCCGAGGGATTGCGCGGGTGGCGAAGCCACCCGCCACCGTTCCCGCGGAGCGGGAACGCAACCCCCGCGCGCAGCGCGGGGGTTCGCTTGCACATCGCGCAGCGATGTGGTACCCGCTCCGCGGG
>NZ_JBIAXM010000061.1:0-24975 GCF_042896695.1 Streptomyces sp. NPDC001270 | reverse complement strand
GCCGACGACATCTTCGAACGCCTCGCCGGCTATCTGAACCGCCTACCGAACCCCAAATCCTAGATATGCGGCCCTTCCGAGACTCAGGACACTAGGAGGCATGAGCGACCACGAGCAGCAGCAGCCGGCCCCCAGCCGCGGCAAGGTCCTGGAGGCCCTCGCACGAGCGGAGCGGAAGGTCTTCACCCGGCCCGCGCCGAAGTCCGCAAATGCACAGGTGAAATTCCTCCTCACGCGAATGAAGGAGTCGGCGAGGAGCCTGGCGGAGCGTGTGGGCACCTCGACCCGCACGATCGAGCGCTACCGCGCCGCGAAGCTGAAGAAGCCGCAGAAGCGGCTGCAGGCCGCCCTGGTGGAGGCGACCGAATCCGAGTGGCAACCGCAAGTCAGGGCACGTGCACGCGAGCAGGCTTCCACCTCCAGCGGCATGATGGTGGAGGTGGCGGCGTACTTCGGATTCACGTGCTCGGGCAGCTCGGACGACGGCCGCCTCCGCACCATCACCACCCCGATCTCACCCATCTACGCGAAGCAGATTCTGGAGCTACAGGAAGCCGGAGCGACGGAGGAGGATCTGCATCCGATCGTCGCGGAGGCCATCACCCAGTCGTATTTCACGGAATGGGGCACCCGCGCCGATGGCCTGCGCGCGGATTTCACGCACGTCCAGTCCATAGATTTCCAGTTCTGACACGGACGAATTCCGGGCCTGTTATTGATCAGGAACTCATGGGGTTCTCGTCCAGGACGTAGCGGACGTGCGGGCCGCCGCCCCCTCGCCGGGTGACCGGGTGACCGACCGGAGCGATCGTCCACGGTTCGCCGCCCGTGCCCATGCGCGTCACCAGACGAATTCGTCCGGTTCGAAGCCCACGACGGCGGCGGCGAGCCAGAGGAACATGATGAAGACCGCGCAGATGATCTGCCAGACGAGGTCGGCGACGTCTGTGCCGGGCCTCGGGCCGAGGGCAGGGCGCACTTTGCTCTGCGGGTCGATGGTCATCAGGTACTCCTTGCCGACCTCCAACTCCCTTGCCGTGACGGACAGATCACGCTGTCGGGGGTTTCCCGGGGAGGAGACGGCGTAGGTGTACACGCCGGGGCTGCCGTCGCTCGGGTTGGGCATGGTGTAGCCGGTCTCCTTCTGTATGAGGCCGTAGACCTCCCGGCCCCGGTCGTGCAGGGCGTTGGAAGCGAGGTACTCCATGTGCATCGCGCAGAAGAACATGGCCGCGATCGCGGCCAGCAGTCCCCACGAGGCCCCGATCTCGGCGCCCCTGCGCGCGAACGCGACGGCACAGCCCACGACGATGCCAGCCCCCGCGATCAGGAGGAACCCCCACGCGCCGCTCCTGGTGTAGAGAGCGCGCCCGAGGAGCATGAGCAGCCACAGCGTCAGCAGCCCCACAGCGACTCCGACCACGACGCCCGCGCACAGCCGGCCACTCGGAATCCGTATGCGACGCCTGGACATGGACGGCCTCCTCCGCTTCCCCGACAAGCCGATCCGACCCGCGCGGATCCCATGGACTCATGGTTTTCCGCCACGAGTCCAGGCTTTATGAGCTGTGCCCGGACAGGACAAGAACCCCATGGGTTTCTGATCAATATAAAGCAATCCTGAGCCGAAGCGCGGTACTTGTCACGAAGGCAGAGTTGTTGTTACTGGCTCCAACTGCGGGCGTGGTGCCGTGCATGACCGGGATAAATGAACGAAGTCTTGGCTTCGGGTAGAGCATGATCTACCGGGTGAAGAGGGAAGCGGATACGGGTGTCGAGGGTGCGGACGTGTGGCACAAGCGGCTGGGGCAGGGTTGATTCAAAGTCCTGGGGATCATGAAACGTGCAGGTCGCTGTGGTGTGACGATCCTGCGGGAGGCCGTCACGAACACATCGAAGCTCCGGTTGACGGGGTGACCTTCCCAAGTCGCCCTGCCCGTCCGGACCTTCGATGTGCCGCCAGTCTGCCACTGTCTGCCTGACCAAGTCGCCCACTGCCGCCCAGCGCGGCGTTGGCGGTGTCGCCGAACGGCTGGCCGTTCTTCGCGATCCGCGAGATCGGCGGGGACGGCGCCATTCGCTGGTATCGGTCCTGCTCACCGCCTGCTGCGCGGTGCTGGCCGGGGCTCGCTCCTATCTGGCCGTGGGCCAGTGGGCCCGCCACGCGCCCCTGGATACGACTCGCCCGCCTCGGCGTGCGCGCCGCCGGCCCGCTGGGCGTGCGCCGCGCACCGTCGAGCTCCACCATCCGCCGCCTCCTGACCCTGGTATGCCCCGGCGGGCTTGCCGATCTGCTCGGGTGCGACCCTGCGGGCAGCCGGCTGCCAGCGCCGGATCGCCACGCCCAAGACGTTGCCGGTGGCGTAGTCGCGCAGGTTCTCGGCCCCGCCCACTCATTGGGATGCGCGGCACAAGATCGCTTGGTAAGGACAGCTGGCGAGGTTATCTGCTGGATTGTGAACGGATACGACTTCGGAGGTGGCCGTGCCCGTACTGTGGGCCGGTACGGATGCGGGCAAGGCCGCGCATCACTGCACGGTGATCGATGCCGACGGCAAGCGGAAGCTGTCGCGGCGTGTGGACAACGAAGAGACCGCTCTGCTCAAGCTGATCGCCGGCGTGTTGGAGCTCGGCGAAGGCGACCCGGTGACCTGGGCGATCGATCTGAACGCTGGCGGGGCCGTGCTGATGATCGCGCTGCTGACCGACAACGGCCAGCAGGTCCGCTGCATCCCTGGCCGCACCGTCCACCACGCCTCCGGCTCCTACCGGGGCGACGGCAAGAGCGACGCCAAGGACGCCTTCGTCATCGCTGACCAGGCCCGCATGCGCCGCGACCTCGTACCCGTGCACCGGGGCGACGATATCGCCGTCGGGTGCACCGACGAAACTCGGTGACCAGGGACGATGCACCTTCGCGCGCTACTCGCTTCCCACGCTGCCGGAGATCATTTCCCGTCGCTCGCGGCGACCCACGTCGTCGAGCTGTGCCATCTGCCAGCGACTTCGTCGACGCCGTGCGGGAGTTTCGTCGGTGCCCCCGTCGGCCTGCGGATCCTCACCTCGCGCCGCCTGGACCTGGCCGCCGAACACACCAGGATGATCAACCGGCTTCGGGCTCAGATGCTGGAGTACTTCCCCGCTCTGGAACATGCCTTCGACTACAAGACGTCGAAGGCGGCCCTGGTGCTGCTGACGCAGTACCAGGCCACGGCCGCCCTGTGGCGCCTCGGTGGCGTGCCGTCCGCGTGACCAGGATGGGCGGGGTCAGTGGTGAAGGGGTGGGAGCCCTATTGGCGTGTGACGACGCGTACGGAGACGCGCAGTCGTCGGCGGTATTCGTCGAGCGTCGCCGACTCGTACTTGGCTCCGGCCGAGGCGTCGAAGAGGTGCTGGGCGATGTCGGCGGCGGGTACCCCGGCCGCTTCCCATGCTTTGGCGTGCCCGTTCTGCGTCAGCAGAGTGGCGACGTCGGTGACGAGGTCTTGTTCGAGCCGGCTCATCGGGGCCGCGGCGAAGGCTTGTGCTGCCCGCAGCATCTCGGCGTAGGTCCCCCGTTCGACGATCTCGATGGTGACGGCGTGGAATGCCTCGAATGCTCCGGCCAGGCGCTCCTCGACGGTGAGATCGCCTCGGCCGAGTGCCTGCCAGGTCGTTGAGCGCAGGTCGTCGAGCATCTGGGCCACGACCGCCCGGAAGAGGGCGTTCTTGGTCTTGAAGTGCAGGTAGAGACCCTGCCGGGAAATGTCTGCGGCGCGGGCCACATCGTCCATCGAGGTTTTGCGGGGCCCGAAACGCAGGAAGACGCCGACGGCCGCGTGGACGATACCGTCGCGCCGCCCGGCAGGCTGCGGAGTGTCCGGCATGGTCAGCCGGCCTGACTGGCCGTCGCGGCCCAGTGATACTCGACTCCGGTCAGCCGGGTGCTCTCGTCCCACAGGCGGGCAGCGACCGCGGTGTCACGCGCGCGCCGGATGATCCGTGCCGGGCCTGGATGGCCTTTGGTCTCGAAGAAGTGGCGGGGTCCCCAGAAGCTTCCGCTGGGCGCGTCGGCGTCGGTGGCAGCGCGCATCGTGGTCAGAGCGCCTTTGTCCGGGCGCATGCCGAGCCATGGGCTCACCTGCTGGAGGAGGGCGGGTGAGTGGCGGGTCAGTTCGGTGCTGGCCCAGCCGGGATGAGATGCCGTTGCGGTCAGGGCGAGGGTGGCGGCGCGCAGTCGGCGGTCGAGTTCGAGGACGAACATCATGTTCGCCAGTTTGCTCTGCCCGTACGCGGCTCCCGTCGAGTACGGGCGGGTGTGCCAGTTCAGGTCGGCGAAGTCGATGCGTCCTTGTGTCTGCGCCAGGCTCGTCACGGTCGTCACCCTGGCGTTGGGAGTGCGCAGCAGCAGGGGAAGCAGGAGGCCGGTGAGTGCGAAATGTCCGAGATGGTTGGTGCCGAACTGCAACTCGAAGTCCTGCTTCGTACGGGCCAGCGGCGTCCACATCACGCCGGCGTTGTTGACCAGCACATCCAGGCGCTCCTGGCCCGCCAGGACTTCGCGTGCGAACTCCTGCACGGAGTCGAGGTCGGCGAGGTCGAGCGAGCCGGCTCGTACGGTTCCGGCTGGGCGGCGCGCCCGGATCTGATCGACCGCCGCGGCCGCCTTGGCGGCGTCGCGACAGGCGATCAGGACGTCCGCGCCCTTGTCGGCGAACATCGACGCAGCCTGGAAACCCAAGCCTGTACTGCCGCCGGTGATGATCACTGACCTGCCGTGCTGATCAGGAACGTCACCAAGAGTCCACGAGGACAAACCAGCCACCTCCACATTTGGATTGACGTAGACGAACTTGACATTCCTAGTCGTGTTTGTCAATCGCGATGTGCGGTGTAGGCAGCGCGGTGGACGCCGATGGCTCGCCCAGAACGATAATTTCGTACGTCGGGGCCGCTGAAGTGGCCGCGGATCATGCACAGCTGGCGACGGGGCGGCGGCTACGTCGAGGCCGCCACTTCCCCAAAGAGTGACCTCGGCTGAACCGTCCCGGGTGGGTGGTGTGCCGGCCTCGTACTTCCGTTGCTTGGACCCATGAACCTCTGCTTCTCTGGTATCACGGACTCGACGGTACGAGGGGCCCCCAAGAAGGGCGCTCGGCCCGTTCCGGTAGGTTCGCCGCCATGGGTACGGAACCGCAGAACGACGTCACCGGATCGGCCAACGAGCCGGAGTTCCCGAGCAATTGGGGCCGATGGGGTGCGGACGACGAGCTGGGCACGCTCAACCTGATCACCGAGGAGGCCCGGGCCAGGGGCGCCGCGGAGGCCCGTACCGGGCGAGCGGTCTCGCTGGCCCAGCCGATCCAGCCGGCACCGCTCGTCAGCGGGCCCTTCGCGCCCACCACCCGCGACGTCTCGCCGGTCCAGCAGTTGATGCAGTACACCGGGGGCGCACCCGCGACGGCGGCATGATGCTGGTGGCCAACCACCACGTGCGCTCGACCCACCTCGACGCCCTGGGGCACCAGATCGTGGACGGCCGGGTCTACCCGGGTCGTCCCCTCGCCCAGAGCGTGACACCGGCCGGCGTGCTGCACGGTTCCACGGCGGCCTTCGCCGCCGGGATCGCCACCCGGGGTGTCCTGCTCGACCTGGCCTCCGACGGCCCGCTGCCCATGGGGCACCCGATCACCTCGGCGGACTTCGAAGCGGCCGAGGCCCGCCAGGGCGTACGGCTGGAGTCCGGGGACGCCCTGGTGGTGCGCTGCGGGTGGGTCTACGCCATCGACCCCGCAAGGCCGATGCCGGGCATCAGCCTGGATGCGGTGCGGTGGATGCACCGGCGCGGCGTGTCCCTGTACGCCGGCGGCCTCGGCGACGCCCACCCGCCGCTGGATCCCGCCGTTCCCGGACCGCTGCACCGTGTCGCTCTGCCGCTGCTGGGCATGCCCCTGATCGACGTCGCGGAGCTGACGGAACTGGCCGCTGTCTGCGCGGAGTCGAACCGCTACGCCTTCCTGCTCACGGTGGCACCGCTACGCATCCACGGCCTGACCGGCGTCCCGGTCAATCCGCTGGCGATCTTCTGACGGACACCACTCCTGCGTCGCCTACGTCCAGCCCCCGTCGCCGTGACGATCCTCCAGGAAACCCGGTGAGGTCCCGAAGGAACACACGGTCGGCAACTCGCCGATCAGGCCGCGCGGGCGCGTCCCGCGCGCGCCGGAGGGCGACGTGAGGGTGCTGCTGGTCACCAGAACGACGGGTGATCCGACGCGCTCCAGGCAGTCGGCTCCTTCGCAGGCGGGGCTGGGGTACGCCGTCGCTCCGGCCGCCGACGGAGGCGGCCAGGACGGCAGCCGGGTGGCTGTTCTCGCGGCGTTCTCGCAGCGCGGGCCTCAGCTCGCGTCGGCGAGGGCGGACGGGACGTCCTTGGTAGTGCCCGTCTCGGCGATGCGCGGGTAGATTTTGTCGATGGTGTGGTCGCGGGCGGTGTCGTCGGTGTCGGTCACGGCGTCGTACGGCGACTGTGACGTGAGAGCCCTGCTCGTGGGCGTCTACACCCGTCATCCGGTCTCGCAGTACATCGTGCGCAAGAAAGACCAGGTCAGGCGAGGCACACGACGGGTGCCGGAGAAGGTCATCACCCTTACGCCCGCGATACTTCAGTAGCTCAAGCAACGGCATTGCCCGTTGTCCACCAGGTTGCGGATCGCGTCGAGCGCGGCCCGGTGGCAGTACGCCTCGGGCCGGCCACCGCGACCACGCAGCCAGCCCGGAACCGGCAGCAACGGCTGGTCGGCCACTCAGTCCGGACCCGTCATGTCTGTCGGGTAACGCGGCCGCCGGGACCCGTTGTCGGCGGCGTTTCCGAACCGGTGAGCCAGACAGTCACACACTGCCAGGTGACCGAGCTGGACCGCCCGACCATGGACACGGAAGACTGCTGCACCAGGGCCTCCTGCTGCTCGGTGATTCGACACCAACGAGTTGTTCAGGAGGCCCTGTCCATATGCGCCAGGCGCGCTACGACCACCCGATCGAGACTCCTGTTCGAGGCGTGTCTCTCAAGATCGGAAAGACAACAGCTACGAACTTGCAGGTCTGTCTCGCAGCAGGGGTCAAGGCCCGAGCTCCGCACCACGCCGTTACCGGCACCGCACGTCGGGGTGGGGACTGGCCCTGAGTACTGGCCAGGAATACGCTGCCGACGTCAGCCGTCGGGCCCCTGACCAGCGCATTCACTCATCTCGTGCAGCATCGTGTCGCACTTCCTTCTTCTTCGTGTCCACATTGATCACCGGGGCCCCGCCGTCCTGGTGGTCGCGGGCCTGCTCGTTGAGGTAATGGAACTGTGCGTCCCGGTCGGGGTGCTGCTTGCCTTCGAGGGTCTTGGCGTTGCTCTGCAGGCTGAAGCCCTCCTCGCGCAGGAGATCGCCCACCGTGTCCGCGGAGATCTTGTGGCCCTGCCGGGTCAGCTGCACCAGCATGAGGAGTGCCTCCCGAACAGCAGGGTTGCGGTCGACGATGCGTTTGCGGCCGGCGCCGGGCCGGCGGACCCGTCCCAGCGGAGCCTGTCCGGAGTCGAGTTCCCGCACTCCAGCAGACACAGTGGCTTCACGGACACCGGCGGCACGGGCGACTGCTCTGATCCCGCCGTGACCGGGAGACTGGGCCTCCGCCCCTATCAACAGACGACGTTGCCGCTCATTGAGGTGCGGCAGAATCGCTTCGAACTTAGCTGCCAGCACGGCCCGTTGCCCTTCCAACCCGCTCATACCAGATCAACGAACCACCGAACAGAAAGCCACGAATTAAAGATCTGCACACCCTAATGGGCAGTGAAGCGGGGCACCGCCAGGCCCACCCCGGCCCGTCGAGGCCCTGAAAGAGACTGCGGGCCCCGCTTCAGCAAGCGCCATACATCGTGGTGGTGATCGGTGCCGGGAAGCCGCAGAGTACGCCTGGGCCCTCGAACGCCCCTTACGCCGAGAGGTTCTTCGGCGACCGCTCCAGGTCCAAGATCGCCTTCCATGGCCTTCGCCGAACAAGCACAGGCTCGGCTCCTCCTTGGCCCGCCCGCGGGCGGGGGTGAAATGACGTCGCTGCAGGCTTCACTCATGTTGCGAACCGGCCGGTTGTACACCCCCGGAGGGTGCTTGTCACTCCAGTTCGACGCCACCCTTTCGAGCGACGCCGGACGTCAGCTACCGAGGACCCTGGCATCTCCCCGGACCGGACTTGCACCGGCTGGCTGCCCTGAGCCTGACGTCCGGTTACATCGTTCACATCCCTTCTGAGCTGCGATGACGTCCGGACTGCTGGACGTACGCTTAAGCTGAGAGCTTGCAGATCATCAAGGTGTTGCTTCCCGCCTCAAGGCTCGTTGGTGTGGTATACGCATCCCGGACGAAATCCGTACCCAACTCGCCGTGAAGTTCGCGATGTTGTTCCCGCATCTGAATGAGCGGTAGCGACGGTTACTGATGGCCGCAGAGGCCCGTGTCCTGGGACACGGTGCTGTTCGGGCCGTGGCGCGGGCGGCCTCGGTGCACTGCGCCGTGATCCGCAGCCCGTGGCGAGATGCGAGCGCGGCCTTCGTGGCGATGTCGTCGGCCCCCGTGGGCTCCACGGCGGCGGCCGGCCGCTGCTGGTCTGCACGCAAGTTCCATGTCTGCCGGGCAGTATCCCAATCCGGATCACCGGGCGGGAGCAGCCGGCCCAGCACGTCGGGAGAGATCGGAGAACCTTGCGGCTGACCGCTGTGTCATGACGACATCGCCTTCGGATGAGCGCCTTCAGCCGGTACTGCTCACTGGCGGGATTCCAGAGCGCTGATGAGGGCGTCGGCCACGATGGCCGGATCAGTCAGCAGCGTCATGTGATTGCCCGGGATGACCGCGGGCTCGACGCCGAGCCGAGCTGCGAACTCGGCACCGGGCCGGGCCAGGGCTATGTCGTCGGCACACTGCACATAAGCCGCGTCCAGCCCGATCTTTGTGACCGGGGGCACGTCGAGGCTGTCCGTCATATAGCCGCCCGGCTGCGGCAGCAGCAGTTGGCTGACAAGCTTCTGCAGCGGCGTGGGGTCTCCGGGCATGAGCACGCCCTCGACCGCGTCGAGGCCGACGGGGACGGTGCCGTCGGGAGTCGCTGCGATAGCCTGCCGAATCATCGCGGCGTACTGCTCGTTCTCATCGATCATGGGCGTGCCCTGCTCGGGGACCACCGCGGCGAAGTAGATCACCTTTGCGACGCGGCCCGCGAGCCGGTGGGCCGCGCCGGTGACCGGGTATCCGCCCCAGCTGTGGCAGACCAGGACAACATCGGTGAGATCGCGGCTCTCGACTTCGCTCACCACGTGGTCGACCGCGTCGGCCAGCCGGAGCCCGGCTGGCGAGCCGTTGTAGGTCAGTCCGGGCATGCTCAGCGCCAGAGTCGGGTAGCCGCGCTCGGTGAGTTGGCGAGCCACCGGGTACCAGCTCCAGTCCCCCAGCCATGCGCCGGGAACGAGGACGAAGGTTTGCGTGGGCCTGCTGGCAGTCAAGTCAGACTCTCTATCTCTTACGGTGGGCGCCCTAAGCGGGGAAACGGCGTGCGCTACCCGAGGCGCTCCGGTGTCGATGAGGACGGTGCGCTCGCCTCACCGCAAATTACGGTCCGGTCGGGTTATCGAGCGTCACCCGATCCGGGTAATAGCGCGATGGCGCTCGCCGACGGGTACGTCCTCGAGAACCGCTCAGCGGGTGCCGGGCGCAAGCAGGCCCAGGTCGCGGGCTCGGGCGACGGCCTCGGCGCGGCGGTGGGCGCCGAGCTTGGCGTACAAGTGGCGCACGTGCACTTTGACGGTGTTGGGCGAGACTTTCAGCTGGCCGGCGATTTCCGGCGTGGTCAGGTTGGTCGGCAGGTAGCGCAGTACCCGCAGCTCGCTTCGGCTGAGCGGCTCGGCGAGCGGCGACGGCCCGGCGGTCGACGGCGCGGGCTGGTGACCGGCGAGCAGGCCGAGGATCTCGGCGATCAGGGCAGCGTGGGCGGTGCGGTGCCCGGGGAGGCTCTCCAGCAGCTCCGGCACCGGGTGCAGGAGGAACCACAGCAGCACTCCGTCGGGTTCGGTCAGGTCCAGCGCGCGCTCCAGGGCTCCGGCGGCGGCGCGGGGATCACCGAGCGCAGCACGGGCGATCGCCTCCAGCAGGAACGCCTGGGCCAGCCAGCCCGGCCAGGGCAGCTGCGCGGAGCCGTCGAGCACCGGCGCGAGCGCGGCGACCGCCGCCTGCGGATCGTCTTGGGCGAGCCGCAGGGTTGCCAGGCCCAGACGCATCTGCCCGCCATCGCGGTCCTGGTCGGAGAGACCGGCCAGGACCTGCTCGGCACGGTCGGTCTCACCGAGGCGGACAAGGGTCTGCACGAGGAAGGACCGGTTCCCGTGGACCATCAGGTTCGGTTCGGTCAGGCGCTCGGCCACCTGGTCGGCGGCTTGGAAGGCGGCCAGCGCGTCGGCGTCCCGGCCGCGCGCCAGCGCCAGCACTCCGCGCAGGGAGCGGATCGCCAGCGCGTCCGCGGGCTCGGTCTCCGCCCGGAGGGTGCGCTCGGCCTGCTGCATCCAAGGTTCGCTCTCCTCCGGCCGCCCCTGCCAGGCCAGGATGGTCCCGACGTTCATGCTCGCCAGGCCGAAGGCCGGCCCCTCGGCCCAGCCGTGCCGTTCGGCCAGCTCGGCTGCCTGCCTGCTGTGCTCCAGTGCCGACGGGACCGATCGGAAGAACTCGAGAGTCGCCTGGTAAACAAGGCCGGTGAACTCCAGGTAAGGCCGCGCGATCCGGCGCGCGAGCGCGACGCCCTGCTCCAGGTGCCGCACGGCCTCCTGGAACCTGGCCATCCAGAATTCGGTGCTGCCCAGGCTGATCAGCGCCAGCGCACGCAATTCCTCGCCCAGGCCGGGCTGCGTCGTCTCGGCCGCCTCCGCCGCGTCCTGCAGCCGCTGCGCCTGCTCGGTCACCGCCGCCAGGCTCCCGTGCCAGCGGGCGATCAGCAGCCGGACGATCCCCACCAGCAGCTGCGCCTGCCCCAGCCGACCCTCCGACGCCAGCGCCCGCTCCGCCAGGCACAGGTACCGTTCCGCCGCCGCCGGCGACCCGCCGGCCAGCTCGTCGGCCGCGGCCACCGCCGCCAGCTCCGCGTCCGCCGTGCGGTACTCGGTGGGGAATCCGGCGAGAAGCCCGTGGATGACGGCGGTCTTCCCGTCCAGGTACAGGCCGGGCCACTGGTCGGCGAGCAGTCTGGCAGCCAGCCCCCAGTCCCGTGCGGCCTGGGCGTGCCGAATCGCCTCCACCGCCATGCCCCGGCCCGCCAGCCAGTCGGCGGCGGCCCGGTGCAGTGCCACGACCTCGCCGGGGCGGGTGCGCCGCAGTTGTAGCCGCAGCAGGTCCGCGAACAGCTGGTGATAGCGGAACCAGGTCCGCGAGGTGTCCAGCGAGACCACGAACGCGTTCGCGGCCTCCAGATCCTGCAGCACCCGCTCTCCGCCCTCGCCCCCGGTCAGCAGATCCGCGAGATCGCCGTTGACCCGCTCCAGGATGCTGGTGCGCAGCAGCAGCCCCCGCACCTGCTCGCTCTGCCGATCCAGCACCTCGGCCAACAGGTACTCGGCCACCGTCCGCTCACTGCCGGAGAACTCGGCCGCCAGCCGCTGGTCCGGGTCCGCGTGCCCCGCCAGGGATAGCGCGGCCAGCCGAAGCCCCGCTGCCCAGCCCTCGGTCCGCTCGTGCAGCACTGCAACCGCAGGCCCCGGCAGCGCCAGCCCCGCCGCTCTGAACAGCTCCTCGGTTTCGGCCAGGGTGAACCGCAGATCCGGATCGCGGATCTCGGCGAGCTCGCCTTCCAGCCGCAGTTGGTGCAGGCCCAGGCGCACGTCGTGCCGCGTGGCCAACACGAAACGCAGCTGAGGCGACGCCCGCATGATGAGCAGTTGCAGTTGTTGCAGCGCCTCCGGGGCCAGCTCGTGCACGTCGTCGATCACCAGGTAGTTCCGGTCCTGCAGCGGGGCCAGGTCCGCGATCAGCCGCTCCACGATCGTCCACCCGTCCAGGTCCGGAGCCGCCGTGAGGGTCCCGACCAGCGCCGAGCCCGCCCTAGTCCGGCGCAGCGCATCCACGACGCCAAGCCAGAAGCGCTGCGGATCCCGCTCATCCCGCCCCACCGACACCCACGCCGTGCATTCGGCCAGGCCCGCCGCGGACAGCCACGATCGGAGCAGCATCGTTTTGCCGCTCCCCGCCGACGCCGACACCGCCGTCACCCGGGCCGCCTCGCCCAGTCGCCCGAACAGCGCCGGGCGAGCAACCACACCTCCCGCACCGATACCCGCTATTCGCGTGGATGCGGCACCTGTCTCGCTGGACCTCACAGTGCCGATCTTCCCATGAACCTGCGCTGTGCCCCGGACACCATCGGCCTCGCCAGGTCCGCTACGTCATGGAGCAGACCTCCGCCCCACTCCACCAGTTCAAGCACCTCGCCATCAGCCGGGAATAACGCCTCGACGACCTCCACGGCGCCTGCGTCCCACTCGCCTGTGGACTCTTGTGCCGGCGACGGCTCGCGACGAGCGACGAGGCCGACTCAACCGTCCGATGGGCAGACCGATGAACCGGTGAAGAAGCGCTCTCGACGGCCCCCAGCCAAACCGCAAGGCGTCGTCCGCGGCCAGCGTTCGGGTGCCGGGTGATGCCAACCCGATCAGCGAGATGTCGAGGCCCTGGGCGTCCACGGCGAGGATCCGCCCGGCCCCGTGGCGTCGGCCCCCACCGTCTCCCAGCTCATCGACACCCTCGCCGCCGCAGGGCCGAAGGCGATCAGCGCGATCGGGTCGGCCCGGGCCGAAGCACGCTCGCGGATCTGGGAGCCAGCTGGCAGGCTGGGGCCACGCCGCCGGCCTGGAGCTGGTGCGCCAGCTCATGCGTGAGCTGGGCCTGATGCCCTGCTGGCCCCGCCCGAAGCGGCTCAGCCTGACTCAGGCCGCGGCGGGCTCGGTGCCCGATCTCGTCGGCCGGAACTTCACTGTCGACACCCCGGGTGAAAAGCTCGTCGGTGACATCACTTACATTCAGACCGGTGAGGGCTGGTTGTATCTCGCGACCGTCATCGACTGCTGCGCGAAGGAAGTCAACGCCACCAGCCGGGGACGGGCACGTCGTAAGAGTCGCCCCTGGAACCGACCGAGGCGACGGCGTCGGCTTGTTCGAGGTGTTCGGTGTAGCGGATGGCTCGGTATTGCACGTCGCGGTCGGAGTGGTGGACCAGACCGGTCAGGTTGCCGCCGGTGTGGCGGCGCTTCCATATGGCCATTTCCAGAGCGTCCAGGGCGAGGTCGGTGTACAGAGACGTGGAGACCTGCCGGCCGACGACCATGCGGGAGAAGACGTCGATGACGAAGGCGGCGTAGACCCAGCCGGAGAAGGTGCGGATGTAGGTGATGTCAGCGACCCACAGCTGGTTCGGCGTGTGGGCGGTGAACTGGCGCTCGACCAGGTCGGCGGGCCGTGAGGTCTCAGGGGCGGGCCGGGTGGAACGCGGGCTCTTCGCGCGGATCACCCCGCGCAGGCCGGCGGCGCGCATGAGGCGTTCCACGGTGCAGCGGGCCACCGTCCACCCGCGCCGCAGGAGCGCGGCGTGCACCTTGCGGGCGCCGTAGACACCGTAGTTGTCGGCGTGGATCTGGGCGATCTCCTCCGTGAGGTCCCGGTCGCGGGCGGCGCGGGCCGCTTCCGGACGGGCGTGGGCGGCGTAGTAGGTGCTCGGTGCGATCTCGGCGTCGGTGCCCCGCAAGGCGTCGCAGATCGGCTGGACGCCGAACTCCTCCTTGTACTGGTCGATGTGGGCGACCTTCATCGCTGTGGACGGTCCAGCTCCGCCGCGAAGAAAGCCGACGCCGACTTCAGGATCGCGTTGGCACGACGCAGCTCCTTCACCTCGCGTTCCAGCTCGGCGATACGGGCCGCGTCCTGGCTCGTGGTCCCCTCGCGCAGCCCCTCGTCCGTCTCGGCACGCTTGACCCAGGTCCGCAGTGCCTCGGGATGCACATCGAGCTGATCGGCGATACGCCTGATCGCGCCAGCACGTGCGGCAGGGTCCTTGCGGGCCTCCACAGCCAGCCTCGTCGCGCGCTCGCGGAGTTCATCGGGGTACTTACGAGGAGCAGCCATGAACAGGATCCTTCCGGGTCTTCGATGTCTCCATCAAACCCGGGGCGGTTCACTACGACCTGGCCGAGTACATCGACCGGCTGCTGCTGGGGTTCAAGGGCACGATGAGCGAGGCCGAACGCCACTTGATCAGGCAGCGGATGTGGAGCGGGTGCCTGAACAAGGCCCGCCGCGGCGAGCTGGCCTTCCCCCTGCCCAGCGGCTATGTCCGCCGCCCGTCCCGGCAGCTCGCGTTTGATCCGGACGAGCAGGTGCAGAGCGTCATCCGCCTGCTCTTCGCGCAGTTCGAGCGGCTCGGCACGTTGCATGGGGTCCTGCGCTATCCCGTCGAGAACGACAGCCGGTTGGGTATCCGGCTGCGGGAGGAGCCGGACAAGGGCACTCTGGAATGGCGCAGGCCGAACCGGATGACGCTGCAGACCCTGCTGCACAATCCAGCCTATGCCGGCATCTATGCCTACGGGCGGCGCCGGGTCGACCCGCGCCGTCAGCACCCGGCCCGGCCGGGCACCGGGCGGGTCGCCCGCTCCCGGGGCGGATGGCATGTGATGATCCCGAACGTCCTGCCCGCCTACATCACCATCGCCCAGTTCGAGGCGAATGAGGCGAAGCTGACTGCCGACCGCGCCCGTGCCGAAGCCATGGGCGCGGTCCGGGGCGGCCCCGCGCCCGCGGCAGGGCTGGTCCACTGCGGACGCTGCAACCGGCGCATGACCGTGCGCTACCACACCCAGCACAGCAAGGCCCTGTCCGAATACGTGTGCGCCCGGGACGTGACCAACTACGGTCCGGACAAGAGCTGCCAGCTGCTCAACTCCGCCTGCGTGGACGCCTTCGTCGAACACCAGGCCCTCGCAGCGCTGACGCCCGCCGCCGTCGAAGTGTCCCTGCACGCGGCCGACCAGGTCCTGTCCGAGCGGTCCGAGCTGGAACGGCTATGGCCGCAGCGGCTGGAACGCGCCGCGCAGGAAGCCAACCGGGCCCTGCCGCAGTCACCACCTTGCCGAACTGGAGAACCGCCTGGTCGTGCGCCACCTGGAGACGGAGTGGGAGGAGGCACTCGCCGCCCAGCAACGACTACAGGAGGAGTACGACCGCTTCGCTCGCACCAGTCCGCACGCCCTTACTGCGGCCGAGCGGCAGACCATCACGGCTCTGGCAGGCGACATCGGGGGTTTGTGGCGCGCGAACAGCACCACGACGACAGACCGCAAGGAGATCGTCCGCGCGGTCGTCGACAAGGTCATCGTTACCGTGCTCGGCACCAGCGAGCGGGTGAAGGTCGTGATCATCTGAGCCGGCGGGATCACCACGGCGGGAGAGGTCATTCGTCCGGTCCAACGACTGGAACAGCTCAGATACTATCCTCAGTTGATCGATCGGATTCGTGAACTCGCAGGCCAGGACATCGGTGCCAGCCGGATCGCCGACCAGCTGGAAGCCGAGGGCCTCCGGCCCGCGAAGGGCGGCAAACGCATCCCGCAGCCACTGTCCGCGACCTCATGCGCCGCCTCGACTGCCCCGCAGGCCGCGCCCACCGCCACCGCCCCGCACCACCCGGCGAGGAACCCGGCCCCAACGAGTGGTGGCTCAAGCACCTCGCCGCCGAGCTGGGCATGAACACCTCCACCCTCTACGCCTGGATCAACCGCGGCCGGATCACCACCCGCCGGGAGACCTGCTGGCCCCACCGGCTCATCGCCCACGCCGACCAGCGAGAACTCACCGAACTCCGCGAACGCCGCACCCGTCCGCCAGGCTGGTACAGCCGCCGCGTCTGGACCCAGACCACCGAGACAGCAGAGCAACAGACTCCATGAGTGCAGCATGGAAGCCGCGCTTTTCTGGGTTGCGGCTGACGACTTCAACGTCGATTCCGAGGCGGGCCCCGTGCTCGACGACGGCGTTTTTGAAGCCGGTGTCGATCCAGCTTTTCGCGATGGTCGGGTAGGTCTCTTTCGCCTGGTCAAGGAGGCGTATTCCGATGGCGTTCTCGGAGAGGTCGGCGCCAGCGACTGTCACGGCGGCGTCATCGTCGCGGGGTGATGAAGGTGTCGTTCACGACGTATCCGTCCAGCCCGTGGAGTTCGCCGTAGGCCATCAGGTCGCTGGTGCGGTTGATGAACCCGCGCCCCGAGTAGTTGAGCGAGGTGTTGCAGAGGACGGTGAACCCGGTCAATTCGCCGAAGGAGGTCAGCAGTTCGGCCATTCCCGGGTTCGCCGTCGGGTCGACGGTCTGAGTGCGGGCCGTTCCGTCGACGTGCGTCACCGCCCGCAGTTCGCCGGACTCGACCTGGCTGAAGTACAGCATGTAGGGATCGGGGACCCCGCCGCCGAACCAGCGGCCCGCGTCCTGCTCCAGACAGATCGGGGCGATGGGGCGGTAGCCCTCGCGCTGCTTGATCTTGTTGAGCCTGCCCATCGTCTCCTCGGTGAAGGGAGCGGCGAGGATCGACCGGTTCCCGAGCGCGCGGGGGCCGATCTCCCAGCGGCCCCGCGCCCAGCCGATGATGTTTCCGTCGCGGAGGTAGCGGGCGACCTCGCCGTGGTGCAGTGGCCGGATCTCGTACCGCTGGGGGTCAAAGGGCAGGTCCTCGACGAATTCGCCGCCCGCGTAGACGTCCCAGTCCAGGCCGGCCGACCCGGTGTAGAAGTGCTGGGCGTCGATGGCGGTCCCGATCGCGGAGCCGCTGTCGTTGGGGCACGGCGGGACGAAGACCGCGGGGAAGAGCCCGCACTCGCGCCAACGGCGATTCCACTCGCAGTTGAGCCCGCAGCCGCCGGAGATGAGCAGCGGGAGGCCCTCCGTCAAATGCTCCCGGGCGTATGCGTGGAACCGGTCGAAGATGGCGTCCGACAAGCGGGCGGCGAGGTTCTTGTACGCGCCCGTTTCCACGCCGATGTTGTAGTAGGGGGAATCGGTCATCCGGTCCTTCAGGCTGCCGGTGATGACCTCCCTCTGACCGAGTACGAAGTCGATGACTTCCTGCTCCGCCGGGGTGGGCGGCCGGTCCTCGGCGAATCCGGCCAATGCCATCTGCTTGCCCGCGTCCTGGAAGCGGACGAATTCCTCGTGCGCGCTGTACTTGGGGTCGGCGAGTGCGAAGCCGTAGGAGTACTTGTTCCCCGGGTAGTTGAGCACCTCCTGGAGATGGGTCACCTTGCCGTGCTCGTCGATTCGGTAGAACGAGCCGATGTTCCCCTCCCACACCAGGCTGTAGAAGGGCTGGTCCCGACGAAATGCAGACATTCCGTAGGACGTCATGATATGAGAGCGCTCGTGCGTGGAGGAGAAGACGCGCACGTTCTTCCCGAAGAACCGGCCGGCCTCGTCCGAAATCGCGGATTCGCCCACACCGAAGTACCCGGCACGCGAGGGCTGGTCGGTGGCCTGGGTCCCCTTGATCCAGCCGCTCACGGCGACGACGTCCGGCTGTTTGTCCAGCCGGTCCGCCGCTACGGCGAACACCTCGGCGGTCAGCGTACTGTAGCGGACGAACGAGTCCTTCTCCGCCTCCAGAGAGAAGAGCAGCTTTCCGTCCTCGACGGCCGCGATTGCCCCGTCATGGCCTTCCTTGAGGGAAAGAATCAGCATGATGGTCCGTTTCTCTGCGAATTCTCTGCGAATTTCCGACCTGACAGTGGGATGCCGGGATCAGACGGCGCCGGGATCGGCTGCCGCCGAGAGGACTTTCCGGGCGAGCTGGTGCAACTGTGGGTTGGCGGACAGGGCGCCGGTGCCGTTGTGGGGCGAGGCGCCCAGGAGATCGGTGCAGACACCGCCGGCTTCCGCCACGAGGATCTGTACGGCGGCGATGTCCCAGGGGTTCACGACCGGTTCGGCAGCGATGTCGAGGGTTCCTTCGGCGACCATGCAGTGCTGGAGGAAGTCCCCGAAGGCACGGTCCTCCCAGCACTCTTCGGCCAGGCGCAGATATGCCGCACGTGAGTGGAATGCGTCCCAGGTGCGTGTGCTGGTGGTGGAGAGGTAGGCGTTGGCGAGACTGGTGTTGCCGGACACTCGCAAGGGCAGGGGGGTGCTGCCGGCCGGGCCGCGTCGCAGCCAGGCGCCCCGTTCGGCCGCCGCCCACCAACGACTGTGCAGGGCGGGGGCACTGACAACTCCGACGGTGGGCCGACCGTCCTCCAGCAGGGCGATCAGGGTGGCCCAGACCGGTATCCCGCGCAGGAAGTTCTTGGTGCCGTCGATGGGGTCTACCATCCAGGTGCGCCCGGCTGCGACGGAGCCGCCGGTCTCCTCCCCGGCGAAGGCGTCGTCGGGGCGGGCGGATTTCAGTGCCTCGCGTACGGCCGTCTCGACTGCGGTGTCCGCGTCGGTCACGGGCGTACGGTCCGGCTTCTCCCGGATCCTCAGGTCCAGGGCCTGGAAGCGACGGCTGGTGATGCTGTCGGCGATGTCGCCGAGTTGCAGGGCCAGTTCGAGATCGGCCTGTCGTGACATGGGGCGCCTCACTGCACACCTCGTGGGTTTCGGGGGCTCGGCCCGTGGCGCCACGGGCCGCCGGACTACTTCGCGTGCAGTTCGAGCATGTGGTACTCCATGACCCGGACCTCCTCGATCCGGCGCACGCGGCGCAGCAGTTCGACCCGCATGCCGGCTTCCTCCGCGATGGCGTCGAGCCGTTCACTGTCCCCGAGGTCGGCCGTGCCCAGCAGCAGCCTGCCGCCGTCGGCCAGGTGTTCATGGGCGCCGGCGATGTACCGGGCCTGGCCCTGGTAGCCCGGGTCGAAGACGGCGGAGTGCAGATCGGTGGAGAGCGAGAAGTCGTCCTCCACATAGGTCCAGGGCACGTTCCAGAAAATGGTGTCGAAGCGGTCCGTGGGTTCGAGCGCCGTGTACATGTCGCTGTGGAGGACGCGCACCCGGTCGCTCACACTGTGCCGTTCGGCGTTGGCGGCCGTGTTGGCCACTGCCTTGTCGTTGATGTCCAGCGCGGTGACGGATGTGCAGCCGTTGAGGGCGGCGGTCACGGAGATGACACCCGTGCCGCAGCCGACCTCCAGGAACGAGCCGCCCACGGGATAGGGCACCATCGAGGCCATCACCTCGGTGGCGGCGCTCAGGGTGCTGGGGAAGACGCCTCGGTGCAGGCTCCATTCCCGCCCCAGCAGGGTGAAGGAGTCCGGCAGGTCGTCACCCACGAGGGCGTGCTGGAGGACCTGGGCCACGGACTCGGGGGACTCCTTGACAGTCATCGTCTCTGCCTCTCCGGGGGTGCGGGTCATCGGGTCGGGCCGGACGCGTACCGCACGAGCGCTCCGCGGTGACGACCGATCTTGCGGAAGGCTTCCGCGTACTGGTCGATGAGCGTCTTGTCCTCGGGCCAGTTGGTGAAGGTGGGCAGGGACAGCGCGTGCTGCTCGACGTGTTCCGCGTGCGAGCCGCTCTCCGGGGCGATGCCCTTTTTCGACGTGCCGGGGAAGAGGGGGTTCTCCTGGCGGGCGTAGAGCGGCAGGGTCGACAGCCGGGGGCCGGAGGGGGCGCCCACCTCCATGCCTTCGGCGCGCAGCGCCTTGATGAGGACGGCGCGGGGGACACCGCCCAGAGCCTCGGGCCGGTAGAGCGGTTTGTAGCCGTACCAGGCGCCCATGTCGACGTGGTCGGCCACGTGCACCGGCTCCAGATAGGCCACGTCGCCGAGTTGCCCGCCGAGGTGGCGCAGACAGCGGTGCCGGGCCTCCTTGCGTGCCGGGAACGCCGCGAGCGCGTGCCGGGCGACGATGGCGTTGAACGGCGACATGCGCAGCTTCAGCCCGAAACCGGTGACCCAGTGCGCCCGCAGGTCCTCGTCGAGGACGGCGTCCCGGGAGCGGTCCCGGTAGTGCCCGAGGAGAGTGGCGCGGTCGTGCACCTGGGGGTCGCTCGTGACGAGGATGCCGCCCTCGCCCGCGTAGACGGCCTTGTTGGCCTGGAGGGAGAAGACCGCGGCGTCGCCGAAGGTGCCGACGGGCCTGCCCTTGTAGCGGCTGCCGTGGGCGTGTGAGCAGTCCTCCAGAACGCGCAGCCCGTGTCGCTCGGCGATGCGCAGGATCGCGTCCATGTCGCAGGGGTGGCCCCACTGGTGGACGACTGTGATGACCTTGGTGTGTTCGGTGAGCGCCGCCTGAAGTGCTTTCGGGTCCAGACCGCGGGTGTCGGGGTCGATGTCGGCCAAGACCACGTCACCGCGGAGCGCGAAGACGGGGCTCAGCGCCGCATGGTAGGTGAGTGCCGGTCCCACGACGTCCACACCTTCGCGCACACCGAGTGCGAAGTAGGCGGCGAAGAGGGCGCTGGTACCGGAGTTGAAGGTGACCGCGAAGCGCGCTCCGCCGTTCAGGAAGGCGAGGAAGTCTGCCTCAAGCCGGCCGATGGGACCGCTGTTGCCCTTGATGGAGATGTCGGTGTTCCGCTGCTCGGCCAGTTCCGACAGCTCGGCCTCGCCGGCGGGGGGCGGCCAGACTTCGTGCGGCAGCGGCTGTTCGATGACGGGCGTGCCTCCAAGGAGGGCGAGTTGTTCGGCGATGGCCATGTGTCCTTCCTGTGTTCGCGGTGGGACTGGGGACCGGCGCGTCGGGCCCCGTCGGTGCGTGTACGCCGGTGGGGTCAGGCGCACCGGTCGGCGAGCTTGTTCTGCTCGCCCAACCGGTCACGGTAGATCCCGTCGATCGTGCGCACGGCGGCGAGTTGACGCCGGAGGTGGTCCTGGCGGTAGTAGCGGTCGTCCAGGTGTCCCAGATGATGGGCGATCATGGAACGCACGGCGTCGATCTTGGGGCCTGCCCAGGCGCAGCGATCCAACGGCAGCCCTCCGACGGAGTGCAGGGTGGCGACTTGGGGGGCGACGTTCAACGCGCCCTCCGTACCGAGCACGCAGAGGCGTTCGATCTTCTCGTGGTTGTGGCGTGAGATGCGCAGCGAGCCGGCCAGCCCCGTTGAGGGATAGCTGCACATGAGGCTGACGAGATCCTCCAATCGGCGATCCCGCATCTCCCGGTACTGGTGCACGAAGGCGGAATGCACCCGAGGGGGTTCGGGGAAGAGCCCGCTGAGTACATCGATGAGGTGGTAGCCCATGTCGAGGAGCACACCGCCCATTGCCTGCTCCCTGGAGGCGCGCCAACCCGTGGTCGGGTGAGCCAGGTTCAAGTGGTAGTCGTAGGAGAACCAGTAGGGCTGCCCGATCCGGGCGAGGTTCTTCTGGGCGAAGTGGAAGACGGGGTTGAAGTTCCGTTGCAACAGGGTGAAGACGCTGCGGTCGGCCCGTTGCGCCAGGTGTATCAGTTGCCGAGCTTCCTGCTCGGTGACGGCGAACGGCTTTTCCTTGATGACGTGCCTGCCATGTGCCAGGAGTTCCGTACAGACCGGGAAGTGCTCACTGTGCGGCACGGTGACCACAGCGGCATCGAATTCGACCTTTTCAAGTGCCTCGTCGAGGACGTCGTAATGAGGGAATCCCCATTCGTCGGCGAGTGATGAGGCCGCCGGGGCGGGGTCGACGCCGCCGACGACATCTGCGTTCTCCCGCACGACCGACAGGTACTCCTTTCCTTGATGTCCAGCAAATCCGACCACCAGTACTCGCGGTCGCAGACGCACGTTCTTCAACCTGTCACTGGACATGCGGAATATCCCCCTCGAAGAAGATCTGAGGATGACGCGGGCAGCCAGGAAAGGATCGTGGTGATCCTGATCGGACTCTTGGTCGCAGGAGGTTCAGGGAATTCTTCGGCTCTTCTCGGAAGCATCGGCGAGCCAGGCGTGTGCTGCGGTCACCACGTCTTTGATGAAGTTGCTTCCGCTGCCCTGCGCGTTCTCGTCGAGCAGCGAGACTTCCTCGGCCGTGATCCAGGCGAACTCGGTATGCTTGTCCCGTTCGAGTTCGGGCGAGGAGAGGTCCCCGTCCACCTCGACGACGTAGTCCGACTCGACGTGCCGCAGTCCGTCCGCCGTCCACTCCTCGTGTGCCACCCGGGCCAGAACGCGGCGCAGTCGCCACCCGGTCTCCTCCGCGATCTCTCTGCGCAGCGCGTCCAAGAGGGACTCCCCTTCCTCCACCGCTCCGCCGACGATGTCCCAGCACCCGGGGAAGAGGCGCCGGTCGGCCGAGCGGCGCTGGACGAAGATCCGGTTGTACGGGTCGCGGATCAGCGCGCCCACCACACTTCGGGGTTCGTTCGCCTCGGTCACGTCAGCCTTTCACCGGGCTCTGGGGATCGCACGGCTGGAGAATCCGCGGCAGCGGCCGGCGAGGGCTGCTGGAGGGACTGAGTGAGGAATGCTGTCCCAGCTGCACCTGCATCCACACGCCTTCTCTCGCGGAATAAGCTGACCATTCTTCCCTCGTTTCACCTGCACGTAAAAGATTTCACGTGCGCCATGCTTCGGGTAAAATAGAAAAGGAGTCGAACGGTTCGAAGAAAAATTCAAGCAGCCCGACTTGTTGTCGAATCGTGCTTGATGCCGGGCCTGATTTTCCGTCCTGAATAATACCTGGAACCCTGTGCTGCGCATGGGTTCACACAAGGCTTCGGACGCCTCAACTTCTCCTTGACACGGCATCAAGTCATATGCTGAGACCGTGACACGGTAGGTGCTGCATATCCAGTCGGGCGTAGGCGCCCCGGCGGTCTGCACCGAACTGCAGGCCGCTGTCGTCTCGGTCTGCCCGCTCGATGGGTGAGGGGTTTCTTCAGCGCACTTCGCCTGAGGGATCGTTTCTTTTTGCCACCGCCGGCCGTTTCGCCGTGGAATATGTTGGCCGGATTTGCCACTCGCCGAGGTCCGGTGGCACAGAGCTCTTTCAGAGTGGCCACCGATCGGGCGACGGGTCGGCGGGCAGCAACGCACAAGGCTCCCGCGCCGTTGAGGGGGGTGTTCGAGTCTCAACCCACCGGCACAGGAGCTCTGTTGGTCCCCCGTCCCTGCCGTACTCGACCTCACACATGCCGTGGTCGAGTAGTTGACCATGCTCATCGTCACCGTGGGGGTGACCGTCGCTGCACGCTTCCGCCGCACCGGCTGGTGTATCTGGCCGACTGCGCCTACAACGGGGCGGGTTCGTGGTGGGCACTCCACGCCGGCGCCCGCCCAACGGGACCTGGTACCGACGCAGCGAACCGTCAACCGGCGCTGTCCCGGGCCCGGGCCGCAGTGGCGCGTGGCCCCGCCCTCCTCAAGTGGTGGCGGATCTCCCTCAAGGCGCGATGCAGCCCGAATCGAATGATGTCAATCGCGAAGACCGTACTCACCCTGGAGAGGCAACGCTGAAAGAGTTCACTGCCTGTCGGTCACGAACTCTGGCCCGCCTGCCGGCGGGGGCCCGTGGTGTGACCACCGGCCCCCGGGCGGGCGGGTGCTTCGTTCACAGGCGGCGGGCGACCAGGAAGACGTAGCCGATCTGTGGGAGCGCACCGAACCGGGGAAGGGAGCGCGTGGAGTTGAAGAACTCGTAGTGGGGGTCGTCGGCGGAGGGTGCGACATCGGCGAAGGCATCGGCGAACGCCTGGTAGGTGCGGCGGACGTGCTCTCCGATGTCGTTGAACTCCACCACCTCCAGACCGGCGCGGTCCACGGCGGTGCGGAGCTCCGCAGGTTCGGGAAACCCGGGAGACCCGAATGCCCGGCACGTCTGGCGGACTGTCTCCGCGGCGTCCCCGGTCACCGGCGAGCGGAGCAGAACATCGGTGATGACAAGCGGGCTGCCGGGTCGCAGGGTCCGGGCGATCTCGGTGAGGGCGGTGGTCCGGTCGGGGATGTGCATCATGGACTCGATCGCCCAGGCACCGTCGAAGGACGCGGCCTCGAAGGGCAGTGCGCAGGCGTCCGCGTATCGGAAGTCCACCCGGTCGGCGAGGGCGGCGGCGTCCGCCCGGCTCCGGGCGAGGTCGATGTCCTCGTTGCTGACCGAGATTCCCGACACATAGGCGCCGGTAGCACGGGCAATGCGCAGGGCGGGCCGTCCGGTTCCGCAGCCGACGTCCAGCAGTCGCCGGCCGGGTGTGGCGGCCAACCGCGCCGCCACGTGGTCGGTGAGCAGGTCAGTGGCTTGGTTGAGGGAGCGGTCGTCCGTGGCGCTGTCCCAGTAGCCGACGTGGATGTTCCCGTCGACGGCTGTGCCGTCCGCGGTCTCGGTCTGCTCGTCATGGAGTCGGTCGGCGTCCGGTGACGACGGGACGGCGTGGTATGCGGACGGGTCGTTGGTCATCGATGTCTCCCGATCCTGAGGGTGTGTTAGCTGGTGAGAAGGCCGATCTGCCGCATGACTGCCGAAGCCGAGGACTCGGCGCGCTGTTCTTCGCCGTGGCCCTGTGCGGCATCGCGACACGGGTCGACGGCCGCTTCGTCATCGCCTGCCTGGTGGTGGTCCTCGCGCTGTCGAGCCTGGGCCACGACGGAAATCCCCTGGGAGTGCGGCGTTCGATGTCGGATTCGCCGTCATTCTGCAGAATCTACTTGTGGTTCCACCACCCCGGAAGACGGCCTCACAGCCATCACCGAAACGTTCTGGCGGACCTGCGGCCCCAGTGGCGGTCCCAGGGCCCCGGCGAGGGGCAACATCCCGGTGAAGTTTCCCCGTGATCTTGGACACTCGATGGCTACGTCGAGAGGATGTGTCGATGCCGCTGTCTGGTCTCGGCTGGGGTGAGGTAGCCGAAGGTCTTGTGTTTCCGCAGACGGCGGCGGTTGTAGAAGGTCTCGGTGAAGTTGAAGACCTCGGCGCGGGCGGTGGCTCGGTCGGGCCAGCTTCGGGTGCCGATCTCCTCCTTGAGTAGGGCCCAGGCACTCTCCGCGGCG
>NZ_JBIAXM010000060.1:0-25576 GCF_042896695.1 Streptomyces sp. NPDC001270 | reverse complement strand
CAACACCCCCCAGGTCATGCGTACGACAGGGGGCAAACAGCCATACCGGACCCGGGGGCCAGGCGCCCCGTTGCGGGGCCACAAGAAAGGTAACGGGGGCTTGGCCTTGTCCGCCACGTACCGCTCCACCTGCCGCTGGGACATCCCGAGCAGTTCGGCGACCGCCTTCGCGCCCTTGAGCTGCTTGACCAGGTATCGCAGGTGGTGTTCGTGGCCGGGCAGGCCGGCAGCGGCAAAACGCTCGTGATGGACCTGGTGCACACCGCTCTTGAGCAGTGGGGCGGCGCGGTGCGCGTGGACCGGGACACCTACAAGACCCTCCACCCGCACTACAACACCTTCCTGACGGAGGACGTACTGACGGCCGGGGTACGGGTGCGGCCGGAGACCTACCGCTGGCAGGCCGAGGTCGAAGCCCACGCCCGTGTCCGCCGGTTCGACGTTGTGGCGGAGGAGGCCCTCGCCGACCCGGCCGGGTGGCTGGCCACGCTCGCCGTCTACCGCGCGGCCGGCTACCGGGTCGAGGTGGTGGCCCTGGCCGTGCCAGAGGCCGTGTCCCAGCTCGGTGTGCTCGAACCGGTACCTACGCCTCGCCGAAGAGGGCCGGGCCCGGTATGTGGGGTGGGACAACCACGACGCCTGCGCGGCCGCGCTGCCCACCGCCCTGGCAGAGATCGAAGCCGGGCGCCTGGCCGACCGGGTCGCGCTGGCGGCGGTTGGTCGGTGACGGCGGCGACGTCGGCCGCGTCGGTCAGCCCGGCTTCCACGACCATGACCTCGGTCCGGCGCCGGTAACCGCACGCCTCGCACAGCCCGGCCGAACGCTGCTTGCCCGCAGTCCTCCCCCGGCCGAAGTCCTGGCGAACCCCCGGCAGCTGAGCCCGACCACCCAAGATCCGCAACAGAGTCAAGCTCTGGGCGACGCAGTCATCCTCTGAGGTCACTCTGCTCTGCCGCAATCAGTGAGCATCTTGATTTCCACGCCTTTTTCCGTCGCCCACGTGGTCAATCTGTCGACGCTGATGAGGTCCGACCCCATCGAATCCAGTTGTCCCGAGGTCCGGCGGAACCAAGTTCTTCCGTTTGCGTCTGTGAGGAAGAGTCCCACCGGCTGATAGTGGCGCTGCTTCTTGTCATGAAACGCCTTCTGGCTGTCCTCGCTGAACTTTGTGAGTGGCACGCTTAGACGGGTACAGGGCGGGAGGTCTCCGACCCCCAGCACAGGGGTTTCCCCGGCGATCGAAGCGGCTCGGTCGTCCGTATCGACCGGTATGGCAGCCCATGCGGGGTCTAGGGAGCGGTTCGCAAGGACGATGCGGGTCGGTTGGTCACCTTCGGTCCACATCGATATGCGGGAAGCTTGTGCGCGCGTGTCCTTCTCGTTGTTTTCACGTGACTGGGCGAGCTGATCGTCTGCTACCTGAGCCGCCTTGTACGTTCCCCATGCTGTGATCGCAAGACTCGCCGCAGCTACAGCCGCGGCGAGAACCGCGGTGTGCTTGGCCAGATCAGACCCGCGGTACCACCGGACGAATCTCTGGAGCGGGGTGGGTTCTTGGGTGGTGTCTGGATCAGGAGTCGGGGACGGTTCTGTTTGGGCGGGGTCTGCACCAGAACCCTGAGGAAGAGGCGGGCGAGGCCCCACCTGGCGAAACCGTAACCGAACACGACGCTCAGGCATGTGACCTCTCGGTGATAGAGGCTGCTCTGGTCACCGTCGTGTGCCAGTCCGCCGAATTCATCTGTTCTCACTCCGATCGCGTCTCGTGGGCCCAGCCACCGTATCCCCCGGGTGGGTCCCGGCGAACTGGGGCAGGACGAGCAGCTGCGCGGCTACGCCCCGCAGCCGGCGGCGCGATTTGGCGGTGGCGAGGGTGATGCCGGGGTTACGCTTCACGGTGAGTACGTCCTTCAAGCGCGTGATGGGGAGCCTGCCGGCAGCCGATGGCCTGGGAACCGAGGCTGCGGGCGGGCTTTTCGTCTGTCGGGGGTCAGTAGGACCGGGCGCAGTCATGCAGCCGCCGTGCGAGACCGGCGTCGGGCCGGCACACGAGGCGGCCCGCGTCGGGTGGCCAGCCGCCGCACTTCGGCATCAAGGACGGGTGTGACGGGGGCGGGCGGCCGGTGGTTTCCGGTGTAGGCCGCGAAGTGACCGACCGCGTTGACGAACGTCTTCTCCACGTCTGGTTCGTCGTCGAGGTCAACGACCTTCAGCAGGATGTCTCGCCAGCGCTCGGCTTCTGCTGTCTCTCCCCGGCCGTGATGGAGCAGGTGGAGGCAGAACGCGCTGGCGCTGTTGCCTGCGCCGCCGGTGAACTGCCACCAGAACTGGGCGCTTTCGCCGTGATCAGCGCGGTGGAGCATGCAGGCGAAGATGCGGGCGCCGTCCAGGTCGACTTCCTCGGTGTCCTGATCTCGGGTCAGCAACTGGTAGGGGGCGTCGTTCTCGCCGAGGGCCGCGGCGATGCGCTCGACGTGGGTGGCGGCCCCGGGCTGGTCCAGGCTCCAGGTGACGAACTCTTCGAGATCGCGCCGGGCGCGGGAGACGGACGGCACCGGGTCTGTCACGGGGATGTAGCCGGCGTCCCGGGCGAGACGGTGCAGTCCGGCGACGACGTCGAACGCGGGCTGCTGGGCGCTCAGGCGTCGGCCCGCCGCTGCCAGCACCTGTTCGGTGTGCGAGGGTTGCTTCGCGGCGCTCATGTCACTTGCTCCTTCGGATACGGGCGGGCATGGCCCGCTCCAGGCGGTCTTTGGCTTTCCGGCCGTGGTAGTCGACGGTGCTGGCCGTCACTCCGAGGTACCAGGCGATGTCGTCGGTGGGGCAGCCGCAGAGGTAGCGCAGGACGGTGACGTCGAACTGCCGTGACGGCAGTGCGCACAGGGCGCGCGCCACGTCGCTGTCCTCGGTCCGTTCGGCGAGGTTGTCCCGGTAGCTCGTCAGTTTCTCGGATGGGCATCGAGCGGACGCAGGGCATCGTGCCCGCCGACGGCGTCCACTCCCGCACGACGTTGTCCACTCCCGGCCGGTGGACTCCACCAAGTGGAGTGGATGCCGTGCATCGCCGGTACGCACCACGGCATCGGGTGCGCGGCATCGAGTGCACTCAGTGGCCGGCGCCCCGGCCCCGGTGCACACCGGGTTGCTGCGGGCGGTGCGCTCTGCTTGGTGGCCACTGCTCCCCCTCTCGTGCGCATCGTGCCCCGCGCGTCCTTCGGCGAAGGGAACTTGATGGGGTAGGACACCGTCGGCCGCGGCTGCACGCGCGGTGCCGGAGCCGTGTCGAACCGGATCGGATACTTCACCGTCGACTGCGGCCGCGTGGGTCCTGCCCGGGACCGGCGGTGCCAGGGGCAGGGGTCAGGACAGGGCTGTGGGTTTCCGTGGCGGGGGGACGGACCGGAGCTGGCTGGGTGTGTCCGCCTACGGCGCCCCGCAGGTCGAGGCCGGCGCCGACGGCCGCCCTCACCTGATGTCCGACGAGGAACTGCGCGGCTGGCTGCGGAACGTGGGCGGCAGCCAGCCGCAGCTCCTCGACGACGACGCCGTCTGGCGCAAGTTCGCCCCGGTGTTCCGTAACGACTTCCAACTCCTGGACACCTGGGCTCCTCCCCGCGACCCCGAGCCGCTGCCCGTTCCGCTCTCGGTATTCGGGGGCCGCCGCGACAGGCTGGTCGGCGAGGACCGTCTGCTCTCCTGGGAGGCGTTCGCCACGCACTTCCGCGGACTCGAGAGGTACGAGGGCGACCACTTCTATGTGATGAACCACCGGCGGCCGCTCGCTGCCGCCATAACGGCCGCGATGCGTTCCGCCGCTGCTTGAGCCCGCCTTCACCGCCAAGCCACCCGCTATATGACCAATTCCAAGGGGCGCCTGCGGAGGGTGTGGCGGTAGGCCCTCAGGCGTCGGGGCCGACTTCGGGGTGCGTGAACCGCACGGGCCTGCCCAGTGACCGGGCGTAGGCGATTTCGGCTCGGGTGCTGTCTCCGATGTAATCGCCGACTACGAGCACCTCATCAGCGAGCAAGATCTTCGACCGGTGCAGTTCGTCGAGTCGAACCTTCAGGGCCTCAGCCTCAACAGGATCAGACCAAAGTTCGTGCGGCGACTTCAGATCGCAACCCGGCTTGACGACAATCCTTCCGGCTTTGGTCTCCCGCAGATCGGCCTCGGCCATCTCGGCCATGAAACGAGTGGAGCCGCAAATCACGACAATACATGGGAAACTCAGCTGCTTCTTCGCCTCGGCGAGCTTCTCCACGGGGGTGATCACTTGCGGGGATGACACTGGTTCTCCTCCTGGTGGTGCGGCCCGAGGGATGCCTGCGGAAACGAGAACGAAGGTTTCCAAGATCATCTTTCGGCGAACGACGTGGACACCCGCGCGCCCGCACTCTATGCGACGACGAGCATCCCTACCTGGTGCCGCGGCGCCCGCCGGCCAGCCCTACGCCCCGCCTGTGCGATGCCGGACTGGTCACCCTCGCCACGAAAAGCCGGTGTCGGTTACCGCGTTCACCGCCTCCATCAACCGATTCACGCGGCAGGGCGCCGCGGTGTCGGCTTGGTCGGCCGGTCCCCTGCCTGCTGGTGGTGGTGCCGGGTCGGGCTCGGGTACTGCCACAACCCGAACGAGGGAGGCGCAATCAGATGACCGCATTGACGGAGCGTTGTCCGCCGGCGTTCTTACGGCCTCGCTGCACCCGGCGCGGCCCGCCGCAGCTCGCTGAGCACCTGGCGGCCGCGGTTCGTGCCCGCGTCCTGATCGACCCGACCACCTGGCGCCCGCTCATCATCTGACCGCTATCGCTGTGTGCTTCGACGAGGAGACCATGTCCACCGCATCTCACCAGCCCGCCGCCAAGCCTGTCGCCGCGCCTTCCACACCCGGCCGCACCGCGGAGGGGGAGGAGATCATAGCGGTCGCCGACACGCTCGTGCTCGCGTACGGGCTGCACCCGGCAGAAATATCGCGAATCCCGGAGGGCACCGCGACGGACAACTACGCCATCGTGGATCAAACGGGCCAGCGGCATTTCGCCAAGGTCTACCGCACTCGAGAACACTTGGATCTGGAGCGGGCATCGGCCGAACTGTCCGAGTACGCCGCCGACGGAGGTGTCGCGACCGCGCGGGCAACCCGCACGCGCGAGCACGAACTCATCGAGACCCACGGCCGCCTGCCAATGTCCCTGTGGTCGTACGTACCACACACCGAGACTACCGAGGGCAACCTGGCTGGTGCACGGTGGGCAGCGGTCGGCACAGCGATGGGCCGTCTCCACACCCGACTCGCCACTCACCCCGCCGCCGCACCCACGCTGGAACTTGGTGCCGCGGTGTGCGATGTGGTCACCGCACGGGACCGCTTCGAGCGCCTGATTCATGCGTACCAGCACAGGCCCAGGCTTGGGGGGCAAGTCGCTGGCGCTGTTCGGCGAATCCGAGACAGAACTGCTAACCGGCCGACCTCAGGCAGACGACGGATATGAACTGCTGCGCTTCCATGAATTGCTCGTGGACAAGGATGCCAGCCATCTGGACATCGAGAACACCTCACCAGAATCTGACCCTGGGCGCAGCCGGATCCATAAACCACTCACTTCTCAGGTCGCACTCCTCGCACTCTTTCCTGGAGAGCGCTTCACCATTCGCGCGATGGTGCGGAAAGAGACTGGTTCGTACCCTCTTGGCGAGCCGTACGAGCTGACCGGCTCTGACCCCGGGCACGCAGCCGACTCGCCAACCTGGGATGAGGACTCATCGATGACAAACCCGGAGAGCTGACCGCGATTCGTCAGCGGGGTCCGGTCACCAATCGATGCGGCGATTCACCCGTCATATCCCCCGCTGGTGTGGGATGGGCGGTCGCGCTGACGCCGCAGCTGCTCCGGGTTCCACGGGGCCGGAGACTGCAGGGATGCCTTCCCTTCTGCGCGCGCCCCTGCGGGCAGTTCAGCGCGACAGCCCTGGTCGTCGTTTCCGTCTTTCGGACGGAGGCACCCGGAACATCACCCGCCGGAGCCGCCGGGCAGAAGGACCCGCCAGCCATGACCAGTCCGACGCCCAGCATGGCGCCTTCGATGGCGACGCAGACTGAAGACAGCCAGCCGACTTTGTTCAGTGGTCAGTACCTTGCCGACGACTCCCCAGCCGCCGTCGGGACCTCTTCGATGACCGACGGAGGGCTGCGAGGTGCTGCGCCGCACCGCGCCGGGCTATGTGGCCGCCGTGCGCCAGGCACTCTTCGACCGGCTCAGCCCCAAACAGCAGAAGTCCCTCGGCGAGATCATGCAGATCGTCACCGAGGGACTCCAGTCGACTGAAGCGGGTGCGGACCTGCCCTAGTAGATTGTCGCGGCTTATTTTTGCTGTGTGGTTGGGTAGAGGTGGCGGAGTTTCACGCGTGCGTCGTCGGTGGTGAAGTGCCACGCGACTTGGCGCTGGTCGTTGTTGGTCTGCTGCTGCCAGGCGGCGAGTTCGGCGTTGAGCACGGCGAGGTCGTCGATGCGGCGGTCCAGGCACTGGCGGGTGAGCGCGGAGAGCTTGATCTCGGCGATGTTGAGCCAGGACCCGTGTTTGGGGGTGTGGTGGATCTCCAGGCGCTGGGCCAGCGCGAATGCCTTCCCCGGGTCGAACGCCTCGTAGAGCGAGGCGATGGTGTGGGTGTTGAGGTTGTCCATCACCAGCACGACCGTGGCGGCGTCGGGGTGGTCCACGGTCAGCAGGTGTTCGACCTGGTGCGCCCAGTCGACCTTGGTCCGGCGGGGCCGGGCGTCCACGCGTCGCCATCCGCGCAGCGGCTCGACCCAGCAGAAGATCGGGCAGGTCCCCGAGCGGACGTACTCGTTGTCCTCGCGACGGTCACGGCCCGGCCGCGCGGGAAGCGGATCGCGGACGTGGCCGGGCAGCTGGTACGGCTTCTCGTCCATGCACACCACCGGACGTGCCGGATCGAAGGGCCGGGCGTAGACAGCCAGGACGTCTTCCATCCGGGCCGCGAACTGCGCGTTCGCCCGTGGTGGGATGGTCCAGCACTTCTTCGGATGAGGACGCAGTTCCGTTTTTTTAAGACGCGTCCGATGGTGGAGTGGTCCAGATCCGGGATGTCCTCGACCAGCGCGACATGCTTCTCCAGCAGCCGCAGCGACCACCGGGCATGTCCCTTCGGGGGCGTTGAGCAGGCCAGCGCGATCAGCCTCGCCTCGACCCCGCCGGTCACCGGGGAGGACACCGGCGGGAACGCGCGCTCCTTCCGGCCGACCGTGGCCCACACATCGCCGCCGGTCTCCACGTACCGCTTCGAGATCAGGCGGACCGACTCGCACGAGACCCCGACCCGCTCTGCGATCACCGCCCGCGGATCGACCTCACCGACCGACGTGTCCAACGCGAGCAGCACCCGCACCCGCCTGATCATCGACGCGCTGCGGACCCCCGTCGTCGTCACCCGTACCAACGCCCGACGATCCTCAACACTCAACGCAACCGGATACTTCTTCTGCGAGGACACAGCACCCCTGCCCGACCAAACGCAAGCGACAAGGGGAGTTTGCCCCACCCTCAACTCCACCAACCAGAACAACACTTAACAGCGACAACCTACTAGCTCCGCTGAGGTACGTACCGCTCAGCGGGCGATGACCGGCACCGCCGCCTCGTCCTCGGCGCCCGCGCCGGAACCCGACCCGGACCCGGTCACCTTCGTACCGCCCGGGCGCCCGCGCCGATGAGGGTCAGGGCGATCAAAGCGGCCACGACCAGGATGCCGACGGCGAACCAGACGGCGCTGGTGTAGCCGTGCACCATGCCCTGCAACTGCACCAGCTGCTGGGGCCTGGTGGCGGCACCCGCGACGTGGTCCTTGATGTACGAGGCCGTGGCCGAGGCCGCGATCGTGTTCAGCAGGGCCGTACCGATGGCGCCGCCCACCTGCTGCGAGGTGTTGACCATCGCGGAGGCGACCCCCGCGTCCCGCGGCTGGACACCCTGCGTGGCCAGGGACATGGCTGGCATGAACGCCGTACCCATGCCGAGGCCCAGCAGCAGGGTGGCGGAGGAGGAGCCGGTCTCCAGCTGGGTCAGCAGCAGCATGCCGGTGGCGGCGACCAGGAAGCCGGGACCCATCAGCAGCCGGGGCGGCACCCGGGTCATCAGGCGGGCGCCGATCTGGGTGGAGCCGGTGATCATGCCCGCGACCATCGGGAGGAAGGCGAAGCCGGTCCGCACCGGCGTGTACCCCCGCACGACCTGGAGGTAGTACGTCAGGAAGAGGAACAGGCCGAACATCCCGATGACCGCCAGGCCCAACGACAGATAGATCCCGCCGCGGTTGCGGTCGGTGACCACGCGCAGCGGCAGCATCGGGGCCTTCACCCGCGACTCGACCAGCGCGAAGGCCACCAGCAGGACAGCGAACGCGACGAACATCGAGACGGTCAGGGTGTCGCTCCAGCCCGCGGACTCGGCGCGGGTGAAGCCGTACACCAGGGCGACCAGGCCGAGGGTGGACAGCACCACGCCCGGGACGTCGAGCGAAGATCGGTTGCGGCCGCCGGGCGGCTCACGGACGACGAAGTGGGCGCCGGCCGCGGCGACGACGGCGAACGGGATGTTCACGAAGAACGTCCAGCGCCAGTCCAGGTACTCGGTGAGGAATCCGCCCAGGATCAGGCCGACGGCGCCACCGCCACCGGCGATCGCGCCGTAGATACCGAACGCCTTGGCGCGCTCCTTGGCGTCGGTGAACGTCACCGCGAGCAGAGAGAGCGCGGCGGGCGCGAGCAGCGCGCCGAAGACACCCTGGAGCGCGCGGGCGCCGAACATCATCGCGCCGGTCGTGGCTGCGCCGCCGAGCGCGGAGGCCGCCGCGAAGCCTGTCAGACCGGTCACGAAGGCCCGCTTACGACCCCACAGGTCGGCCACCCGGCCGCCGAAAAGCAGCAGACCGCCGAAGGCGAGGGCGTAGGCCGTGACGACCCACTGCCGGTTGCCGTCGGTGATGCCCAGGTCGTGCTGGGCGGAGGGCAGGGCGATGTTTACGATGGTCCCGTCGAGTACGGCCATCAGCTGGGCGAGCGCGATGAAGACGAGTGCCCGCGGCCGTCCCCGGCAGGGCGGATCGGGCCGGAGTCCGCAGCCCGTCCAGCTACAGCTGCAGACGACGGTGTACGAAGCGCGCTGCCGCAGCCAGTGCCGGCCAGTGGCCGGGAGAGCTGGGCCACGGCGACTATCACGTCGCAGACGCCCACGCCGAGGCGCAGCTACTCCCCCGTTGGCGCGATTCATGACCTCCTCGACCGCGCTCCTGTGCTGGACCCTGCTGCGTGACCAGGACCTGGCCGCCGCTGGCTTCGGCCAGGCCGCCTGACCCGGCTGAGACGAGTCGGAATCATGACGGCCATGGACGATACGTGCGAGTGGCGTAGGGGTGCATCGCTGGCGTGAACTCTGCCAGCAGGACGACGATGTGGCGATCTCGGTCTGCGTGACCGCGATTTTGGTCAGCCGGTCTTGATGGCGAAGGTGCCGCCGTCGCCGAACACGAGTCGTGCGAAGGTCTCGCCGATGCGGCGGTGTCCTGCCGGGTCAGGGTGGACCTCGTCGGGCAGCGGGAATTCGGCGTAGTCCTTCTCGCCGTACAGGTCGCGGCCGTCGAGGTAGTGCAGGTTCGGGTCGTCGGCTGCCCGCTGTTCGACGATTCGGGCGAGTTCGTCACGGATGATGTTGAGCGTCAGGCGCCCGGCGGCGCGTTCGGCCGGATCGCCCGTGGCCTTGAACCGCAGGCTCCCGCCCGCGAAGTCGGGCATGAGAGGGCCGGGGGTGTCCTCCTGGACCGGGCACAGGATGGGGGACACGACCAGCAGCGGCGTGGTGGGATGCCCCTCACGGATGGTGTCGAGGAAGCCGTGGACCGCGGGGGCGAAGGCGCGCAGGCGCATCGCGTCGGTGTTGACGACGTTGATGCCGATCTTGAGGCTGATCAGGTCGGCGGGGGTGTCCCGCATCGCGCGGGCGGTGAACGGGTCGAGCAGCGCGCTGCCGCCGAACCCCAGGTTGACCAGCTCCACCCGGCCTTGGGCGGCGGCCAGGGCCGGCCAGATGGCGGTCGGGTGGGTGGCGTTCGATCCGTGGCTGATGGAACTGCCGTGGTGCAGCCACACCTTGCGTCCGCTGTCCCGCGCCGGCTCGACCGGGGCGTCGGTGCGCAGGGCGATCAGCTCGGTGATCTCCGTATGCGGAAGCCAGATCTCGACATCCTTGTCACCCGACGGCAGCTCGGTGAACCGGGCGGTGCCGACAGGCCCTTCCGACAGCTCGGAGGACTGGGTGACCATGTCGGTGATCGTGCGGACGTTACCGCCGGTCACCGTGGCCTGGGCCGCAAGACGGCCATCGACCAGCAGGTCGTACACGCCGTCCGCCGGGGCCGGGAAACCTCGGTAGACCCGCTTGGTGGGCAGCGTGTCCAGTTCGATCGTGGTGGCCCGGGTGCGGAAGACCAGCCGCACGCCTGAGGGCTGGACCTCGGCCACGGCCAGTTGGTTGTCAGGGATCTGCCGGCGCGCCCGGTCGGGCAGCCGATGCGGCAGCAGACCGTGCGCGGTCGCTTCCACGTCGAGGAAACCGCGCAGCATGTCCGCGGTGACAGGTGTGGTGATCCAGTCGTGTTCAGTGTTCATTGCCTCAACCTGTTGATCAATATTTCCAGAATGTGCATGTGCGCCGGTGCGCGGCGCAGCGGACCGCCTCCGGCGGTGCGGGGGCTGCTGGTCAGGGTGTGGCCTGCTTCCGCAGCAGAGCGTCGAGGGAATCCACGATCCAGGCCCAGGATTCCTGCGCGTCGGGGGCGCTGTGCTCGAAGCCTCCGGCCAGCTCAAGGCTGACGTAGCCGTGGAAGATGCTGCCCAGCATCCGGACCGCGTGCGTCTGGTCAGGCTCCGTCAGGTCGTAGCCGCGCAGGATCGCCCGGGTCATCTGCGCGTGCCGCACCCCGGCACTGGCGGCCGCCGCCTCGGGGTCGAGCCGGAGGCGGGCGGCGGCGTAGCGGCCGGGATGCTCCCGGGCATAGTCGCGGTAGGCATCCGCGAAGGCGGCTAGGGCGTCCTTGCCGGCCCGCCCGGCCAGGGCATCGGCGACCCGGTCGGCGAGTTCCTCCAAGGCGAACAGGGCGATCCTGGTCTTGAGTTCCTGGGAGTTCTTCAGGTGCGAGTACAGACTCGCGACCTTGACGTCGAACCGCCTGGCGAGCGCCGAGACGGTCACCTGGTCGAAACCGACCTCGTCGGCCAGCTCCGCCCCTGCCCGGGTCAGACGCTCCGGTGTCAGCCCTACTCGAACCATAACCTTCCTCCCACTCATCAACAACCATTATGCATTTACCTAAAGCCTTTAGGCAAATTAGCCTGCCACTCATGAAGCCGTTGACTGAGCAAGGGATCCCGTACCGCGTTCGTGAACTGCACCAAGGGCGAGGCCAAGCGCCTGTCCGTCCCCCGCGACCTGGCCGAGCGACCCTGGGACGACCTGGACTTCCTGGGCTGGCGGGACCCCCAGGCCCCCGACCGGGCCTACCTCGCCACCGAGGTGGACGGCCGCCCGGTGGCACTCGCGCTGCGCTGTCCCAATGCCACCTCCTGGCAGACGCGGCGCAGCATGTGCTCGATCTGCCTGACCACCCACACCGGAGGCGTCTCGCTCATGGTCGCCGCGAAGGCGGGCAAAGCCGGGCAGCAGGGCAACTCCGTGGGCGCCTACATATGCAGCGACCTCGCCTGCCCGCTGTATGTGCGAGGCAAGAAGGACGCGGGCGTCGGTGCACGGCTCCCCGAGTCGCTCACCCTGGAGGAAAAGATCCAGCGCACCGTCGCGAACCTCGCCACGTTCATCGCCAAGGTCACCACATGAAGCAACCAGCCTCGAATTGTCGATCATGAGTACTGGCGAGTCGACGCGGGTGCCTCAGGGGCCGGCGGGGCGCCGGTGGCTGTTCCCGTCCGCGCTGGCCCACGAACCGGACCCAGACGCCCGCACATCCGGCAGGCAGCCGCGGCGCACCGCGCGCGACTGGGCTGTCGACTTCTCCTGCATCCTCCTGGCCGTCGTCCTCGGCCTGGCAGCCTCACACTCCCTACGCAGGCATTTCGCGAGACCATGCCAGAAGCCGCCGTAGGGAGTCCTGGGCGGATGTTGTACAGACCCGATGGGCTGTTGCTGTGCGTACCACGACACGACGAGTCCACGACGCGTGCCGTTCGAGCAGCCGAGGCCGTCTTACGGTGGGCATGCGCGGGCCAACCGCACCCGGGCCCCCGATGAGCGCGCTGACGCTTCCCGCGCCTCTGTCTCACCAGGCTGCGGCGGGCCACTGGGGTGATACACGGTGGCAAAGGCACCCCGTGGCGGCGCGGGTCCGGGGAAGTGGCCACGACTCCTCGTTCAATCGCGGCAGAGAACCGAATCGCCGCGCAGAAGTGGGCTCCAGGGCGCGGACCTGCGAGCCGTGCCCACTGCGTTTGAAGGAGATCGCCATGAGCGGTACGACAACCTTGCCGACACCGTCCGGTCCCTACCTGGGCCCAGGGCTGCTGCCCGCCGACTTCTACGCCCATGAGGAACTGCTGTCGGAGAAAGAACGAGGGAAGATCACATCCCTGCGCGACTTCCTGCGCACGCAGGCCGCCCCGCTCGTCGACGACTACTGGGCCCGGGCCGAGTTCCCCTTCCAGCTGGTGGAGGGCTTCGGGAAGCTGGGCTTGATGGAATGGGCCGACCCCGACTCCCCGGAATCCAAGCCGAGCAACCTCTTCTCGGGCTTCACCGCGCTGGAGCTCGCACACTTCGACGCGTCCTTGGCGACGTTCTTCGGCGTACACACGGGGCTGGCCATGGGCACCATCCTCGCCTGCGGCTCCGACGAACAGAAGCGGCGGTGGCTGCCGGCGATGAGCCGCTTCGAGAAGATCGGCGCCTTCGGGCTGACCGAGCCGCACGGCGGATCCGACGTGGCGGGCGGCCTGCGGACGACCGCGCGACGTGACGGTGACGGATGGATCCTCGACGGAGCCAAGCGATGGATCGGCAACGCGACGTTCGCCGATCTGGTCGTCATCTGGGCCCGCGATGTCGAGACGCAGCATGTGCTGGGATTCGTCGTGGAGAAGGACACCCCCGGGTTCACCGCGACGAAGATCGAGAACAAGATGGCGCTGCGGATCGTGCAGAACGCCGACATCGTGCTCGACGGCTGCCGCGTCCCGGAGTCCAACCGGCTCCAGAATGCGAACTCCTTCAAGGACACCGCCAAGATCCTGCGTCAGACCCGTAGCGGCGTGGCGTGGCAGGCGGTGGGAGTGATGTTCGGCGCCTACGAGATCGCCCTGAGTTACGCGAAACAGCGCGAGCAGTTCGGGCGGCCCATCGGAGGCTTCCAGCTCGTCCAGGACCTGCTGGTGAAGATGCTCGGCAACGCCACGGCCGCGTGCGGGATGGTGACGCGACTGGCCCAGTTGCAGGACGCCGGGGTCTACCGGGACGAGCAGTCCGCGCTGGCGAAGGCCCACTGCACCGTGCGGATGCGCGAGAACGTCGGGTGGGCGCGGGAGCTGATGGCCGGCAACGGGATCGTCCTCGACTACAAGATCGGCCGCTTCGTCGCCGACGCGGAGGCCATTTACTCGTACGAAGGCACACGGGAGATCCAGACCCTCATCGTCGGACGTGCCGTGACCGACGGCCTGAGCGCCTTCGTGAGGTGACGACCATGACCACCGAATCCGTCTTCACCGGCTTGAGGGTCCTCGATGCGTCGAGCTTCATCGCGGGACCGGCCGCGGCCACCGTGCTGTCCGACTTCGGAGCGGACGTCATCAAGATCGAGCCACCGGGGAAGGGAGACCCCCAGAGGCGGCTCAGCTCCGTGCCGCCCAGCCCCCGGGCCGAGGCCAACTACAGCTGGCACCTCGCCAACCGCAACAAGCGCGGCATGGTGCTAGACCTGAAGTCACCGGCGGCCACCGAGGTTCTCAAGCGGCTCGTCCAGTGGGCCGACGTGGTGATCACCAATTTCCCGCACGGCACGCGCGAGAAGCTGCACCTCGGCTACGAAGAGGTCTCGGGTTGGAACCCGAGAGTCGTCTACGCCGACATCACGGGATTCGGGGACGCCGGTCCCGACGCCGGACTGCCGGGCTTCGACCTGACCGCCGCCTGGTCGCGCAGTGGGCTGTTGGCCTCCACCCGGGACGCGGGAGCGCCGCCGACGGTGCCGGTCTGGGGCAGCGGCGACTACATGACGGCGATCGCGATCTACGCCGCGATCGTGACCGCCCTCTACCGCCGCGAACAGACAGGACAAGGGGCCAGTGTCGGGACGTCGCTGCTCGCCACAGGCGTATGGGCGACGGGAACACTCGTGGCCGGCGCGCTCGCTGGCGGCACGCCGTTCGAGCTGCACGATCGGAAGGCACCGGCGAACCCGCTGATCAACCCCTACCGAACCGTGGACGACGAGTGGTTCATGCTGGTCGCCTCACCCCCGCACTGGCCTGGACTCACGCGGGCCATCGGGCATCCCGAGCTCCTGGAGGATCCCCGTTTCGCCAGCATCGAGGGCTTCGTCAAAAACTCCGCCGCACTGACAGAACTGCTCGACGCGGAGTTCCGCTCACGCCCGTTCGCCCACTGGAAGGACGCCCTGACCCGGGAACGCGTCACCTACAGCCTCATCCAGACACCGGAGGAGGCAGCACAGGACCCACAGCTGCGAGCGAACGACATCGTCGTGCCGCTGGCAGGGGTCAGCGGGCTGGAGTACACCATCAACAGCCCGGTCACTGTGCGAGGCGTCGAGAAGGTTCCGGCGAAGCGGGCCCCGGACCTGGGCGAGCACAACGACGGAATCCTCGCCGAGCTGGGATTCAGCCCTGCCGACATCGCCGAGCTGCGCGCCCAGGGAGCGATTCCCGGCCCGACGCAAGCGCAGGCGCCGCGATGAGCACAGCGCCCGAAGCGGCCGCCATGGTGCTGCACGAGCGCCGCGGCGGCGTGCTGACCCTCACCATCAACCGTCCGGCGCAGAAGAACGCCGTCGACCATGAGGTCGCGGTACAACTCGCGGAGGCATTGGATCTGCTCGACGCGGACCCGGAACTCTCGGTCGGCGTCCTCACGGGCGCGGGCGGGGTGTTCAGCGCCGGCATGGACCTGAAAGCCTTCACCAAGGGCGAGCTGCCGGTGCTCCCCGGCCGAGGATTCGGCGGGCTCACCCGCGCGGTGGTGCGCAAACCGCTCATCGCCGCGGTCGAGGGCTGGGCGCTCGGCGGAGGCTTCGAGATGGTACTCGCCTGCGATCTGATCGTCGCCGCGGAGGACGCCCGGTTCGGACTTCCCGAGATTACCCGCGGTCTCGTGGCGGCAGAGGGCGGACTGGTCCGGCTGCCGCGCCGCCTTCCGTACCACGTCGCCGCGCGCGTAATGCTCACCGGCGAGCCGCTGACCGCCGCAGAAGCCAAGCAGTACGGGCTCGTCAACGAACTGACCCCACCTGGCAGCGCGTTGGCTGTGGCCCGGGAACTGGCGGGGCACGTCGCGCGGAACGCACCGCTGGCGCTCGCAGCCGTCAAGGAGGTCCTGCGTGAAACCCAGGGCCTGAACGAGAGTGACGCGTTCACACGTCAAGACGAGCTCACGAGCGGGCTGGCCACCAGTGAGGACGCCAGGGAAGGCGCACGGGCGTTCGCTGAGAAGCGCGCACCCGTCTGGCACGGCCGTTGATGCCGGTCACGCCAGCCCCCGGCCGCCCGTATCCGATTCTCCCAGGAGCAGTGACCAGTCATGAACGCGCACAGGCCTGTCCACCGCGTGGCGATCGTAGGGACCGGCACGATCGGTGCGAGCTGGGCGACGCACTATCTCGTCCGCGGCTTCGACGTCACGGCGACCGATCCCGCCTCCACCGCGGAGACGGCTCTGCGGGCGTACGTGGAGGCGGCATGGGCCGCAGCCGCCTCGATCGGACTCGCGCCCGGGGCTTCGCCCGACCGGCTGAGCTTCACCGCCGACCTGCGTCAGGCCGTCGCGGACGCCGACTTCGTCCAGGAGAACGCACCGGAGCGACCGGAGCTGAAGGTGAAGTTGTTCGCCGACATCGACGATGCCTCGCCGCCGGACGCGATTCTCGCGTCGAGTTCATCGGGCATCACGATGAGCGTCATCCAGGCCGAGTGCCGGCGCCCGGAGCGGACCGTCATCGGGCATCCCTTCAACCCGCCGCACATCGTCCCGCTGGTCGAGGTCGTCGGCGGCACGAGGACCGATCCGGAAACGATCCGGGACGTCATGGCGTTCTACGCCGCGATCGGCAAGAAACCGGTCCACCTCAAGAAGGAACTCCCCGGGCACGTCGCCAACCGCATCCAGGCCGCGCTGTACCGCGAGGTGGTGTACCTGGTCCAGGAGGGCGTGCTCGACGTAGCCGACTCCGATGACGCGGTGTCCTGGGGCCCGGGGCTCAGATGGGGTGTCATGGGACCCCATCTGCTGTGGCATCTGGGCGGAGGAGAGGGCGGCATCCAGCACTTCATGGAGACGCTCATGCCGCGGATGGTGGCGTCCTGGCAGGACCTGGGCACCCCCGAATTCACACCCGAGCTCCAGCAGACGATCGTGGCCGGTGTCCTCGATGAAGCGAACGGCCACTCGGTCGACGAGCTGGCCGACCGGCGCGACGCGATGCTCTCGGCCCTGCTGACCGTGCGCGCCCGGCATGACTCCCCGGGGCGCACGGCCGACCCCGTTACCCAGGAGGGGACATGACACAGCGGCAGGAGAGACTGTTCGTACTCGAGGCCAGCAGTGGCGGTCGGCTGTTCTGCGTGAACCCCGACGGTTCGGGCAAGACGTTCCTCGTCACCGGGTGCAGGGTCCCTGACGGGGTGGCGGTCGATGTGGCGGCCGGGCACATCTACTGGACGAACATGGGTGTGCCGGCGGAGAACGACGGCTCGATCGAGCGTGTGGACCTGGACGGAGGCAACCGGACGACGATCGTGCCGAGCGGCGTCACCCACACCCCGAAGCAGCTCCAGTTCGAGGCCGTGAGCCGGAAGCTGTACTGGGGTGATCGCGAAGGCATGCGTGTGATGCGCTGCGAACTCGACGGCTCGAACGTCGAGACACTCGTGCAGACGGGACAGGGAGCCCACGACCGCCAGGACGAGAGAAGGTGGTGCGTGGGAGTCGCCGTCGACCCGGCCGGCGGACATCTCTACTGGTCCCAGAAGGGCCCGAGCGACGCGGGAGAGGGGAAGATCCTGCGGGCCGGAATCGACCTGCCCAAGGGGCAGAGCGCGGCCGAACGCAGCGACATCGAAGTGCTCTTCGAAGGGCTGCCGGAGCCGATCGACCTCGAACTCGACCACGCGCAGCGCGTGTTGTACTGGACAGACCGCGGCGACCCGCCCAGGGGCAACACCGTGAACCGCGCACCCATGCACCCGCCGAACGCAGTACGTTCGCCCGAGATCCTCCTCACCCACCTGATGGAAGGCATCGGCATCACTCTCGACCCGGACGGCGGCACCATGTACGTGACCGACCTGGGCGGCAGCGTCTACACCGCCGGCCTCGACGGATCGGACCGCAAGGAGATCCTCGTGGCACAGGGCAACCTCACCGGAATCGCCCATGCCGTGCTGCCGACCGGAAAAAGCGTCTGACGAAGTGTGTACGTCTGCTCTCCTGCGCATCGACCACCAGCCTCGGATGATCTTCGGAGCGCGCGTGCCGTGCACTTTGTCGGACGCCGAGGTAATCGACCGCACGTATATCTGTCAACGGCCATTTCGTTCGGTTCTGATCCACTTCTTGTGGGGCGGTGGCGGAGGGTGACGGTGCTCAGTCTGCAAGGAGGATGTGGCGTCGGAGGAGGTCGAATCCGGCCCGGCCGCATCCGTCCCTTTTGATCCGCTTCACCCTGTTGACGTTGCCCTCGACCTTGCCCGGGCTCCACTTCAGGCCCGAGGGCCCTGGCGATCACCTCGATCTGCACGCCCTTGTCGTACAGGGCATGCACTGCGGCATGGCACTCGCGTCGCTTGATCGCGCGGGGCCCTTCCACGGGCTCGTCCGGTACGTCGTCGGCGGCCGGGCCGGCCTTCACGGCCGCGGGGTTGTCGCTGCTCGTGTCCTCGGCGGGCTCGGTGAGACACGTGCGATGCTGGGCGACGCAGTTCTCGACGGCTTCGGTTGGGTCGGACCGGGGCGCCCTGCCGGGATCACTCCCGGTGAGTTTCCCCGGCCCGCCCGCCGCACCCGGCGTGCGTGTCTCCACGCACCGGGCGCTCCACGTGTCTTGCCCGTTGGCCAGCCGCCTGTGGTGGCGGCTGCCGGTTTCGGGGTCCACGGGGTCGGTATGTTGCTGCCGCGATAGCGGTAGCGGGTCACAGCGACACTGGAAGTGCCGGTGAACACGGCCCTGTTGTGGGCGAATCTCCACCCCTTGTCGCAGAAGCGACGTCGGAGCTGTTTCCTGGATAGTCCGGTACGGCCTGCGCATTTGACGCGTATCCAGCGCATAAGACTCTTCCAGGTGAAGGAGTCGATCGCGCCGAACGTCGCCTTGGACACTCCGTGCCGGAAGCAGAAGCGGATCACGGCTGGACGCGCGGGGGTCCCGCTGCTCCGCCGCCGCGTCATCCTCATGGCCAGACTGCGACTCCACTACCCGTGACGGAGCGTCACCGGCGCACGGTGGCACACCCCCGCTTCACGGAAATCTTGCCAGGGCCACTTTCGCGAGTACGCCGACACCTCCGCGGGTCGACGCCGCCGGTGTGCGGCATGCCGAGGCTCTCCGCGTACACGTTCAGGTCGTCGTACTTGCCGGCCTGCTTCTCCTCAAACCGTGCCGGGGAGCGAACCAGAAGTTCGCGGAGCCGGTCGATCGCCGTGCCGGGCACGGCCTCCGCCAACTCGATCACCAAAACCGGTCCGCTCATATGTCGGAGCCTAACCAGCCGGGACCGTCTTCCCCACCTCATTACTCAGCGTGCACGCACCACAGAAGTTGAGCCAGAACCGGAGAACGGGATTCAGCCTCCTTGGGCTTGTTCCCGGGCGCACCGGTCACTGCCCGGGCCGGGCGGTGAGGGCGTGTTGGGAGGCGGTTGGTGGCGTGAACAGTGCCTGGATGGTTTCGGTGGCCAGGTCGCGTAGCCAGGTGTGGGCGCGGTCGTCGTCGTAGCGCTGGTGCCACAGCAGGTACAGCGGGATGTCGGGCATGTGGAGTGGCCGCGGCAGTGTGATCAGGCCGAGCTGGTCCCGGGTGGCGCGGGCGACCGCGTCGGGAAGGGTGACCACCAGGTCGGTGCCGAGGGCGAGTTGCAGCGCGAAGGCGGCGGTGGGCCCGGCGGCGATGACACGGCGTTCGTGGCCGCGGATGGTCAGGGCGTCGTCGATCGGGTCGTGCAGGCGTCCGCGCCGCGAGATGGTGAGGTGTTCAGAGGCGGCGTAGCGCTCGAGGCTCAGCGGGCCCTCGGGGAGCAGGTGGCTGGCGCGGACGGCGACGACGAGCCAGTGGTGCTGACGACGGGTTCGGCGGGCTGGTTGCAGCTGTGCCCCGGGTCGGTGGACACCGGGCGCGGACATCCGGCGGCGACGGTCGCGCGGCTGCCGGCGGGACCCGCGGGTACCGTTTCATATCAGGCTCTGGGGGGCTGCTGCCCCTGGGGACTGTCAGTTGCAATCGGGAGGCTGCGCAGTGTCAGCGCAGTCGGCGGGGGCAGCGGTTTGTTGGCCGTGTCGGTGCGGAACGACTGGAGCAGATAGGCCACCAGGCGCCGGGACGCTGCACCATCATCCGGTAGGGCGGTCACCAGACCGCAGTGTGCCAACAGGACCACGGCGAGGTCGGAAGGGTGAAAATCGGCCCGCAGCGCGCCCGACGCCGGGGCCCTGCGTACCAAGGTCGTGAAGTCCCGCTCGGCTCGTTGCCGGGACTGCGCGTGTTCCGACGTACTTTCCGGGAAGGCCGCGACGAACGCAGCCTGGAACCCGCGTTCCTCCCGTTGCAGGGCGCAGACCGTCTCGACCAGCTGCTGGAAGCCCTGCCACGGGTCAGGGGCGGCCAGAGCCTCGGTGAGCGCCCGCCCGCAGGTCTCCATTTGCTGCGCGAACGCGGCCCCCACCAGAGCGTCCCGGGTCGGGAAATGCCGGTACAGCGTCGCCACGCCGACCCCGGCCCGTCGGGCCACGGTCGCCATCGGGGCGTCGATCCCGTGCTCCGCAAAGACCGCACGGGCGGCGACGAGGACGCGCTCCCGGTTGCGCCGGGCGTCCGCCCGCACCCGGGCTGTGATCCGAGAGGATTCCGCCATCACTGTCTCTCACTTCCGGTCCAAACGGACGAGTGCGTCCACTTAAGAGCTTACGGTCGATGCCAGACCCCTGTACGGCCCCCGGCGGCAAAGGCAGAACGATGAACGACCGCATGATGAAGGCAGTGCTCTACGACCGCTACGGTGGCCCCGATGTGCTCTACACGGGCCGCGTGCCACGCCCCGAGCCGGCCCCCGGCGAGGTCCTTGTGAAGGTGCGCGCGTTCAGCGTCAACGGCGGCGAACTGGCAGCCCGTGCCGGCCGTCTCCGCCTCCTGAGCGGCCGGAAATTCCCCAAGCGCCGGCCGAGCGGGTCGGCCGGCTCCCCGACGGCCTTGACCTGGTGGACGCCGCCGCGCTGCCGGTGGCCACCACGGCCATCACCGCGCTGCGGGACAAAGCCGGGCTGCGCCCCGGCGAACGACTCCTCGTCCGGGGCGCGGCGGGCGGTGTCGGCAACGCCGCCGTCCAGCTCGGACGGGCGTACGGCGCCGAGGTCACGGCCCTCGCCCGCGCAGCCAACCTCGACTTCGTCCGCGGGCTCGGCGCGCACAAGGCCGTCGACCACCGGACCGTGCGGCCGGCGGAACTGGGCCGCTTCGACGTGGTCCTGGACACCGCGGGGACCGACCTGCGGGCCTTCCGGCGCCTACTGAATTCCGGCGGGCGCATGGTCACCATCGCCTTCGACCTGAAACGGCCCGTTGCATCGCTCGGCTACCTCGCGGCCAGCACGGTGCACGGACACGGCCGGGTGCGCATCTTCAGCGGCAACCCCACGCGGGCGGACTTTGACGACCTCGCCCGCCATGTGGTCGAGGGGAAGCTGAGCCCTGCGGTGGACACGGTCTTCCCCCTGGAGGAGACAGCAGCGGCACACCAGGCGCTGGAGGCAGGCGGCGTCCAGGGCAAGTACGTGGTCAGGGTCGCGTAGGCGCTGTGGAGGTGCTGATCACAGCCACTCGTTGATGGCGGCGATGAGGACGGTCGCCTCATAGCGGACCGTCAGCTCGTCGTATCGCGTGGCGACGGCGCGGTGCCTCTTGAGGCGGTTGATTCCGACTTGAGGCGGTTGATCCCGACGCGCAGCGGGCTGTCGAGGACGAACTTGCACGGCGCTCCTGGCCGGTGGTGGTCGTACGTGATGCCCATCTGCTGACGCCCTCAAGTTCGTCCCCGCGGGCGGTACCGTCACCCTGCGTCGGCAGGACCACTGGGCCGAACTCAAGGTGGCCGACACCGGGCTCGGTATTCCCGCCGAGGAACTCCCGCACATCTTCGACCGGTTCTTCCGCGTTCGTTCTGGTTCGCACCTACGAATCTAGAAGAAAGAGCCCCTCTTTCAGGGCGAGTTGGATGAATGAGCCCTTCTGGCGTCAGAGAGGGCGAACAAGCCCGGAGTGGTCTCGTCCAGCCAGCCCCGCACCACCAGACGCTTCAGCTTCGACCGCGTCCCCTCGATCTTCCCCGTCTCCGCCGGCAGACCGATCCTGGGTGCCACCTGCTTGGCCCGCACCGGCCCCGGCGCGTCACCGACGGCCTCGTGAATGTCCTGGTAGACCCGCGGCAGCACACCCGGCTCCATGCCCGGCTGCCACTTCGGCACCGACAGCACCCCCACCACCCGACGCTCAGCCCCCTCGAACGGCGATCCCCTGCGCTCGGCGCGTTCGGCCTGGTAGCGGGCGCGTTCCACGGCCAGTTCGGCCGCGCGCACGGAACGCTGGGTGCGGTGGACGACCTCGTCGGCCGCGGCCAGGGTGCGGCCGACCTCGGCCGGGGTGAGCGCGGTGAGGAGGAGTTCGGTCACCGCGTGGTCGACCGGGGCGGCCGGCAGGGTGCGGCAGGTCGAGGTCTGCGGGCGGTGCGCTTCGTGGGAGGCGCCGCAGAAGTACTGCACCCGGTGGTGCCGGGCGCGGGGGTAGCGAGTGCGGACTGGGGAGCCGCACGAGCCGCAGACGATGATGCCCTGGCACAGTGCGGTGCCCTCACGCGGCGGGCGAGCGCCCCACCGGGTGCGGTTGGCAGCCCGCTTGGCCTCGTTGATCTCGTACTGTTCCCAGGAGATGTAGCCGCGGTGGTGGTCGAGGATGAGCACGGGCCACTGGTCGCGGGGGCGGGTTGCGGTGACGGTGCGGACCGACCCATCGGGGGCCAGGCGCTGGGCGGAGGGGCGGAGGCCGTAGGCGTAGGCCCGGGCGTAGGCGGGGTTGGCCAGGATCGACAGCACGCGATCATGAGTCAGCCGTCCCCAGCGCAGCTCACCGTCGAACGGGCCGCCGTGGACCCGGTAGGGGAAGCGGCGCCCTGCGAAGGCGGAGACCACCGCGCAGGCGGAGCCGGTCGCCGCGAAGCAGGCTAAGACGTCCGTGACCGCGGCGGTCACCTCGGCGTCCGGATCGATGACGACCTCGCCGTCGGGATCGTAGAGGTAGCCGATCGGCAGCCGCAGACGCAGGTCGCCGCGGGTGGCGGCAGCTCGCTTGGCCCCGTCCAGGCGTGCCTTGAGCAGGTGCAGTTCGGCCTCGCTCATCTGGCCCTTGAGCCCGAGGACGAGGCGGTCGTTGATGTCGGCCAGGTCGTAGACGCCGTCCTCGTCGATCAGCAGAGTGCCGCTGAGTCGGGCGATCTCCAGCAGGCGGGCGAAGTCGGCCGAGGACCGCGCCAGCCGGGACGCCTCCAGGCCGATGATTGCGCCGACCTCTCCGAGACAGACCCGGGTGACCACGTCCTGGAAACCGCTGCGCTGTCCCGCGGTGCGGCCGGACAGGCCCAGGTCCGCGTCGATCACCACCACGCGCTGCGGCGGCCAGCCCAGATCGGCCGCCGCCTGGGCCAGGTCGTACTGGCGGGCGGCGGACTCGCCGTGCTCGCGGACCTGGGCGACCGTGGACCGACGCACGTAGATCAGGGCGGTCCGCTCCCGGTGCGACCGGGTGATCTTCGACAGGCCGTTCACAGCCGTCCCTCCCTGCCAGCGCCGCGAGCGCCATGTTGGCCAGCACCATCACCGTTTCCGTGCGGTCCTCGGCCAGCCCCACCACGCCCCGCCTCCTTGGAGGGCGCAGGCAGTGAAGCGTCCTCAGCTTCCAGGCTGTCGCCCGCCCCGTTGGTGGTGCAACGGCGGGTGGGGCACCGGCCAGCGCACTGACCAGCGCATGAAGCGCCACCAAGCCGTCCGCCGCCAGCCGGTGCGAGGCAGCGTGCGGCCCACGGTCCGCCCACGCCAGCGGCAGCCGCACCCACTCTTCCCCGCTGTCATCGCACACGAAGACCAGCGAACCCGCCTTGCGCTCGGTGAACAACACCGCCAACCGACGCCCCACAAGCGGGTGGTACGGGTGCGTCACCACCAACGAGCGTCGAACGTCACTGGAACCGGCGGCACTATGCCGCACACGTCGAAAACTGCCAGATCGGCACCTTCCTGGCCTACGCCTCAGCCCGGGGACGTGCACTGATCGACCGCGAGCTCTACCTCCCGGCCTCCTGGATGGATGACCGGGACCGCTGCCGGGCCGCCGGCATCGACGACGAGATCTGTTTCGCAACCAAGAACGAGCACTTCAGGCAGATGCTGCAACCCGCCGTCGACGCCGGCGTGCCGTTCGCACGGGTGACCGCGGACGAGGCATACGGACAGGTCAAGCACACACGTTTCTGGCTGGAGCAGCGCAAGGTCGCCCACGTGATGGCCACGAAGGTCAACGACACGGTGGTCACGACCGGCTGGAGGGAGGCCCGGGTCGACGAGCTGATCGCCGCGCTGCCCCGACAACGCTGGAAGCGGCTGTCGGGCGAGCCGGGCGCGCACGGCGAACGCGTCTACGACTGGGCGCGCGTCGCGATCCGCCCTTGCTGGGAAGACGGCTTCGGGCACTGGGTGCTGGCCCGCCGCAGCGTCAGAGACCCCACCGAGATCGCCTACTACGTCTGCTACGGACCGGCCTCCTCGCGGCTGAAAGACCTGGTCAAAGTTGCCGCAGCGAGGTGGGCGGTGGAGGAGTGCTTCCAGACCGCCAAGGGAGAGTGCGGCCTGGACCACTATCAGGTCCGGCTCTACCGGGCCTGGTACCGGCACAACACCCTGTCGATGGCCGCGCTCGCCTACCTGACCGCAGTCCGCACCCAAGAAGCCGCAAAAGGGGCGGCCCAGAGGACGAACAAGACCTCATACCCCTCAGCGTCCCCGAGATCCGCCGGTTGATCGGACACATCGTCATCACGTCCCGCCACCACACCAACGAACACCATCTGCACTGGTCACACTTCCGCAGACGCAGCCAGGCCCGAGCCCGCCGCTCCCACTACAAACGCCGAGGCCACAACCCCCAGATGCGGTTGCAGTACTAACCCGTGCCGCTGACGGGTGGCGGGCGATGTCCACTGCTCTGTCGGCGGAGCTCAACAACGTTACAGCGCCCTCCTGACTGATCAACAGGCCGCAGGCGCCAGGCCGTTCCGGAGACGGCGACCGTTGGCGCGCCCGCGCGAATGCGGTAACTGCTGCGTATCCGAAGCGAACGAGCACGGATACGGTCACGACTGGAGGGAGGAGGAAGCAGAGCTGGAGGCCGCCCGTGTGCCCGTGCCCCGAGCCAGGACCTACCGCTCCTCTTGGGTCCTCAGTAGGGTCGGGGACTGTCGCGGTGACTTCCGCTCCGTTTCCAGCCCCCGCCGCTTCAAACCGTACGTGCAGTTCTCCCGCATACGGCTTTCCGACATCGTTCACCGACTGGCATACGTCGTCGCCCTGCGTACGGTTCCGGTGAGGCGGTAGACCCGGAGCCGTGTGATCCACCCATAGGTGAAACGGGTGGTCCAGTTCCGACCCCGTAAGCCGTGTTTTCGGCTGGCGAGGATCACCAGCCGCTCGTGGACATAGCCGTCGACCGCGTTGAACTTCCGCCCGGAGTTCCCGTTACGGAAGTACGCTCCCCAGCCCCGCAGCACGGGGTTGAGGTCGGCGACCACGGCGGACAGCGGCCGTTCAGCCTTCGAAATGACGGTGGCTTGCACGGACTTTGTCCCGCAGCACCCGCATCGCTCTGGCCGAGGGCCACCGCCGCAAGTAGTACTTGCCCCGCCAATTCCACGACTCCACCCTGCGTTCCACAGTTGAGTGGGCTTCGCGGGGGTGCGGCGGGGTATCGGTGCAGGTCAGACAGCTGGGCCTAGCGTGAAAGGCCAGAATCGCCT
>NZ_JBIAXM010000059.1:0-27341 GCF_042896695.1 Streptomyces sp. NPDC001270 | reverse complement strand
CGGGCCACGGTGTCCGTCTTGGCCTTGCGCAGCGTGTCCGCCTGCGCCTTGCCACGGCCCTCCGCGACCGCCTCCGCCAGGTTCGCGAAGACCACCGTCAGCCACAGCCAGGCACTGATCGCCCAGCCGAACCAGTCACCCGGATCGGCCACCGAGAACGCCGTGGTCAGCAGGGAGCCGACCCACACCACGAACATCACGGGCGACTTGATCATCACCCGCGGGTCGAGCTTGCGGAACGCCTCCGGCAGCGACTTGACCAGCTGCCGGGGATCGAACAGACCCGCTCCTACCCGTCCCCCGGCGGGCTTGTGCCCGGTGGGTACGTCGCTGTGCGGCGCCCTGGTGGGAGTGGAGGAGGCGGACGTCGAAGCCCCTTGCCCGGGTCCCTCCTGCTTCGGGCCCTCGTTCGGTACCCGAGGCGTCATCACACCAGCCCCTCGGCCAGCGGACCCAGCGCCAGCGCCGGGAAGTACGTCAGACCGGTGATGATCAGAACCGCGCCCGCCAGCAGCCCCGTGAACAACGGCTTCTCCGTGCGCAAGGTCCCCGCCGTCACCGGAACCGGCTTCTGCCCGGCGAGTGAACCCGCGAGCGCCAGCACGAACACCATCGGCAGGAAACGGCCCAGCAGCATCGCGAGCCCCGTCGTCGTGTTGAACCAGTCCGTATTCGCATTCAGCCCCGCGAACGCCGAACCGTTGTTGTTCGCGGCCGATGTATACGCGTACAGCACCTCCGAGAACCCATGGGCGCCCGGATTCAGCATCGAATGCCGCGGAGTGGGCAACGCCATCGCCAGCGCCGCGAAAACCAGCACCAGCGCGGGAGTGATCAGGATGTAGCAGGCGGCGAGCTTGATCTCGCGGGAACCGATCTTCTTGCCCAGGTATTCAGGCGTACGCCCCACCATCAGGCCGGCGATGAACACCGCGATCACCGCGATGATCAGAATCCCGTACAGTCCGGAACCGGTACCGCCCGGTGCGACTTCGCCCAGCATCATGCCGAGCATGGCGATCCCGCCGCCCAGCCCCGTGAACGACGAGAAGAAGGAATTGACCGCGCCCGTCGACGTCAGCGTCGTCGACACCCCGAAGACCGAGGAGCCGCCGACCCCGAAACGGACCTCCGTGCCCTCCGCCGACGCGCCCGCCGCCTTCAGGGCCGGACCCTGATGCGCGAACTCGGTCCACATCATCAGCGCCACGAACCCCACCCAGATCACGGCCATCGTCGCGAGGATCGCGTAGCCCTGCCGGACCGAGCCGACCAGCACACCGAAGGTACGGGTCATCGCGACGGGAATCACCAGCAACAAGAAAATCTCGAACAGGTCCGAGAACGGCGTCGGATTCTCGTAGGGATGCGCGCTGTTGGCGTTGAAATACCCGCCACCGTTCGTCCCCAGCTCCTTGATCGCCTCCTGGGAGGCGACCGCACCCCCGCCCCACTGCTGCGACCCCCCGGTGAACTGTCCGACCTCATGAATACCGGAGAAATTCTGGATCGCCCCGCACGCCACCAGCACCACCGCCGCAACCACCGCCAACGGCAACAGGATCCGCAGGGTGCTCCGGACCAGATCGGCCCAGAAATTTCCCAGATCGCCGGTGCGCACACGGGCGAAACCACGTACCAATGCCACCGCGACCGCCATACCCACGGCCGCGGAGAGGAAGTTCTGCACCGCCAGACCCACCGTTTGGACGACATGGCCCATGGTCTGCTCGCCGTAATAGGACTGCCAGTTCGTGTTCGTCACGAACGACACGGCCGTATTGAACGACTGCGCCGGATCCACGGACGAGAAACCCAGCGAACCCGGCAGCACACCCTGGACCCGCTGCACCACGTACAGGAACAGCACACCGACCGTGGAGAATGCCAGCACGCCGCGTAGATACGCGGGCCAGTGCATCTGCGTATCCGGATTCACTCCGATCGCCCGGTAGACCCACCGCTCCACCCGCCAGTGCCGGCCGGCGGAATACACCCGGGCCATATAGGAACCGAGCGGAACATGGACGAGCGACAGTGCGCCCAGCAGGGCGAGCGACTGCAGCACACCGGCCGGCACGGGACCCATATCGGCACTCAGAACCTCTCCGGGAAGATCAGAGCGAGGACGAGATAAACCAGCAGGAGCACGGCGACGACCAGACCGACGGCGTTCTCGACGGTCACAGCTTCGCCACTCCCTTGGCAACGACGGCCACCAGCGCGAACAGCACGATCGTGGTGACGACGAAAGCCACATCTGCCATCACGAACTCCCGGAACGATGCGAAGGGGAACAGATGCGAAACAGGGGCGGACTCCCTGCGGGGGAGGTCGCTCCCGCTGATGGATTCCATACGGCGCCGCGGATCTCCCTTGACGGGGCCTTGACGATGTCGTCGAGCATGCCGGAGCAGAGCGGCCCCCGCCTCCGGTCGTCCCCGTCACCGGTTCCTTGCGGCGCCTGCGCACCACCCCACGGACCGGCCGGCGAGCGCGCTCCGGCACAGGACAGGGCGGCTGAGCGGGGTACGGAGGCGCGGCCGGGCGACCGCCCCGCGCGCGACGGCCCGCTTCCGCCATACAGCCCAACGCGCGGCCGCCGGGCCCCACCCCGACCCGCGCGGTGCCGACGCCGCCCGCCAGGTGTTTCTTAACGCAAGCTTGATGTCCCGGACCTGCTGATCCACAGGCTCACGCGTCACTCTCTGCTTACGCTGGTGCAGCCGTCCGGATGATGGCCGAAAACCAGGGTTGAGCAGCACGTCAGGAGCACCCCCGATGGCCACGACCGAACACCCTCCTACCGGGCGGCTGCGCGCTTGGATGCTGGAGGGCCTGTCCGACATGGGCAGGAAGGGCGGTCTGACCGGACCCCATGCCGAACCGGCGCCCGCCCACAAGGGGCAGCGGTGGTGGCGGGTGATGTGCCTGACCGGTGTGGACTACTTCTCGACCCTCGGTTATCAGCCAGGCATCGCCGCGCTGGCGGCCGGTCTGCTCTCCCCCGTGGCGACGATCGTGCTGGTGATCGTCACACTGGCCGGCGCCCTGCCGGTGTACCGGCGCGTGGCCGAGGAGAGCCCGCACGGCCAGGGCTCGATCGCGATGCTGGAACGGCTGCTGCCGTTCTGGAAGGGCAAGTTGTTCGTCCTGACGCTGCTGGGCTTCGCGGCCACCGACTTCCTGATCACCATCACCCTGTCGGCCGCCGACGCCTCCACCCACCTGATCGAGAACCCGCATCTGCACAGCGTCCTGCACGACCAGCAGATGCTGATCACCCTGATCCTGGTGGCCCTGCTCGGCGCGGTGTTCCTCAAGGGCTTCCTGGAGGCGATCGGGGTCGCCGTCGCGCTGGTCGGCATCTATCTCGTACTGAACCTCGTCGTCGTGGTCGACGGCCTGTGGCACGTCGCCACGGCCGGCCATGTCATCACCGACTGGTCCGGCGCCCTGACCGCGGAACACGGCAATGTCTTCGTCATGATCGGGCTGGCCCTGATCGTGTTCCCCAAGCTCGCCCTCGGCCTCTCCGGCTTCGAGACCGGGGTCGCCGTCATGCCGCACGTCCAGGGCGACCCCGCCGACACCGAGGAGCGCCCCACCGGCCGGATCAGGGACACCAAGAAGCTGCTGACCACCGCGGCCCTGATCATGAGCTGCTTCCTGATCGCCACCAGCTTCATCACCACGCTGCTGATCCCGGCGGACCAGTTCAAGTCCGGCGGCCAGGCCAACGGGCGCGCGCTCGCCTACCTCGCGCACGAGTACCTGGGCAACACCTTCGGCACGGTGTACGACGTCTCGACCATCGCGATCCTGTGGTTCGCCGGTGCCTCCGCGATGGCGGGTCTGCTCAATCTCATGCCGCGCTACCTCCCCCGCTACGGCATGGCCCCGCACTGGGCGCGCGCGGTGCGCCCGATGGTCATCGTCTTCACCCTCATCGCGTTCCTGGTGACCTGGATCTTCAACGCCGACGTCGACGCGCAGGGCGGCGCCTACGCCACCGGTGTGCTGGTGCTGATCAGTTCCGCGGCGATCGCGGTGACCATCGCCTCGCGCAAGGCGGGACAGCGCAAGTGGGCCATCGCGTTCACCGTCGTCTCGGCCGTCTTCCTCTATACGACCGTCACCAACGTCATCGAGCGCCCGGACGGTGTGAAGATCGGTGCCTGCTTCATCGCCGGCATCATCCTGGTCTCGCTGCTGTCCCGGCTGGCCAGGGCCTTCGAACTGCGCGTGACGAGCGTGACCCTGGACGACATGGCGGCTCGCTTCGTCCGGGACATGGCCAGTCGGAAGATACGTTTCATCGCCAATGAACCCGACCGGCGCGACAAGGCCGAGTACCGCGACAAGGTCGAGCAGATCCGCAAGGACAACGATTTCCCCGAGCAGGAGGACTTCGTCTTCGTCGAGGTGACGGTCACCGACCCGTCCGAGTTCGAGGCGGGTCTGACGGTGCACGGCGAGGTCCTGCACAACCGCTACCGCGTCCTGACCCTGGAGTCCGCCTCCATCCCCAACGCCCTCGCCGCGCTCCTGCTCCACGTCCGGGACGTCACGGGGTGCACCCCGCACATCTACTTCGAGTGGACCGAGGGCAACCCCTTCGCCAACTTCCTGCGCTTCTTCATGTTCGGCCAGGGTGAGGTCGCCCCGGTCACCCGCGAGGTGCTGCGCGAAGCGGAGCCGGACCGCGGCCGGCGCCCGCGCGTCCACACCGGCTGACGGGAACACCCACGTCAGAGGGCCGTCAAGAAGTGCCCGGCCGGCGTCAGAACCCCATCAGCACGAGATGTCGCGACAGCCCGAGCGGCCTAGATTCGGCTACATGGAACGCGGCGCATCCCCTGCCCCGGCCGGCGACCGCCACTGGCGCGGCAGCGCCCGGCTGGCAGTGGTCTGCGCGGTCGCCTTCGGGGCCCTGACCGTCCTCACCGACTGCGCGGCAGGAACCTTCACACCGGTGCGCGCGGTGCTGTGGCTCGCGCTGTCCGCCGCCATCGGGCTGCTCCTGCTGCCGCCCCGGGTCGCCGCCGGCCGTGGCTGGCTGTCCGTGCGCGGGCCGCTGTCCCGGCGGACGGTCCGCACGGACGCGCTGGTGGGGGTCCGCCAGTACGAGGGCGCCGCCTCGCAGCTGATCTTCCGCGACGTCCACGGCGGGCGCCTCGAACTCGACACCCGGGTCCTCGCCGCCAATCCGTTCCTCTGGCACGAGGTCGACACCGGACTGCGCCACTCGCTGCGGAACGGCACCCTGGTCCAAGGCGCGGACGTACTCCACCGGCTGGAGCGGGCGATCGACGACGAGGAGGCCCGGGCCGTGCTCAAGGCATCCGGAATGTCCTGACCCACCGCCGCGGCCGGAGCGATCCGCCACCGCCCGGCCGTGAACACGGACGCCCCGGTGCCGGCGACGGCCGGGCACCGCCGCCTCCGGAGGTCCGCGCCCGCGCGCCGACGCTCCGTGTGCCGATGTATCGCGTTGTACCCGACAGCCCGCCCCAACTGCGCCGACCCCGGCCCGTAGCCCTATCGTGACCGGCATGCAGTCCTACACGATCGGCCAGGCGGCGCGGCTGCTCGGCGTGAGCCCCGACACCGCCCGCCGCTGGGCCGACGCGGGTCGGGTGACGACCCATCGCGACGAAGCCGGGCGGCGGCTCATCGACGGCAGGGATCTCGCCGCGTTCTCGGTCGAGCTGGCCAGGGCGGCGGGCACGGGCGACGAGGACGCCTCGTACACGTCGGTCCGCAACGCCTTTCCCGGGATCGTCACCGCGATCAAGCTCGGTGACGTCGCGGCCCAGGTCGAGATCCAGGCGGGCCCGCACCGGCTGGTCTCGCTGCTGACCCGGGAGGCCGTCGAGGAACTGGGGCTGGAGGTCGGCATGGAGGCCACCGCCCGGGTGAAGTCGACGAACGTGCACATCGACCGCGTGTGAGCGGCGGCCTCCACCGGCCTCGGCCGACCGCCGGACAGGACAGCCTCCCCTGCCCCAGCCGACCGCCGAACAGGACGGCCTCCGGCAGCCTCAGCCGCCCACCGAGTAGGAGTGCGCCCCGGCCCCGGCCAGCGCGCCGCCGTCCACGATCAAGTACTCCTCACGGATCGACCGGCCCGCGAACCAGGACTCCAGGATCTCCCGCGTACCAGCCGCGTACCGGGCCTGCGCGGACAGCGAGGACCCGGAGATGTGCGGGGTCATGCCGTGGTGCGGCATGGTCCGCCAGGGATGGTCGGCCGGAGCGGGCTGCGGGAACCACACATCACCGGCGTAACCGGCCAACCGCCCGTCACGCAGCGCCCGGTCGACGGCGTCCCGGTCGACGATGCGGGCCCGCGCGGTGTTGATGAGGTACGCGCCGCGTTTCATCGTGTCGAGCAGTTCGTCGCCGAACAGCCCCTCCGTCTCGGGGTGCAGCGGCGCGTTGATGGTGACCACGTCGCAGTGCGGCGCCATGTCGGCGGCGCTCTCGTGGAAGGTCAGCCCCAGCTCCTCCTCCACCTCGCGCGGCAGCCGGTGCCGGTCCGTGTAGTGCAGCGCGACGTCGAAGGGCGCGAGCCGGCGCAGTACGGCCAGCCCGATCCGCCCGGCGGCCACCGTGCCGACGTGCATGCCCTCCAGGTCGTAGGAACGGGCCACGCAGTCCGCGATGTTCCAGCCGCCCTCGACCGCCACCCGGTGCGACGGCAGGTAGTTGCGGACCAGCGCGAGGATCGACATCACGACGTGCTCGGCGACGCTGATGCTGTTGCAGTACGTCACCTCGGCCACCGTCACCCCGTGCGCGATCGCCGCGTCCAGGTCGACGTGGTCGGAGCCGATGCCCGCGGTGACCGCCAGCTTGAGGTTCTTGGCGGCCTCGATGCGCTCCGCGGTCAGGTAGGCGGGCCAGAACGGCTGGGAGATGACGATGTCCGCGTCGGGCAGTTCACGGTCGAAGACCGAACCGGCGCCCTCCTTGTCGGAGGTGACGACGAGGGTGTGTCCGGCCGCCTCCAGGTAGTGGCGCAGGCCGAGTTCGCCGGAGACGCTGCCGAGGAGGTGGCCCGGGGTGAAGTCGACCGCCTCGGGGGTGGGGGTGGTCTGGCCGCCCGGGTAGTGGTCGATCACCGGGAGGCCGTCCCGGGCGTAAGAGGTCGGGTATCCGCCGGTCGGGTCGTCGTACAGGACACAGAGCACCTTGGCCATGGTCGCGGCTCCTCAACTCCGTTGTGGGAAGGTGCACTTCACGATCCCGGGGGCGAACGCCCTGGTCAAAGCGAACTTCGCTATACCCGGATAGCTCCCGGCTATCGGTCACGGCCGCCGAGGTAGGTGCGCAGCAGTTCGTCCAGCGCGTCCTGCACCCTGGTCTCCCGGGCGACCTTCACCAGCGCCTCGGCGAGCACGGACTGGGGTTCGCTGCGGGCGACGACCAGTCCGACCCGCGGCCCGTGCGCGGGCCCTTCGAGGGCCACCACGCGCATCCCCTCGGGTACGCCGAACATGTGCAGCCAGGTGTGGGAGATCACGCTGGACCAACGGCCGCCGCGCAGATGGGAGTACAGCCCGGCCACGCTGTCCGATTCGATGGCGGGGGCCACGGTGACGCCGTCGGCCGCGAAGAACTCGTCCATGATCCGGCGGTTGCGCATCCGCCCCACCAGCAGGCACAGCGGCAGCGCGCCGGCCTGCGCCCAGCGGGCCGTGGCGACCTGGCCGAGCGGGCCGTCGAGCGGGGTGAGCAGGACGTACTGTTCCTCGTACAGCGGATGGCGGCGTACGTGCCGCAGGGTGTCGTCGTCGAGGTACGTCATCGCGGCGTCCAGTTCGAACTCGGTGAGTCCGTGGGTGATGTCGGCCGACGACAGCGACTCGATCGTGACCCGGGCGCGCGGATGCCGCTCGCAGAACGGGGTGGTCAGCAGGGAGGCGACGGGCAGCGCGGTCGGAATGACGCCGAGCCGCAGCGTGCCGGTGAGCCCGCCGCGCAGCGCCGACAGCTCCTGCCGCAGCGCGTCCCGCTCGGCGAGGATCCGCTGCGCCCAGGCGAGCACCACCTCGCCTTCGGGGGTCAGTCCCTCGTACCGCCTGCCGCGCCGCACGATGGGTACGTCCAGCTCGTGCTCCAGGCGGCGGATCGCGGCCGACAGCGAGGGCTGCGAGACGAAGCAGGCGGCCGCCGCGCGGGCGAAGTGGCGCTCCCTGGCGAGCGCGACGAGATATTCCAGCTGACGCAGCAGCATGCATGGCCTCCATCGGGAGACTACACGGCGGCTGTGGGCTCCGCGGCGCGGTGGTAGTGGCCGTCCACGCATATCCCGTTGATGCCGCTGATGTGCCGCGCCCCGCAGCGGTCCTGCGGCAGCACGAGCTGGGGTCCGTGCCGGTCGAGCGGGGTGTCGTCGATGCTGACGGCGAGCAGCACCGGCTCATGGGCGAAGTCGGGGTCGATCTCGGCCCAGGACAGCAGGGCGTGGTGCCCGTCCGCGCCGTTGACCGCGATGAGGAAGCGCAGCCGGTCCTTGCGCCGCACGGGATCGAAGCCGGGCCCCGCGTCGGACAGGACGTCGTAGAGCAGCGGACCGGTGAACCGGTGGTGCTGCATTCCGCTGGTGGCGCACTCGAAGCTGACCCGCACCCGGTGCTGCGGCCAGCCGAGCAGATCCGGCACCGTGAGGCGGACCGGCCGGGCCAGGTCGCCGGTCAGGGTGAGTTCGGCGAGCGTCACGAGCGACCACCTCCTGGATGACGGTACCCGCGACGCGGTCCCGTACAAACGCACATGCATACTTTGGTTCGGCATTGTCCCAGCTCATGCAATGCGACAGAAGACTTACGCCTCGCAGATGCGGCAGTATCATCGCGGCACGGCAGCAGTAGGGCCGCAGCTGGGCGCGACAGTTGTCCGAGCACCCAAGAGGAGTGGAACCGTGATGACCCGTTCGAAGCGCCGGACCCGTCGGTCGCTGCAGGTGGCCGGTGTGGGGGCCGCCGTCCTGATGGCGCTGAGCGCCTGCTCGTCCTCGGACGACTCGTCGTCCTCCACGTCGGGCTCGTCGTCCTCCACGTCGGGCTCCTCGCCGGCGTCGCCGAAGCTGTCCGGCACGGTGACCGTGTTCGCCGCGGCCTCGCTGCAGGAGAGCTTCACCGAACTGGGCAAGGAGTTCGAGAAGCAGCACCCCGGCACCGAGGTCAGCTTCAACTTCGGGGGCAGCGACACGCTCGCCGCGAGCATCACGGGCGGCGCCCCGGCCGACGTCTTCGCCGCCGCCAGCGCCAAGACGATGGCAACCGTGACGGACAAGAACGACGCGGCCGGGACCCCGGCCACCTTCGTCCGCAACCAGTTGGAGATCGCCACCCTGCCGGGCAACCCCGACAAGATCTCCTCCCTCAAGGACCTCACCAAGTCCGGGCTGAAGGTCGTCCTGTGCGACAAGACCGTCCCGTGCGGCGCTGCCGCCCAGAAGGCCCTGGACGCCGGCAAGCTCAAGCTCACCCCGGTCTCCTACGAACAGGACGTCAAGAGCGCCCTGACCAAGGTGGAGCTGAAGGAGGCCGACGCGGCGGTCGTCTACCAGACCGATGTGAAATCCGCGGGTGACAAGGTGGAGGGCGTGAACTTCCCCGAGGCGGCCGAGGCCGTCAACGACTACCCGATCGTCCTGCTGAAGAACGCGCCCAACGCCGAGGCGGCCAAGGCGTTCATCGCGCTCGTGCAGTCCACCGAGGGCCAGCAGGTCCTGAGCGAGGCCGGGTTCCTCAAGCCGTGACCCCCCTCGACGCATCCGGCGCCGCGGCCCGCGCTCCCGAGAGCGGACCGCGGCGCCGAGGCGCCCGCCCACCGGGCCGGCGCGGGGTGCCGCTGCCGCTCCTGGTCCCCGGCGTCGTGGCCCTGGTCTTCCTGCTGCTGCCCCTGATCGCCCTGCTCGTCCGGGCCCCGTGGGACAACCTGCCTCAGCTGCTGAGCAGCACCGAGGTGTGGCAGGCGCTTCAGCTGTCCCTGATCACCGCGACCGCGGCGACCGCGGTGAGCCTGGTCGTGGGCGTGCCGCTGGCCTGGCTGCTGGCCCGCACGGACTTCCCCGGCCGCGGTCTGGTACGCGCCCTGGTCACCCTGCCGCTCGTGCTCCCGCCGGTGGTCGGCGGTGTGGCCCTGCTCCTCGCCCTCGGCCGCAACGGCGTGGTCGGACAGTGGCTGGACTCCTGGTTCGGCATCACGCTGCCGTTCACCACGACGGGCGTCGTGATCGCCGAAGCCTTCGTCGCGATGCCGTTCCTCGTGATCAGCGTCGAGGGCACGCTGCGCGCCGCGGACCCGCGCTTCGAAGAGGCGGCCACCACCCTGGGCGCGTCCCGGTTCACCGCGTTCCGTCGGGTCACCCTGCCGCTGATCGCTCCCGGTATCGCGGCGGGCGCGGTCCTGGCCTGGGCCCGGGCGCTCGGCGAGTTCGGCGCGACCATCACGTTCGCCGGGAACTTCCCCGGCCGTACCCAGACCATGCCCCTCGCGGTCTACCTCGCCCTCCAGAACGACCCCGACGCGGCCATCGCTCTCAGCCTGGTCCTGCTGGCGGTCTCGATCGCGGTACTGGCGGGCCTGCGGGACCGCTGGCTGACGACACCATGAGAAGACCGGCCCGTCCGTCGCCGCCCGTCCGGCCGCCTCGCACGGCCCCGGCTCGCACGGCCCCGGTTTGTACAGCGGGCGGGACGCGGTCCGCGGGAACAGACCGGGAGTGGGCCCGGGAAGACGTGCGGGCCAGGAACGTACGGCGACAGGGCGCGCGAGGGCTTGAGGGCTCACGGTCCGGGAAGCTGCGGAATCAGGGCACGCGAGGAGTCAAGGGCCGGGAACCTGCGGCGGGAGAGCGTACGTTCCCGGGGCCCGCAGCCGTACGATCGCCGGTACGAGCCGCATCCGACACCGACCGCGTCCAAGCAGCAGCTCCGGCCGCCGACCGCCCCGGCGGCGCCCGGCCGGCGGCCGAGCCCGCGGAACCCGCCGGTCCGGCCCCGCCCGGCACGCAGGCCCGCCCCACCCCGCCCGACTCCTGGAAGTGCACCCCATGACGGACATCGACGACACCACGGCCGGCCTCGTCGCCGAAGGCACCCGCGGTGACGGGCTTGACGCCCGGCTCGTCGTCGACCGCGGTTCCTTCCGCCTCGACATCGCCCTGCGGGCCGCACCCGGGGACGTCGTCGCCCTGCTGGGCCCCAACGGTGCCGGCAAGACCACGGCCCTGCGCGCCCTCGCCGGGCTGGATCCGCTCACCGGCGGCCATCTGCACCTGGACGGCGTTGCCCTCGACCGCACCGCCCCGGAGTCGCGTCCCGTCGGTGTCGTCTTCCAGGACTATCTGCTCTTTCCGCATCTGTCCGCCCTGGACAACGTGGCCTTCGGCCCGCGCTGCCAGGGCGCGGGCAAGGCCGCGGCGCGCGCGCTGGCCGTCGGCTGGCTGGAGCGCATGGGTCTGGCGGAGCACGCGGCGGCCAAGCCCCGCCGGCTGTCCGGCGGCCAGGCCCAGCGGGTCGCGGTGGCCCGGGCCCTGGCCACCAGCCCCCGGCTGCTGCTCCTCGACGAGCCGCTGGCCGCCCTCGACGCCCGCACCCGGCTGGAGGTGCGCGCCCAACTCCGCCGCCACCTGGCCGAGTTCGAGGCGGTCGCGGTCCTGGTGACGCACGACCCGCTGGACGCCATGGTGCTGGCCGACCGGCTCGTCGTGGTCGAGCACGGCCGTGTGGTCCAGGAGGGCTCGCCCACTGAGATCGCCCGCCGTCCGCGCACGGACTACATCGCGCATCTGGTCGGCCTCAACCTCTACCGGGGGCGAGCGGACGGCCACTCGGTACGGCTGGACGACGGCCCGGCGATCACCACGACCGAGGACCTGTCGGGCCCGGTCTTCGTGGCCTTCCCGCCGAGCGCCGTCACCCTCCACCGGGACCGCCCGACCGGTTCCAGCGCCCGCAATCTCTGGCGCTGCGAGGTGGTCGGCCTGGAGACGCACGGCGATCAGATCCGTGCCGATCTCGGCGGGGAGCTGTCCGTCGCCGCCGACCTCACCACGGTCGCCGCCGCGGAACTCGGCCTGCAGCCCGGCACGCCGGTCTGGGCGACGGTCAAGGCGACGCAGACCCACGCCTACCCGGCCTGAGGCACCGGCTGCGGCTACGGTGGGGACCGTCAGGGCCCATAACCCCCCAATCCCCCACATTCTGCGAGGCCGTCCCATGAGCCTGAGCATCCGCAACCAGCTCCCCGGCACCGTCACCGCCGTCACCCCGGGCGAGGCGATGGCCACGGTGAAGGTCCGTCTCACCGGCGGTCAGGACCTGACCGCCGCGATCACCCTGGAGGCCGCCGAGGACCTCGGTCTGACCACGGGCTCCACCGTGCGCGCCCTGGTGAAGTCGACGGAGGTCGCCCTGGCCACCGCCCCCGTCCAGCGCGTCTCGATCCGCAACCAACTGCCCGGGACCGTCACCGGCATCGCCACCGGCGGCGCGATGGCCGCGGTGAAGATCGCGGTCGAAGGCGGCGAACTGACCTCGGCCATCACCGAGGAGTCCGTCACCGACCTGGGCCTGGCGGCCGGCTCGCCCGTCTTCGCCCTGATCAAGTCGACCGAGGTGTCCTTGGCGACGGCCTGAGGACGCCGTCCGGCCGACCCCTCTCCGCCGATGGCGCCGAAGGCCGGCCTCGCACGCGTGCGGGCTCCCGTCCCGGCCTCGGACGGGAGCCCGTACACGCTGGCGCGCCCGCCCGGTTCAGTCCGCGTACGCGTCCAGCGGCGGGCAGGAGCAGACCAGGTTCCGGTCGCCGAACGCCTGGTCGATCCGGCGCACCGGCGGCCAGTACTTGTCGGCGGCCGAGACACCGGCGGGGAAGACGGCCTCCGCGCGGCTGTAGGCGTGCGCCCAGTCGCCGCCGAGCGCGGCCGCGGTGTGCGGGGCGTTGCGCAGCGGGTTGTCGTCCGCGGGCCACTCACCGGCACCGACCTTGTCGATCTCCGTACGGATCGCGATCATCGCCTCGCAGAACCGGTCGAGCTCGATCAGGTCTTCCGATTCGGTCGGCTCGATCATCAGCGTGCCGGCCACCGGGAACGACATCGTCGGCGCGTGGAAGCCGTAGTCGATCAGCCGCTTGGCCACGTCGTCCACGCTCACACCGGTCGCCTTGGTCAGCGGCCGCAGGTCGATGATGCACTCGTGCGCGACCAGGCCGCCGGGACCCGTGTAGAGCACCGGGTAGTGGGGCTCCAGCCGCTTGGCGATGTAGTTGGCGGCCAGCACGGCCACCTGCGTGGCCCGCTTCAGCCCCGCGCCGCCCATGAGCCGGACGTACGCCCACGAGATGGGCAGTATCCCCGCCGAACCCCACGGAGCGGCCGAGATCGGGCCGACGCCCGTCTCCGGACCGGCGGCGGGCTGGAGCGGGTGGTTCGGCAGGTACGGCGCCAGGTGCGAGCGGACGCCCACGGGGCCCACGCCGGGACCGCCGCCGCCGTGCGGGATGCAGAACGTCTTGTGCAGGTTGAGGTGCGAGACGTCACCGCCGAAGTGGCCCGGCTTGGCGAGCCCGACGAGGGCGTTGAGGTTGGCGCCGTCCACGTACACCTGGCCGCCGGCCTCGTGCACCTGGGCGCAGATGTCGGCGACGTGCTCCTCGAAGACGCCGTGCGTCGACGGATACGTGATCATCAGCACCGCCAGCTCGTCGCGGTACTGCTCGATCTTCGCCCGCAGGTCCGCGACGTCGATCTCGCCGTCCTCGGCGGTCTTCACGACGACGACCTTCATCCCGGCCATCACCGCGCTCGCGGCGTTGGTGCCGTGCGCGGAGGACGGGATGAGGCAGACGACGCGCTGGTCGTCGCCGTTGGCCCGGTGATAGCCGCGCACGGCCAGCAGACCGGCCAGCTCGCCCTGCGAACCGGCGTTGGGCTGGAGCGAGACCTTGTCGTACCCGGTGACCTCGGCGAGCCGCTCCTCCAGCTCATGGATGAGGGTGAGGTAGCCCTGCACCTGCTCGGCGGGCGCGAACGGGTGCAGCTGGCCGAACTCGGGCCAGGTGACCGGTTCCATCTCGGTGGTCGCGTTGAGCTTCATCGTGCAGGAGCCCAGCGGGATCATGCCGCGGTCCAGCGCGTAGTCCCGGTCGGCCAGCTTGCGCAGGTAGCGCAGCATCGCGGTCTCGGAGCGGTGCTGCTGGAAGACCGGATGGGTCAGGAACTCGTCGGTGCGCAGCAGCGCCTGCGGCAGTGCGTCCTCGGTGGCCGCGTCCAGCGCCTCGACGTCACCCCGCACCCCGAAGGCGGCCCACACGGCACCGACCCGGGCCCGGGTGGTCGTCTCGTCGCACGCGATGGAGACGTGGTCGGGATCGACGAGGTGCAGGTTGACGCCGTTCTCCCGCGCGTCGGCGACGATCCGCTCGGCGCGGCCCGTGGCCTCGACCGTCAGCGTGTCGAAGTAGGCACCGTGGACGGTCCTGAAACCGCCGCCGGCCAGGCCCGCCGCGAGGATCGCCGCGTAGCGGTGGGTGCGTCGCGCGATGGCACGCAGCCCCTCGGGACCGTGGTAGACGGCGTACATGCCCGCCATCACCGCGAGCAGCACCTGCGCGGTGCAGATGTTGCTGGTGGCCTTCTCCCGCCGGATGTGCTGTTCCCGGGTCTGCAGGGCGAGCCGGTAGGCCCGGTGTCCGTCGGCGTCGACGGAGACGCCCACGAGGCGGCCCGGCAGGCTGCGCGCGAACTTCTCGTGCACGGCCATGTAGCCGGCATGCGGCCCGCCGAAGCCCATCGGCACACCGAAGCGCTGGGTCGTACCGACGGCGATGTCCGCACCCAGTTCGCCCGGCGACTTCAGGAGGGTGAGGGCGAGCAGATCGGCGGCGACGGTGACGAGCGCGCCGAGCTCGTGCGCCCGCTCGATGACCGGCTCGAGGTCGCGTACGGCGCCGGAGGCGCCCGGGTACTGGATCAGTACGCCGTTGATCTCCCGCTCGGCGATCCCGGCCGGGATGCCCTCGTGCAGGTCGGCGACCACGACCTCCACGCCGGTCGGTTCGGCGCGGGTGCGGATCACGGCGACGGTCTGCGGCAGTGTGTCCGCGTCGACCAGGAAGAGGCCCTTCTTGTTCCTGCCCATGCGCCGGGACAAGGCCATCGCCTCGGCCGCGGCCGTGCCCTCGTCGAGCAGGGAGGCACCGGACGTGGGCAGTCCGGTGAGGTCGGCGACCATGGTCTGGAAGTTCAGCAGGGCTTCGAGCCGGCCCTGGGAGATCTCCGGCTGGTAGGGCGTGTAGGCCGTGTACCAGGCCGGGTTCTCCATGACGTTACGCAGGATGACGGGCGGCGTGAAGGTGCCGTAGTAGCCGAGCCCGATCATCGAACCGAGGACCTGGTTGCGGTCCGCGAGGGAACGCAGCTCGGCCAGCACCTCGGCCTCGGTCCGGGCGCCCGGCAGATCGAGCGCGTCGGCGTTCTTGATCACATCCGGCACCGCGGCGGCGGTCAGCTCGTCGAGCGAGCCGTAACCGACCTGCGCGAGCATCTTCTCCCGCGCCTCCTGGTCGGGCCCGATGTGCCGCTGCTCGAAGGGGGTGCCCTGTTCGAGCTCGGAGAGCGGAGTGCGATGGGCGGTCATTGCGGAGGCCTCCTGGTCTGACGACCTTCGAGGGGCGCCCCGGCGCGGGCACCCCGACGGCCTCCCCCTCTGTCATCTCGACCTGAGAGCTTCACCGTGCCACCCGAGGCGTCACGGCTTTCCCCGTCGGTGAGAGCGGGAACCGTCGGCACCCGCCCTGCTTTCCAGAGTGACCTCGCCCGTGCGGTACGTGTGCCTGAGAGATTCCGGGGAGGATTTGCTCCTTCGGCGCCTCGGACGATGTCCGGAGGACTCTCCCGCACGGGATCAGCAGCCAACTGCCAGCCTACCAGCGACGCCATCGGCAGGACCTTCGAGTGGCCGCCGCCTCGTTTCTGCTCTTTTGTAGTGCTTACGCATGATTGCGACCAATGAGGAGGGACCGTGCAGACCGACATCGATCCGCGCAACCTGATCGGCCGCAAGGCGTTCGACCGCAACGGCACCAAGATCGGCACCATCGACGAGGTGTACCTCGACGATGCCACGGGAGTGCCGGAGTGGGCGGCCATACGGACGGGCCTGTTCTCCAGGGACGCCTTCGTCCCCCTTGAGCCGAGCGAGCTGATCGAGGGCAATCTGCGTGTCCCCTTCGACCGCGCCCTCATCAAGGACGCCCCCGACTTCGGCGTGGGCCGCCATCTCTCCCCTGAACAGGAACTCCAGCTCTACCACCACTACGGCCTGGACGTGGCGGCACCGTCACCGCAGCCCGACCACGACTTCGGCAGGCTGGCGGGCCAGGACGAGACCTGATGCCACCCCGGGCATCCTTCCCCCACGGCCTCACGCCTGTACGGCCCAACGCCCCCGTTCCCTTCCATGTCACCCGTCGTCCGTCCCCGGTCTCGGCACCGCCCCTTCGGCACGCCCCACCCCATCGGGTACGTCGCTCACCGGATCCGTCGCATCGTGCCCCTCCCAGCACACCGCCGTCTCCGCCCGCCTCGACCCCGGGCGGAGACGGCGGTGCGGTCGCCCACGCGGAGCGTCCCTTCCGTCTCCCCCGGCACGGAAAGCCCCGCCCCTCCCCCTGCCTGCCCCGTTCACCACCACCTGGTACGCGCCGGACCCCGTGCCGGCACGCTCGGACGGCCCGAGGGCTCGGCCCCTCGTTCCTCGGTCCCCCTTCTCCCCCGGCTCGCTCCCTCAGCCCTCCCAGCCCCCTTTCCGCCCCACCCCGCTCGCCGGGCCCTGTTCAGCCGCGCTCACCCCGCGGCCCTGCCCGGCTCCACGTCAGCGGGTCCCCCGCGACGACGGCGACGGCGACCCCACCACCGGTCCGCCCTCAGCCCCCTCCGCTCCCCCGGACAACAACGGCAACGGATCCGCGGGCTCCAGATCGGGATCGTCGACCCGGAACGTCCGCACCCGGCCCGGCTGCGAGACGGGAGTCTCGAATCGCACCGTGACCCGGCCGAGTCCGCTGCCCTGCACCCACCCGTGCCCGTACTCGGTGTGCCGCACGTCGTGCCCCGCGGCCCAATGCCGTTCGGCCGCCGTCGGCCGCTCCTCGACGGGCTCGGCCGCCGTCTCCTCCGATGCCGCGTCGGCCGCCTCCTCCGCCGCCTGGGCGAACAGGTCCTCCTGGGTGTAGTCGGCGAGACCGGAGACGCCCACGCCGAGCAGCCGCACCCCGCCCGTCGTGTCCACGGACTCCAGCAGCCGCATCGCCGCCTCCCGCACCACCGCCGGATCGTCCGTGGGCCCCCGCAGCGTCTCCGACCTGGTCAGCGTGGAGAAGTCGTACCGCCGCACCTTCAGCACGATGGTCCGTCCCGACAGTCCCGCCGCACGCAGCCGCCGCACGCACCGGCCGGCCAGCCGCTGCACCTCCAGGCCGACCCGGAGACGATCGTGGATGTCGACGTCGTACGTGTCCTCGACGGACACCGACTTCGTCTCCCGCTCGGCCACCACCGGCCGCTCGTCGTGCGCCAGCGCCATGGCGTACAAGGCGTGCCCGTGGGCCTTGCCCAGCAGGCGCACCAGCTCGTCCTCACCGGCCTCGGCAAGCTCCTCGACCGTCGAGATCCCGGCCCGCCGCAGGTGGTCACCGGTGGCCGGTCCCACCCCCGGCAGGGTCCGCACCGGCAGCGGAGCGAGCAGCGCACGCTCGGTGCCCGGTTCGATCAGCAGCAGGCCGTCGGGCTTGGCCCGCTCGGAGGCGATCTTCGCGAGCATCTTCGAGGCGGCGAGCCCCACCGAGCCAGTGAGTCCGGTACCGGTCCGTATGTCCGCGCGCAGCTTCGCCCCGGCCCGCCTGGCCGACTCCTCGTCCCAGGCGGTGTCCCCGGCCTCCAGGTCCACGAACGCCTCGTCCAGACTCAGCGGCTCCACCAGCGGGGACAGCTCCGCCAGCAACGCCATCACCTGCTCGCTGACCGACCGGTACAGTCCGAAGCGCGGAACGAGGTAGGCGGCATGGGGGGCCAGCCGACGCGCCTGGGCCATGGGCATCGCCGAGCGGACCCCGAAGGTCCGTGCCTCGTACGAGGCGGTGGCGACCACCCCGCGCGGCCCGAGTCCGCCCACGACGACGGCCTTCCCGCGCAGGCTCGGCTTGGACGCCTGCTCCACCGAGGCGAAGAAGGCATCCATGTCGAGATGCAGGATCGTGGGCACGTTTCGCACATCTCCGATGCTGCACCACGGCACTGACATCGCCCCGCCGCCGGACGGCGACACGGCCCCGGATCCCCTGAGGAAGGCCGCTCGGACCGCCCCGGCCATGCCCTCCAGGCGCCCGTTCGGGCAGCTCAGACCGCCCGGTTGCGCCGCCTGGCCAGCTCGTCCGCGGGATTGTGCCCGACCAGGGTCTCCCCGGTGTCGATGCGCTCTCCGTGCAGCTGGGAGAGCGCACTCTCCACATCCCGCCAGACCACGCCCACGGCGATCCCGAAAACGCCCTGACCGCCCTGGAGCAGGGCGTGGACCTCGTCCGGCGACGTGCACTCGTAGACCGTGGCACCGTCACTCATCAACGTCAGGCGCTCCAGGTCACGGAAACCGCGTTCCCTGAGGTGCTGGACGGTGCTGCGGATGTTCTGCAACGACACGCCGGTGTCCAGGAACCGCTTGACGATCTTCAGGACGACGACGTCGCGGAAGCTGTAGAGGCGTTGCGTACCCGATCCGTAGGCGGGTCGCACACTGGGCTCGACAAGACCCGTGCGGGCCCAGTAGTCGAGTTGCCGATAGGTGATGCCGGCCGCCGCGCAGGCCGTGGGCCCCCGGTAACCGATCTGTTCGGACGTCATGGCCGCCGCCCCTCCACCACTGAGTACGGCCGTCGGCCGTTGCGGGGCGTGATCGGCCGCGCCGCTGCCGGGAGGGATGGACTCCCCGCTGGAACGGAGCCGTGAGTTCGAGGGAGCGAACGGACCACTCTCCCCGAAACCGTGTCCGGGGGCACCCCCAGCCGTACCGTCGCCGCTGCTTCTCACGCCGACCTCCGTCCTTGACCTGCCTTCACGACGGTAGGCAGTCACCAGGGGTGCGTCAACGATCGCCACACTCGGCACGCCGAGTGATAATCACCCTAGGAGTGGTTTCCCGTACCCCACCGCGGGGAAAGGCTAGCCGAATGCACTCGCGGGGGTTCGAAGGACGCTCTCAAAGGCCCCTGGCAATTGCCCCGGCAACGGCTCGTCACGGGCCGTGCACCGGCCCGGCGCCGGCCGCGAAGGGTCGGCTCACTGGCTGCTGGTACCGAAGTCCTCGGGCGAGATCTGGTCGAGGAACTCACGGAACTTCTCCACCTCGTCCTCCTGCTCGTCCGGAATGGCGATGCCCGCGTCGTCGAGCACCGTGTCACTGCCATAGATCGGCGTTCCCGTGCGCAGGGCCAGCGCTATGGCATCGGACGGGCGGGCACTGACCTCCACGCCGCTGGCGAACACCAGCTCCGCGTAGAAGACGCCCTCACGCAGATCCGTGATGCGCACTTCGGTGAGCTCCTGGCCGACGGCTTCCAGCACGTCCTTGAACAGGTCGTGGGTCAGCGGCCGTGCGGGAGCCATCCCCTGCTGGGCGAAGGCGATCGCGGTCGCCTCCCCCGGCCCGATCCAGATGGGGAGGTACCGGTCGCCGCCCACTTCACGCAGGAGCACGATCGGTTGGTTGGAGGGCATCTCGACCCGGACACCTACGACATCGAGCTCGTTCACACAGCAACCCTAGGCCGTGCCCGGGACGTTTGGGTAGTCGGGCAGAGAACGGGTGCACGATCCGGCCGCCGGAACGCCGTACCGTTCGCCGGCGGACCGGCGCGCCGTTCAGGGCAGCCGGACGCCCAGCGCGATCTTCACCAGCGCCGTGTGCAGCCTGACGGTGAGCGCCGCCAGCTCCTTCGTACGGGCCTCGGCGTGGGCTCTGGTCTGCGGGTTCCGGTGGCGCTTCAGCGGGGCCACCACTTGGTCGACGAGGCCCGCCTCGCGATCGGCGGCGGCCTTCATCACCCGAAGGTGACGCGGCTCGATCCCGAACCGTCCCAACTCGGAGACGAGGGAGGCCACGGTGACCGCCTCCGCGTCGTACACCCCGTCCTCCAGTGGAGCGACGAGCCCGTACGATTCCCACTCCTTGAGATCGCTCTCGTCGATCTCCGCCGCCGCCAGCAGCTCGGCACGTCCGATCCGGGCCGGCGCGGGCCCCTCGACGGGCTCCAGGACGTCCTCGCCGTCCCGCTGGCGCCCCACCACGGGAAGCTGCACGGCCTCGCCGCGCTCCATGGCGTCGAGGTGCTCCCGGATCACCTTGAGCGGCAGGTAGTGGTCCCGCTGCATCCTCAGGACATGGCCCAGACGCTCGACGTCCCCCGCGCTGAACTTGCGGTACCCCGAGGGGGTCCGCTGCGGCTCGACGAGGCCCTCCGACTCCAAGAAGCGGATCTTGGAGACGGTGACCTCGGGGAACTCGCCACGCAGCACGTTCAACACCGCGCCGATGCTCATCAGCCCGCTGTCCCTGGCTGCGATACCGTGCCCGGCACCGCCACGCGGTGATTGAAGCATGGACCTTCCCTGGAGTTCCCCCGGACCCGGTCCGGGGGAACGGTCAGATGCCGTGCCGGCTCGCGTAGAAGACCAACCGGTACTTACCGATCTGCACCTCGTCACCGTTGGACAGACCGACCTGGTCGATCCGCTCCCGGTTGACGTACGTGCCGTTCAGGCTGCCCACGTCCGCCACCGTGAACGAACCGTCGGCGCCGCGCCGGAACTCCACGTGGCGGCGCGAGACCGTCACGTCGTCCAGGAAGATGTCGCTCTGCGGGTGACGGCCGGCCGTGGTCAGGTCCCCGTCCAGCAGGAAGCGGCTGCCCGAGTTCGGGCCGCGGCGGACCACCAGGAGCGCCGAGCCGACCGGCAGCGCGTCGACGGCCGCCTGCGCCTCCGGAGAGAGGGACGGCATCTGCGTCTGCCCGGTGACCTCGGCGTCGTACGCCTCCAGACCGGAGATGGAGATCGTGGACGTCGTCTCCGACGACCGCTCCGGGGCGACGCCCGCACGCAGGGGCGCACCACAGTTGGAACAGAACCGGGCGTTCTCCGCGTTCCGGTTACCGCACCTCGTACATACCAGGATCGACATGGACGGATCCTCCTGCCGCGGCTGCCCCACCGGGGCGTTGGACGCGTACGGGCCGGGGGTAAACCCTCCACCCGTACTTGAGGTTGACGGTTGCCCGAAACCTATGCCGCCGGACTGGGCAGGGTCAACAGACGGCGCGCCCTGACCTCCGGAAATGTCACCGCCCGGGCCAGCCACCTGGTCCCGGAACATCGGGCGCTGGCCCTCTGCGTCAGGCTGTGCACGATGGCGAGCGGTCGCACTGCCGCCACCCTCTCGCGCGCTCTTGCCGAACAACTTCGCAAACAACTTCACGGGCGATTCCCCTTGACCGAAACAGACCCGCCCGTGGGGCAGGACGAACCCTGATTCCATACACCGGTCGACCCGGACATCCTCACAACGTCCGTATCCACCAAACAGTTTCCACCACGCACCGAGCCTTCGATGCGCCGACCCCCCGCAACCTCATGCCCCTGCCGGACCTCCCGCATGCACCATCGATTCACTGGGAGGACGACCGAGCGTAGTCAGGCTCCTTCGCCGGTCGCAAGGCGTCAACAATGATCTTGTCCGAACGCTCGACCGTCACAGTGGCCTGCTCCTTCTCAAGAGTCTGCACCACACCTCCGGGGATGTTGAGCGCCGGTTCGAGATCCTGCGGCTTGCCGATGACCTTGAAACGATAGGGAGCGTTGATCTTGTTCCCGTCGACGCTCACGCCGTCGCCGGAGTCCGAGAGATAGCTGCCGGCGACAATGCGTACGGCGTTGACCTGGACCGCCTCAGCCCCGGCCGCGCGCAACTCCTGGATCGCGTCGAGCAGCATGTCTGCCTTGACCGTCCCTTTCGTGTCGCTGATCGTCATCGTGATGCCGGGACCCTGCGCCGCCACAGTGCCCGCCAGAATGCCGAGTTGCCGCTCCTTCTCGGCCGTCTGCCTGCGTGCCTCCTCGGCCTGGTCCGAGCTGTTCTCCAGCTCCTGACGCTGCTGTTCGAGTCCCGTCTTCTCGTCTTCAAGACGCTGCGTACGGTTGTCGAGTTCATCGAGGATGCGTACGAGATCTTCCTGGCGGGCGCCGCGCAGCGCACTGTCGGTGTCACTGTTCGACGCCACCTGGACGGCCAGGCCGAAGCCGAGGCCGAACAGCAGCAGGGCGACGATGAGTTGGGCCCGGGAGACCCGCGGTGGCCAGAGGCCGTCGACCAGGCGCTGACGGCCGGTCAGCTCGGGCCTGCTCTTCTCGTGCCGCGGCTGCCCCGCCTCGGGCCCCGGTGCGGGCACCTCGTCGGGGAGCGCCCGGCGCAGCCTGTACTCCGGCCATTCGTTCGGATCGGTCATCGGCCTCACGCCCGGAACACGTGCCGCCGGATGGCCGCAGCGTTGGAGAAAATACGGATCCCGAGGACCACGACGACGCCCGTGGAGAGCTGCGCGCCCACCCCCAACTTGTCGCCCAGGAAGACGATCAGGGCGGCCACGACCACGTTCGACAGGAACGACACCACGAAGACCTTGTCGTCGAAGATGCCGTCCAGCATGGCCCGGAGTCCACCGAAGACGGCGTCCAGCGCCGCGACCACGGCGATCGGCAGATAAGGCTCGACGACCGCCGGAACCTCCGGACGAACCAACAGGCCGGCCACGACTCCCACGACGAGGCCCAGTACCGCGATCACGTTGTGCCCTTCTCAGTGCTCGGCTGTGCTGTACGTACGATCACACTCGGTGCGGCGGGCAGCTGGAGGTCGTTCACCACCGAGATGTCGGCCCGAACGCCGAAGTTTTCCTCAAGGGCATGCAGGTACAGCCCGTCGGCGCCGTTCTGGAACCTGGTGCTGAACCGGTCCCCGTCCCCCACCGCCAGCACCGTGTAGGGCGGCACCAGCGGTTTGTTGTCGACCAGTATCGCGTCGCCGGCCGCTCTGATCGCGGACAGGGCGGTCAGCCGCTGCCCGTTGACGGAGACGGCCTCGGCACCGGCCGCCCACAGTCCGTTGACGACGCGCTGCATGTCACGGTCGCGCACCCGGCCGGTGTCCGAGAATCCTGCGGTCGTGCGCGGATTCCCGTCACCGCCCGTGCTGGCTTCCCTGGCGTCGTTCACGAGGAGCTTCACTCCGGGGCCGTGCACCGCGGTGGCGCCCGACAGGATCCCCACCAGATCCGCCGTCTCGCTGCCGCCGCTCTGCCTCAGGGCGGCCCGCTGCCGGGTGCTCACGTCGCCACGCAGCTGGTCGACGCTGCCCTCCAGCTTGTCCGCGGTCTCCGTCTCCCGGTCGATCCGGTCGATCAGCTCCTGCCGCTCCTTGGCGACCACGGGTGCCGCCACCCGCGCCTGTGCGGCTCCCACGGTCACGACCAGCGCGGCGAGCACCAGGCCGCCGGCCAGGCCGAGCTTCGCCCGGAGGGTCTTCGGCATGCCGCCCACCGCACCCTGGGACTTCCTGCGGGCGGCGGCCTCGGCGTACCCGTCGTCGAGGCTGTGGTCCATGACGTTGGTGATCAACGACATGGAGGCGTCCGGGCGCACGGGCCGCACGGCCGGTGTGCTCCGAACGGGGGGTTGCTGCGGCATGCCGCACATCGTCGCACGTCGGGGGCAGTTCCTCCGAATGGCCCCACCGGCGTGCCGGACAGGCCCCCTTGGGGGACACTTGTCCGGCACGCGCGCGTGCTGTGTGTTTTACCGTCCGGCGCTGTCCACGACGGCCGACCACTCGTCGAGCAGGGCCTGGGCGGACTGGTCGTCCGGCCCCTCCGCCCACAGGTGGGTGACCGCCTCGGCCGGATCGGGCAGGACCATCACCCAGCGTCCGTCCGTCTCCACGACCCGGACCCCGTCCGTGGTGTCGACGAAGCGCTCTCCCGCTTCCTCGACGACCCGCCGCATCACCAGGCCCTTGACGGCCCACGGGGTGGCCAGATCGCGCTTGAGGACGTGTGCCCGCGGGATCCGCGCGTCGATCTGGCTGAGCGTGAGCTGCGTCCGGGCCACCAGTCCGATCAGCCGTACGAAGGCCGCCGTACCGTCGTAGACGCCGCTGAACTCCGGGACGATGAACCCGCCCTTGCCGTCACCACCGAAGATCGTTCCTTCTTCACGCCCCACGCGCGTGAGGTCGTCGGGAGACGTCGTGGTCCACTCGACCTGTGTGCCGTGGTACGCGGCCACCTGCTCCGCGATCCGGGTCGTGGTCACCGGCAGCGCCACCCGGCCGCTGCGGCGCTCAGCGGCCACCAGGTCGAGCATCACGAGCAGCGCCCGGTCGTCCTCGATGATGCGGCCCTTCTCGTCGACGAGGGACAGCCGCTCCCCCACGGGGTCGAACCGGACACCGAACGCGGCTCCGGAGGACGCCACGATCTCGCCGAGCCGCACCAGCCCCGCCCTGCGCATGTCACCGGTCTCCGTGGGCCGGGCCTCGTCCAGACCTGGATTGATGGTCAGCGAGTCCACTCGGAGCTTGCCGAGCAGGCTGGGCAGCACCAGGCCCGCACTGCCGTTGGAGGCGTCCACGACGACCTTGAGCCCCGATTCGGCGATCCCTGTCGTGTCGACGTTCCGCAGCAGCGACCCGGTGTACGAGTCGAAGACGCTGGCTGGGAAGTGCAGGTCACCGATCTCTCCGGGGAACGCCCGCCGGTACTCCTGCCGCGCGAACACCCGGTCGAGCTTCCGCTGGCTCCCCTGCGACAGGTCGGCACCCTGGCCGTCGAAGAACATGATGTCGACGGAGTCCGGCACCCCCGGCGAGGTCCGGATCATGATCCCGCCGGCGCTGCCCCGCGCGGTCTGCTGCCGCGCCACCGGCAGCGGCACGTTCTCCAGGTCCCGTACGTCGATGGCGCTGGCCTGCAGTGCTGAGATCACCGCACGTTTGAGGGCACGCGCACCACGCGAGTGGTCGCGGGCCGTGGTGACGGTCGCCCCCTTCTTGAGGGTCGTCGCGTACGCGCCGGCCAGCCGAACGGCGAGTTCCGGCGTGATCTCCACGTTGAGGATCCCGGACACGCCCCGGGCACCGAAGAGATGCGCCTGCCCGCGGGACTCCCAGATCACCGACGTGTTGACGAAGGCGCCCGCCTCGATGGTCTTGAACGGGTAGACCCGCACGTTGCCCTGAACGATCGATTCTTCACCGATCAGGCACTCGTCGCCGATGACCGCGCCGTCCTCGATCCGGGCCGCACGCATGATGTCGGTGTTCTTGCCGACGACGCAGCCGCGCAGGTTGCTGTGCTGTCCGACGTAGACGTTGTCGTGCACCACGGCCCGGTGCAGGAACGCCCCGCTCTTCACCACGACATTGGATCCGACGACCGTGTGCTCCCGGATTTCGGCGCCGGCCTCCACCTTGGCGTAGTCGCCGATGTAGAGCGGTCCGCGCAGCACGGCGTCCGCATGCACTTCCGCGCCCTCGGCGACCCACACCCCCGGGGAGATCTCGAATCCGTCGATCTCCACGTCGACCTTGCCTTCGAGGACGTCGGCCTGCGCCTTCACGTACGACTCGTGAGTGCCGACGTCCTCCCAGTAGCCCTCGGCGACGTATCCGAAGACCGGCTTGCCTTCCTTCATCAGCTGCGGGAAGACGTCACCGGACCAGTCGACGGGAACGTCGGGCTCCACGTAGTCGAAGACCTCGGGCTCCATGACGTAGATGCCCGTGTTCACCGTGTCGGAGAAGACCTGCCCCCAGGTCGGCTTCTCCAGGAATCTCTCGACCTTGCCCTCTTCGTCGACGATGGTGATCCCGAACTCCAGCGGATTGGGCACTCTCGTCAGACACACCGTGACGAGCGCACCCTTTTCCTTGTGGAAATTGATGAGGTCGGTGAGGTTGAAGTCGGTCAGGGCGTCGCCCGAGATGACCAGGAAGGCATCGTCCTTCAACGCCTCTTCGGCGTTCTTGACGCTTCCGGCGGTACCGAGTGGTTTCTCCTCATTGGCGTACGTGAGCTCCATTCCGAGCTCTTCGCCGTCACCGAAATAGTTCTTGACGAGCGAGGCCAGGAACTGCACGGTGACGACGGTCTCGGTGAGCCCATGCCTTTTGAGCAGCCGCAGAACGTGCTCCATGATCGGGCGGTTCACCACGGGCAGGAGCGGTTTGGGCATGCTTGAGGTCATCGGGCGAAGACGAGTGCCTTCACCACCGGCCATCACGACGGCCTTCATGTCGGAAGCGTCCTCCTCCAAGAGACGACGGTCTAGCCGACTTCACCCGTCAAGATTGTCCCGCACTTTGCCGTCACGGGCCATCGAGCCACTACGTCGGGGCAATCGTCGAGCTCAATCGGCCATGGCGTCCGCGCGGACCAGACGGCGGACTTGAACCACGTAGAGCACTCCTGCCCACCAGTACAGCGTTGTACCCCATCCCGCGAACGCCCATCCGAAAATAGCAGCGAGTGACGAGATCCAACCACTTCCGTCACTGAGCAGGAGCAGCGGGAAGGCGTACATCAGATTGAAGGTCGCGGCCTTGCCCAGGAAGTTCACCTGCGGCGGAGGGTAACCATGGCGCCTGAGGATGCCCACCATCACCAGGAGGATCAGCTCTCTCGCCACTAGTACGGCCGTCAACCAAATGGGCAGGATCTCACGCCAGGTGAGGCCGGCCAGGGTCGACAGAATGTAGAGCCGGTCGGCGGCCGGGTCGAGAAGCCGACCCAGGCTGCTGATCTGGTTCCAGCGCCGCGCGAGCTTGCCGTCGAGGTAATCACTGACCCCGCTCAGCGCGAGCACCAACAGCGCCCAGCCGTCGCTCTTGGGCCCCCCGAACTCGGGCCTGAGGATCAACCACAGGAAGAGGGGTACGCCGAGGAGGCGCGCCATGCTGAGGATGTTCGGGATGGTGAGAACCCGGTCAGTCTGGATACGGGTCTCCTGGACCTCCACCCGGGGGCCTCCTGTGGGAACGAACCAACGATGCTCCCTGACCCTACCTCAACGCAAAAAAGCTCTGGCCCTCGGGCTGTGTGCCCAAGAGCCAGAGCTTCAAAGGAAGTTCGGCGGCGTCCTACTCTCCCACAGGGTCCCCCCTGCAGTACCATCGGCGCTGTAAGGCTTAGCTTCCGGGTTCGGAATGTAACCGGGCGTT
>NZ_JBIAXM010000058.1:0-32830 GCF_042896695.1 Streptomyces sp. NPDC001270 | reverse complement strand
TGGTCGCCTGGTACGACAACGAGTGGGGCTTCTCCAACCGCGTGATCGACACCCTCGAACTCCTCGCCACCCGCTGAGCCGACGGGCCGGAGACGCCCTCGCACGCCGCTCGCAGCGCACCCCGCCTCGTCGCCCTCGTCCGTGCTGGAGCCCACTTCGAAAACAGCCACCTTGTCGAACGACCTGGGGCTGCAGCGGCGTGTTCATCCTCAATCGGCCTGTGAATTATGCAGGTTGCCAGGTTCAGTTCGACTTGAGTGATCACGGCTGAGGGAGTGGAACGTGACCGGTGCAGGCAACCTGCGCCAGACGCTGCGGGGCATCGAGGTCTTCGCCGGCGAGCTTCCTGAGTTCGACCCTTCGCAGGCGCCGGACACACCGTTCGAGCTGTTCACCGAGTGGTTGCTCAAGGCGTTGGACGCCGGGGTGAAGGAGCCTCATGCCATGACGCTGGCCACGGCGGACGCCAGCGGTGATCCGACCGCCCGCGTACTCATTCTCAAGGACGTGAGCCCCCAGGGCTGGCAGTTTGCGTCGGACGCGAGCAGCCTCAAGGGCCGCGACCTCGCTGCCCGCCCCTATGCGGCGCTGACCTTCTACTGGGCACCGCTCGCCCAACAGGTCCGGGTGCGCGGACCGGTTGTGCGAGAGACCCCTGAACTGTGCGCTGCGGACTTCCTCGCCCGCGGTGCTGGGGCACGGGCGGAAGCCCTGCTCGGCCGGCAATCACAACCGCTCGCGGACTTGGCCGAGAGGGACGCACAAGTGGAGGCGTCGCTCACGCGGATCAAGAGCGAGCCCGACCTCGTGGCGCCAGGTTGGACGCTGTACTCAGTGCGCCCGGAGTCGGTGGAGTTCTGGCAGGGCGACAAGCAGCGCCGCCACACCCGGCTCGTATACCTGTCTTCACCCGACGGGTGGACCAAGCAGATGCTGTGGCCTTAACTCCATCCGATCCACAAGTATGGACAATTGCTCGCTGCGAAGCGGCTTCGATACTGGCCAGGAGTGACATTGAAGGCCCGCTTGAACGTGCGTTGCAGGGTCTCGGTAGTACCGAAGCCGCAGCAGTGAGCGATCGCCTCGATGGTGATGTCGCTGGTCTCCAACAGGTCATGGGAAGCCTCTATACGCGCGGTCTCGACGTATGCGGCAGGGGTGTGGCCGGTCTCAGCGCGGAAGACACGAGTGAGGTTGCGCTCGCTCATGCCGACCAGCGCGGCGAGCGCCGGCACGGTCGGCTCGTCGGCCAGATGGTCGGCGATCCATTCTGGGTCTGGCGTATCGGCTGTCGAGACGGGCGCTGCGCGGCCAGCTGCGTACTGAACTGGGCCTGGCCGCCAGGTCCCTGGAGGAACACCACGAACCACCTGGCGACAGCGCGGGCGATCATCGCTCCGTGGTCCTCCTCCACCATGGCCAACGCGAGGTCGATACCAGCGGTGATCCCGGCCGACGTCCAGACGTTGCCATCCCGCGTGAAGATGGGGTCAGGGCAGACAGCAATGTCGGGATACTCGCGGGCCAGCCGGTCGCGATAGCTCCAGTGCGTGGCAGCCCGACGGCCGTCGAGCAGCCCAGCACGCGCGAGAAACGCCGCCCCGGCCTCCACGTCCGGGATCCGGGCGAGTGGGATGCCGAGTTCCGTGAGACGGCGGATCTGCATCAGTCGCACGAGGCTCGGCCCGATACGCCTTGTAGCCGTTCGCCGGTCGTTCCGGCACGTCGGGCAACCCGACCTCGTGAGAGTACCGGTCGGTACGCAAAGTCGTACCGGCGAGCTGCGCGACCTCTCGTGCGCTCCGGCCCAGGCGATCCCTCCCTCTCCGCTCTCGACCATCTCGGCTTGACTGTGCCGCGGCGGCACGGTGTCTCATCCATGCGCAACCGCGAATCGCGGGAGTCGGACGCCGAGAAGGAACGTGATGCGAACATCGATGAATCCCGAGCGACGGAGTCGGGCGCGGACCCTGTGGCCCCTGGTGGCAGGTGCCTCATGGATCGGCTCCATCGTCTGGGTGGGCGGTCAGATCGGAGTCACAGGGGTGACAGCCGGCCTCGTCGTATCCGCTCTCGCCGCCGTCCCCGTCGCGGGCGCCTTCCTGTGGCTGGGCCGCTGGAAGCGCGAGCGTTCAGGGCGGCTCCTTTCCGCATTCGTTTGGGGTGCGTCGCTGGCTGCCTTCGCCGCGATTTGGTCGGAAGAAGCCCTGCAACATCTTGCCGACACCGCAGTGAGCACCGATTTTGGTCACTGGTTCCGCCCACTCGTGATCACCCCTGTCGCCGAAGAAGTCCTCAAAAGCCTCTTCGTACTGTGGGTGGTGATCTATCAGGCCAGGTGGCTCACCGGACTGCTCGACGGAATCGTCTACGCAGGTCTCGTCGGTACCGGATTCGCATGCACGGAGAACACTCTGTACCTCGGAAAAGCCGTAACAACCTTCGCAACAGACGTATCCGATCCACATGCAGCGGGACGACTCGCCGCAACGGTCTTCCTGCGGATGGTGATGCTTCCGTTCTTCCACCCGCTCATGGTCATCGTGTCCGCCTCAGGCATCGCTGCGGTTGTCCGAGAGCGCGGCCGATCTGCGCGCGCGGGGCTCGCTCTGGGCGCCCCGCTCATCGCCATCGCACTGCACGGCGCGTGGGACTGGGCCGGCCTCGCCAGCGGCGATCCGTTCCTGATCTACAAGATCTACGGAGGCATCCTGGTGCCTGCGTTCCTCACGATGCTGATCCTGGCGCTCGTGCTCCGCAGGAGGGCGGGGAAAATGGTGGCCGCCTCCCTGCCCGCGCTGGCACGCGACGGCCATATCGACCCCAGCGAGGTGACACCCCTCTCCCATCTCGGTCAACGCCGCCGCTGGAGGAAAGCCGTGCTACGCCACTCAGGTCGCGGTGCGGCCCAGGCCACAACGCGTTACCAAGCAGAGGCGAGCGGGCTCAGCATACGGACGACCCGTGCGCAGGCCACCGGACATGGGGACGGGCTGGACGAACAAGTGCGGACAGTGGCGGCGGCGAGGTCGGACATGCTGGGGGCGATCGCAGCCTCGCAAGGCTCTGTCAGACGGGCGGCCGTGTCTCACACTGGCCGGTAGCGGAACGTGAGTGGGCTCGTTGGCATCGGCTCGTGGCCGGACACGGTTGGGCCCGGTCGTCACCGTGCGAGACACAGCCGGACCCGCCTCTGAATTTCGTTGGTCAGTGCTCCCCCTGATCCATCACCAACGCGGACGTTCCCACAGCGCATGTGGCTCCCGCAGTTCGGCGTGGGTTGTCTCTCCGCCCAGCGAGCCTTTGGCCGGACAGGAGAGCTGGGGCCGCAGGCGCCGCCCGGGGATCCGCAGGATCGGACAGCGTGCCGAATCCCCCATTTGGCGCATAGCATGACATGAAGTGTTATCTACTGAATTGGCTCAGCGAGTCCACGTGTGGGCTGGAGCCGTTCGTGACCCCTCGCAAGGAGGACGGATGACGGACGGGGTGAGTCGGCAGGACGTGAGCGAGCGTCCTGCGATTTCAGAGCGGGTCGTGACACTCACGGTGAACGGCCGGTCGTACACCCTGCGCCTGGACACCCGGGTCACCCTGCTGGACGCCCTCCGCGACCGGCTCGGTCTCGTGGGCACGAAGAAGGGCTGCGACCAGGGCGCCTGCGGTGCGTGCACCGTACATCTGGATGGCAGGAGAGTGCTCTCCTGCCTGACCCTGGCGGCCCAGGCCGAGGATCGGGCGATCACCACGGTCGAGGGCGTCTCGGGCACCGACGGGCCGCACCCCGTGCAGCAGGCGTTCATGGAGCACGACGGTTTCCAGTGCGGCTTCTGCACGCCCGGACAGATCATGTCGGCGGTGGCGCTGATCGCTGAGGGCCGAGCCGGCTCCGACGAAGAGATCCGGGAGTTCATGAGCGGCAACTTGTGCCGCTGCGGTGCCTATCCCAACATCGTTGCCGCAATTCGCGAGGCGGCGTCCGGGAGAGGTCGCGATGCGCACCTTTGACTACGTGCGGGCCAACGACACCCAGGAGGCAGTGCGACTGCTGGCGGACGATCCGGCGGCGTCCTGCCTGGCGGGCGGCACGACCCAGCTCGACCTGATGAAGGACGGTGTGCTGGAGCCGCCGCGACTGATCGACATCACCAGGCTCCCGCTGCACGGCATCGAACGCCGCGGAGAGTCCTTGCACGTCGGGGCGCTCGCCACCATGGAGGAGCTGGCTGCCGATCCCACGGTTGCCGAGCGGTTGCCCATGGTGCGCGAGACCCTGCTGCTGGGCGCGTCGGTGCAGTTGCGGAACATGGCCACCATCGGGGGAAACCTGCTCCAACGCACACGCTGCCGATACTTCCGCGACCCCACGGTCGTCGAGTGCAACAAGCGCGCGCCGGGCTCGGGCTGCGCCGCGGTGCGGGGCGTGGCCCGTATGCACGCCGTGCTCGGGGTGAGCGAGCGGTGCGTCGCGCTGCACGCCTCCGACCTCGCCGTCGCACTGGTGGCACTCGACGCGGTCGTGCACATCATGGGTGTGTCGGCGCGTCGCACCGTGCCGCTGACGGAGTTCTACCTTGCGGCCGACCAGAGCCCGGAGCGCGAGAACGTCCTGGAGCACGCCGAGCTGATCACCGAGGTCGAGATCCCGCTGCCGCCGTCCGCCGCCCGGTCGGGCTACCTCAAGGTCCGCGACCGGACGTCGTACGAGTTCGCCCTGACCTCGGCCGCGGTGCTGCTCGTCGTGGGCGACGGCACGATCCGTCAGGCCCGGGTCGGGCTGGGCGGGGTGGGATCGAAGCCTTGGCGGGCCTACGAGGCGGAGCACGTGCTGACCGGCGCGCCGGTCGGCACGGCCGCGTTCCAGGACGCGGCCGACGCGGCGATGCGCGACGCCCGAACCGTCCCCGGCACGGCGTTCAAGGTTCCGCTCGCCCGTCGCACCCTGGTACGCGAGCTGCAGACAGTGTCAGGAGTGACCACATGAGCACCGTCGAGTACAGGCCGCTGGTCGGCGCGGGCATCAACCGGGTCGACGGCCCGCGCAAAGTGACCGGCACCGCGCCGTACCCGATGGACTTCAGTGTCCCCGGTCAAGCCTACGGTGCCGTGGTACAGAGCACCATCGCCGCGGGCCGGATCGTCCGCATGCACACCGAGGCGGCCGAGGGCTCCCCCGGTGTGCTCCTCGTCCTCACCCATGAAAACACCCCAGAGGTCGGGGCGGGTCCCACGACGGTCCTCGGGGAATCGCCTCCAGCGCCGCTGCGGAACGACCGGATCCTCCACCACGGTCAGCACATCGCCTTCGTGGTGGCCGAGACCCCGGAGCAGGCGACCGCCGCGGCGCGCCTGGTGCGGGCCGACTACGAAGTCACGGAACCGCTGCTGGACCTCCAGGACCCGCGGGCCGAACAACTCGTCGACCCGTGGCAGATGGACACCGTGAGGGGCAACACCACCGCCGCGCTGGAGACCGCCGAGGTGACCTTCCGGGCCGTCTACACGACGGCGGACAACACCAACAACCCGCTCGGGCTGTTCGCCACGCTGGCCGTATGGGAGGGCGACACGCTCACCGTCCACGACACCAGCCAGTGGCCGTCGATGGTGCGCACCACCCTCGCCATGGTCTTCGGCATCCCGGAGAGCTCAGTGCGGGTCCTGGTGCCCTATGTCGGCGGGGGTTTCGGCGCCGGTCTGCGCGTTTGGCCGCACGTGATCCTTACGTCTGTGGCCGCCCGGGTGCTCAACCGCCCGGTCAAACTGGTCCTGACCCGACCTCAGATGTTCACTTCTGTCGGGCACCGCCCCAGCGGGGTGCAGTGGCTCAGCATCGGTGCGGCGCGTGACGGCGAGCTGGTCGCTCTCGACCACCGCAGCCTTTCCTCCCTGAGCATGGAGGACAACGACTACGAGCCCTTCACCGCGGCAACCTCCTTCGCCTACCGGTGCCCGAACGCGATCACCCGGGATCGACAGGCGCGGATCAACATTGCCGTTCCGACATCGATGCGCGCCCCGGCCGAGGCGCAGGGCAACTTCGCGCTGGAGTCGGCCCTTGACGAGCTGTCCTACACCCTGGGCATGGACCCCCTGGAGCTGCGGCTCCGCAATCACGCCAGCGTCGACCCGCGCAACGGGCTGCCCTGGTCCAGCAAAGCCCTCCTGGAGTGCTACGACGTTGGCGCACGGCGTTTCGGCTGGTCGGATCGGAATCCTGAGCCGCGTTCCATGCGCGACGGCAACTGGCTCGTCGGCTATGGCATGGCGAGCGCGCTCTTCCCTCATTTCGCGCTTCCCTGTGCAGCTCAGGCCACCGTCAACGGCGACGGCAGCGCGCTGGTGCGCAGTGCGGCCACTGACATCGGCACCGGCACGTACACCGTGATGGCCCAACTGGCCGCCGAAGAGCTGGGCCTGCCTCTGGACCAGGTCCGCTTCGACCTGGGCGACTCCGACATGCCCAACTCGACGATGGCAGGCGGCTCCGGCCTGACCGGCGCCCTGGGCAACGCGGTGCACGACGCCTGCCGACGGCTGGTGCGCTCATTCGCGGAGTTCGCCCGCGGCGACGCCGACTCACCTCTGCGGGGGGTGTCCCCCAACGATGTGGAGTGCACGGAGGGAAGGATCCACCTCGCGGGCCGCCCGGATCGCGGGGAGCCGTACGTCGACATCCTCGCCCGGCACGGACTGTCCGAGCTGTCGGCCAACGGGAACAGTACCCCGCCGGTCCCCACCGAGCTGGGCATGTCCCTTGCTGGTGCGTACGGCGCCAAGTTCGTGGAGATCCGGGTCGACGCCGATCTCGGCCTGATCCGGGTCGTACGGGTGGTCTCCGTGATCGATGGCGGGCGCATCCTCAATGCGAAGACGGCGAGAAGCCAGATCATCGGCGGCACGGTCGGCGGTATCGGCCTGGCCCTTTACGAGGACACCGTCACCGACCCGCGCACCGGTCGCATCGCCAACGGCACGTTCGCCGACTACCTCGTCGCGGTCAACGCCGACATCCCCGAGCTTGACGTGGTCTTCGTCGGCGAGCCCGATCGCAGCACTCCCACCGGTACCAAAGGCGTCGGCGAGGTCGGTCTGGTCGGCATCGCACCCGCGATCGCCAACGCCGTCCACCATGCCACCGGAAAGCGTATCCGCGAGCTGCCGATCACCCTGGACGCCCTGCTTACTGACTTCGGCTCGTCGAGGTGACGCTGGATTTTCGAGGGTCAGATGAGCCGTGTCCAGTTCGTTGCGGATCATCCGTTCGGGAAGCTGGTGGCTTCTCAGCCCTGCTCAGACGAAGAACGCGTTCATGCCGGGGACGTCGGACAGGTAGGTCTCGATGCTTGCGATCTTGCCGTCGCGAAGACGGCAGACGGTGGAGACGTACTCGTCCAGCCGGACCTCGCCCCTGCGGGCGGTGTTGTGCAGGGACAGGGCCATGTTCTCGGGGCTGACCAGGATGTGCAGCAGCTCGAAGTTCAGACCGTAGGAGGCGATCTTCTTCGCCCGCTCCACGACCGCCTCGGCGCCGTCCGCCGTACCGGAGATGGTGTTGTCACCGGGGAGCGTCCAGACGGCATCGTCGGTGAGCAGGGTCCGGATACCGCCCCAGTCACCGGCGGCGAGGAAGGCGTGGAACGTCTTGCCGAGCTGGTGGGCGGCCTCGTACTGGGTCATGGGTTCTCCTCAGGAAAACGACTAAAGCGGCGATTTATACGCTAATCAGGCTAGGCTGGTTTGGCGTTAAAGCGCAACTCATTGCTTTAGGCTGGGGGTGTGCCCGCCATCCGGGCCCGGGGTCGGCCCCGACGCGTGCTGCGGTCAGACGAGGGCGAGGGCGAGAACGATGTGCACACCCGGCCCTCCTCCAGGTCCATGCTCGACCACCTCGACGTCGAAGGCCCGGATCGCAGGTATCCGCCATGGGATGCCCGTTGTGGACCTCCCTTTCGAGGATGTAGCCGACCTGCCCCGCCGCGTCCACTCGTGCTCAATGGCGCCCGCTGCTGCTCGATGGCCACGATCTTCCGCCGTGCGGTCTCCATCTGCCACGCCAGCCGGTCCTCCAGGGCGCGGGCGGGCGGGGGACTGGTCCCCGTGGCGGCAGAAACAGCCCTCGTCGCGGCCGCGCCCGGCGCGATCGTGCCTCTCGTGAGAGAGGCCGGGATCGGTGCGAGACTGGGACCGGAAGGGGTGATCCCCGTGTCGGACCCACCGCACACGTCCGCCGGTACCGACACCGCCGTCGATGAGAATCGGCTGGAAGAGCTGATCATCGAGGCGCAGACGGCCCTGCCCGTAGAACTGCCTGCCCTGGCGAACCGGTGCGCCTCGGCCCTCGGCTTCGACACCGCGCTGATCTACCTCATCGACCTGCAACAACGGCTGCTCGTCCCACTCGACGAGACCTTGGAGCCGCTGCCGGTGGCCGACTCGCTGGCCAGCTGGGCGTACCGCACCGTCTCCCCACGGCTGGCCGACGCCGACGACGGCGTGATCATATGGATGCCTCTGGTCGACGGCGCGGAGCGGCTGGGCGTGCTGGCAGTGCGGACCGCCTCGCTCGACGGGGTGCGACTGCGCCGCAGCCGGATGCTGGCCTATCTGTTCGCCATGCTGATCACCTCCAAGCGCGCCTACAGCGACTGGCTCGTCGCCCGCACCCGCACCGCGACCATGCGGTTGCCCACCGAGATGCTGCGGGCCTTCCTGCCACCCCGCACCATCGGCAGCAGCAGGTGCGTCTCGACCGCGGTTCTGGAACCGGCGTACGAAGTCGCCGGCGACGCCTTCGACCACTCGGTGGTCAAGGACGTGCTGCACACCCTGATCCTCGACTCCATGGGGCACGATCTGACCTCCGGCCTGACCGCGTCGGTCGCCATGGCGGCGGCGCGGAACGCCCGCCGCGGCGGTGGCGACCTGGCCGACGTCGTCGGCTCCGTCGACCAGGCGCTCGCCCGGTGGCTTCCCGACCAGTTCTGCACCGGCGTGCTGTGCCGGCTCGACGCGCAGACCGGGGTGCTGCGCTGGGTCAACTGCGGTCACCCGCCGCCGCTGCTGATTCGTGCCGACCGGGTGCTCGACGGGGCGCTGGACAGCCCCCCGCAGCCACCGATCGGCCTGGCCGGGCAACTCGCCCCGGCAGCCCGGCAGGTCCACGAGACAACACTGGAACCGGGCGACTGCGTGCTGCTCTACACCGACGGTGTCGTGGAGGCCCGCGGCATGGACGGTGCGGAGTTCGGCCTCGCCCGGTTCACCGACTTCATCATCAGCTCCTCCGCCGCCGGCCAGCGCCCGGCCGAGGTGCTACGGCTGCTCATCCAAGCCATCCTCGACCACGAGCGCAACCAACTGCGGGACGACGCGACCATCCTGCTCTTCGAATGGCGACCGCAGCACTGGTGACGGGCTCTGCGCCGGGCCTCGCTGCTCGTACGCCGTCTTCTCGCCCGAGCCGCACGCCGGCATCACCACACCACCGTCAAAGATTCCGGTCCGATTTTTTGGCCGCCGACGCAAGCGGTGGCTACGGTTGCGTCCAGTCCGCCTCATGACCACGCGTCTCCTGACGCCGTCTTGCAGAACATCAGAAGGTGCAGCCCATGACCTCGGTGAAGGAACGTCCGCCCGCGCTGTTCGCGGGGGCTTCGCGGCGGTGGGTGCGGCTGCTGCCGTGGGGTGTGGCGTTCGTGCTGTGCGTCGCTCTGCTGCCCACCACGATCCAGGTCCTCACCGCCGACTACGGCCTGCACGGCGGCCTCGCGAGCGCGCTGGCGGTTGCGCAGGCGGCGCCGCTGCTGCTCGCCGTCGTACGCCCGCTGCTGGCCTGGTACGTCATCTTCGCCGCGGACGTGTCCGGTGCGCTCGCCCTGCTCGCCGTCGACTTCGAGGAGCGGCTCCTGTGGCCGTTCCCGCCCATGGAGATCGTCGGGTACGTCGGTCTCTGCCTCGCCCTGGGCCTGCGCGAGCGGCGCCGGACGCTGCTGCTGGTATGGCTGGCGACGGCGGGCGCGAACGTCGGCCTGGAGTTCGCCGTGCCCGCCGGTTCGAGCAGCAAGGGCATGCTGCTCACCATTCTCAGTGGCGTCGCCCTCCTGCTTGCCGGTGCACTCCGTGAGCGGTCCGAGGCGCAGCGCAGGCTGGTCGAGCAGGAGACGATCAGCGAGGCCGAGCGCGACCGGCGGACGCTGCTGGAGGAACGTACCCGCATCGCGCGCGAGCTGCACGACGTGGTGGCGCACCATATGTCCGTCATCACGGTGCAGGCGGACACCGCGGCCTACCGCCTTGAGGTGCCGCCGGACGTGCAGGAGGAACTCACGTCCATCGCGGCGACCGCCCGGGAGTCCCTCGGCGAGATGCGAAGGCTCCTCGGCGTGCTGAGGAGCGAGGAGACGCACGGCGAGCTCGCACCCCAGCCGGGCCTGACGCAGATCGGACAGTTGGTGGAAGCGATGGTGAGAGCGGGCATGCCGGTGGAGTTCGCCCCCTGCGACGCCGAGGTTCCCGAGGCGGTGGGTCTCTCGGCGTACCGGATCGTCCAGGAAGCCCTCGCGAACGTCGTGCGGCACGCGCCGGGTGCCCCGACGCACGTGTCGGTTTCGCAGGACGGAGAGCGACTCACCGTCCTGGTCGTCAACGACCCGCCGCCGGAACTGCCCGCGGGGCCGCTTGAGGTGGGCGGCACCGGACACGGCCTCGTCGGCATGCGTGAACGGGTACGGCTCGTCGGTGGCACCATCGACGTGGGACCGCTGCCGGACGGCGGCTTCCGGATCGCCGCCCGACTTCCCCTGACGGAAGAGGACTTCACGTGACGACGCGCGTCATCATCGTCGACGACCAGGCCATGGTGCGGGGGGGCTTCGCCGCGCTGCTGGCCGCCCAGAGCGACATCGACGTGGTGGGCGAGGCCCCCGACGGTGCGCAGGGCGTCGAGCTGAGCCGGCGCACCCACCCCGACGTCGTGCTGATGGACGTGCGGATGCCCGAGATGGACGGCCTTGAGGCCGCGCGACGCCTCCTGACGCCGCCACCGGGTGTGACGCACCGTCCGCGCGTCCTGATGCTCACCACGTTCGACGTCGACGACTACGTCTACGAGGCGCTGCGGGCGGGCGCGAGCGGCTTCCTGCTGAAGGACGCGTCGCCGGCCGACCTCATCGCAGCGGTACGCGTCGTGGCCTCGGGCGACGCGCTGCTCGCCCCCTCCGTGACACGCCGTCTGATCGCGGACTTCGCCCGGCAACGGCCCACCGCCCGGAGCAAGCCGACACTGCGTCTCAAGGCCCTGACGGAACGCGAGACGGAGGTTCTCACCCTGGTGGCCCGCGGCCGGTCCAACACGGAGATCGCCCAGACCCTGGTGCTGGCCGAGCAGACGGTGAAGACGCACGTGAGCCGCGTCCTGACCAAGCTCGACCTGCGCGACCGCGCCCAAGCGGTGGTCTTCGCGTACGAGTCGGAGCTGGTCACGCCGGGTGAGTAGGGGCCCCTGAGGCCGCGGCCCGGGATTCCGGGCGCATCGCCGTCGGAGGGCACGAGAGCCTGCGGCCCGCGGTGCCGGCGTGGTGCGGTGCCCCCTGAGCCCCGCTGGGCCGCGGTCTCGTCGGGCCGCGGTCTCGTCGGGGGCCGGGCTCGCTCCACTCCAGGCACCTCCCACACAGCGAAGCGGTCCCCTTGTCCGGGGCTACGCCCCGGACTCCGGCACGGGGCGGGCTCCCCTGACGCCACGCCGGCGGCGGACCGGCCCGCCCGTCCCCCGGGTTCTTCCACCCGGCCGAGAGGGAAGGGCCCTGTCTCCTCCACCCCCTACCGGGGTAGCACCTCCGGTTTGGCTCCCGGGTATGACGTCCGGCGCGCAGCCGTCCCCGCACGCTCCGTTCCGTCGGAACGAGAGAAACGCGAAAGGGCGGAACATGAGGCTACGCAGCGGCAAACGACAGCAGGCGGACGACCGACCGGAGGTCCCGGCCGCCACGCCCGGTCTCGCCGTCGAGCTGCGCGGTGTCCGGCGGCAGTACGGCCGCGGCGCAGGTACCGTGCATGCGCTCACGGGCATCGACCTCGCCCTCCCCCGCGGCACGTTCACCGCCGTCATGGGCCCGTCCGGGTCCGGCAAGTCCACCTTCCTGCAGTGCGCCGCCGGGCTCGACCGGCCGTCGGAGGGTTCCGTGCGGCTCGGTGGTACGGAGATCACCGGCATGAGTGAGAACGAGCTCACCGAGCTGCGCCGCAGCCGCCTCGGCTTCGTCTTCCAGGCGTTCAACCTGCTGCCCTCCCTCACCGTCGAGCAGAACGTCCTGCTCCCCGTGCGCCTGGCCGGGCAACGCCAGGACCGCCACCGGGCGGCCGCGGTGCTCGCGCAGGTCGGGCTCGCCGACAAGGCGCGGCGCCGGCCCGGCGAGCTCTCCGGCGGCCAGCAGCAGCGCGTGGCCGTCGCCCGCGCCCTGGTCACCACCCCCGACGTGATCTTCGCGGACGAGCCCACCGGCGCCCTCGACACCGGCACCGCCGCCGAGGTCCTCAGCCTGCTGCGGAACGCGGTGGACACCCTCGGCGCCACCGTCGTCATGGTCACCCACGACCCGGCCGCGGCCGCCTGGGCCGACCGCGTGCTCTTCCTCGCCGACGGTGCCTTCGCCGACCGCCTCGCACGCGGTTCGGCGGAGCAGATCGCGGCACGGATGGCCGGACTCACCTCCCGTACGGGCGCGATGGCGGGTGCGGCGGCATGAAGCGCCCCAACGGACTCGCCCGGGAGGCCGTCCGCTTCAAGCCCGCGTCCTTCGCGGGGACCTTCCTCGCGCTGCTGATGTCCGCACTGGTCGTCTCGGCCTGCGGAATCCTGCTGGAGACCAGCCTGCGCGCGACGGTGCCGCCCGAACGGTACGCGAAGGCACCGGTCGTCGTCGCGGCGGACCAGTATGTGCGCGTGGCCACCGGTAGCGGCGAGGACCGCGAGGAGGAGGCGACCCCGCTGCCGGACACCGCACGGGTGGACGCCGGGCTGGCGGCGAGGGCCGCCGAGGCGCCGGGCTCGGCCACCGCCGTTGCGGACTTCACCTTCCCGGTGCGCGCGGCGCACGAAGGGGCAGACCCCGGCGCACGCGAACTGCCCGTCGAGGGCGGTGTGCTCACCGCACACGGCTGGGGCTCACACACCTTCACCGGTACCGCACTGACCACCGGCTCCGCGCCCCGCGAGGGCGAAGTAGTGCTCGACGCGGGTACGGCACGCGCCGCGAAGACCGCCGTCGGCGACACCGTCGTGCTGCGGACCGCCGCCGGGCAGCGGGACTTCCGCGTCGCCGGCGTCGCCGAAGCCGGTCCCGGGGACACCACCCGCGTTGCCGGCGCCCTGGCCTGGTTCGCCGACACCCAGGCCCCCACGCTCGCCGGCCACCCCGGCAGGGCCGACGCCATCGCCGTACTGGCGGAGCACGGCACCGACGCCGGCACCCTCGCCGACTCCGTGAAAAAGACTCTGGCCGGCTCCACCGCCTTGGTGAACGTCGGCGACGACCGCGGCGCCATCGAGGACCCGGGTCTCGGCTACGCCAAGGAGACGCTCTTCGGGATCGGCGGCTCCTTCGGCGGCATCGCCACCATCGTCGCAATCCTCACCGCGGCCGGGACCGTGGCCCTGTCCGTGTCCCAGCGTTCCCGTGAATTCGCCCTGCTGCGGGCCATCGGCGCCACCCCGCGGCAGATCCGCCGCGCGGTCGCGTCCGAAGCCCTGCTCGTCGCGCCGCTCGCCGGGATCATCGGCTGCCTGCCCGGCGTCGGGCTCGCACACTGGTGGTTCGGGCAGCTACAGGACCGCGGTGCCGTCCCGCACGCCGTGGACCTGCGCGTCTCCGGGTTCCCTCTCCTCGCTGCCGTCGGCACGGGTCTGCTCACCGCGCTCGCCGCCGGCTGGGTCGCCGGGCGCCGGCCCGCCAGGATCAAGCCGGGACAGGCGCTTGCCGAGGCGTCGGTGGAGCGGCTTCGGCCCGGCCTGGTCCGTACCGTGCTGGGCGTCGCCGCCCTCGTCGGCGGTGGGTTCCTCACCGGCCTCTCCGCCGGCTCCACTGGAGATGACGCGGCCGGCGCCGCCCTCGGTGTCGTCCTGCTCTTCATGTTCGCCGTCGCCCTGCTCGGCCCGCTGGTGGCGCGGCTGTGCGCGGGCCTGTTCGGCCTCCCCCTGCGCGGCGCGGGCCCGGCCGCCCGGCTCGCGGCCGCCAACTCCCGGGCCAACGCCCGCCGCCTGGCGTCCGCGATCACCCCGATCGTCCTCGCCATGGCCTTCGCCTCGACCCTCGTGTTCATGCACACCAGCGAGACGGGCGCCGCCGACAGGCAACTGCGCGCGGGCGTCACCGCGGACCACGTGGTCACGGATCCGGCCGGGCTCCCGGTGGACGCGGTCTCGCGGGCCGCCCGCGCGCCGGGGGTCGAAGCGGCCGTGGGCCTGCTGAACACACAGGTACTGGTGCCGGTCGGCTCCGGCGAATTCAGGTCGCTGATGGGCGCGGCGACCCAGGGTGTCACCGGTTCCGGCGCCGGGCTCGCGAAGGTGCAGGACCTGGACGTACGCGAAGGCAGCCTCCGCCGGCTCGGCGAGGGCCGGATCGCCATCGACAGGACCCTCGCGGACGCGGCGGACGCCGGCGTCGGCGACCGGCTCCCGCTCTACCTCCCCGACGGCACCGAGGCCGACCCCGAGATCGTCGCCGTCTACGGCCGCGGCCTCGGCCTGGCCACGGTGACCATGGTCCGGGCGTCCCTGGCCGGGCACGTCACCTCGGGCTTCGACAGCACACTGCTGGTACGGGGCGGCACGCAGAAGTCACTCACCGCCCTCGGCAAGGTCACCGACGCCTCCGGCTACGCCACCGAGCGGAACCTCGACGCGAAGCTGGGCGCCTGGACCAACAACACCATGGCCGCGGTCCTCAGCGGCTTCGCCGCCATCGCCGCCGTCAACACCCTGGTCATGACGGTCCGCGACCGCCGACGCGAGCTGAACACGCTGCGTCTGGTCGGCTCCACCCGGCGTCAGGTGCTGACGATGCTCCGCTGGGAGGCCGTGCTGGTCTCGACGGTGGGCGTGGTCCTCGGCTCCGCGATCGCCGCGGCCACGCTGATCCCGATGATGCGCGGCACGACCGGCGAGGGGCCGTACGTACCCCCGCTGGTCTACGGCTCCTTCGTGGCCGCCTGCGGCGGCCTGGCACTGCTCGCGGTCACGCTGCCCGCGCGAGCGGCACTGCGCCGCCGGTCGTAACACGAGCGCCGCACCTGCGGCTCACCCCCTTTACTCACCGACACCAAAGGAAGAAACGTTCATGACCACAGCCCTGGCTCCCCAGGTCCGCATCGGGAAGGCCGCTGTCGGGACCCTCGGCCTACTGGCACTGTCCACCGGTGCCCTGGAGTCGGTGGTGACACCCACGCTCCCGCTTCTCCAACGCGAACTGAACATGAGTCCGGCTGAAGGGGCGCTGCTGAGCATCGTGCTCCTGATCGCCGGCGCGCTGGTCACACCGCTGGCAGGCAAGTTCGGCGACCGCTACGGCGGGAAGCGGGTCCTCATCCGGCTGATGGCGGTGGTCTCGGTGGGGGGCCTGGTGTCCGCCCTGGCGCCGAACCTGCCCGTGCTGCTGCTCGGCCAGGTACTGCAAGGGGCGATGGTGGGCGCGCTGCCCCTGTCGTTCATCGTGGTACGCAAACGCCTCCCTGCAGGCGAGTCGAAGGTGGCCATCGGCGTGGTCAGCGGACTCTTCGTCGGAGGCGGGATGGCCGGCACACTGTCGGCCGGGCCGGTGGCGGAAACACTCTCCCGGCACTGGATGTTCGCGCTGCCGACGGTCGCGGTCATCGGCGCCACCCTGCTGGTGAACCGGGCGATGCCGTCCGATCCGCCCAGCCGGTCGGACGACGCCGGGATCGACTGGCCCGGCCTGCTGCTCCTGAGCGGGACGCTGGTCACGCTCATGCTCGTCCTCGCGCTGGCACCCGGCCTCGGCTCGCAGCCACTCGTGCTCGGCACCCTGGTCGTGGTTCTGGCCGCCTTCGTCACCGGATGGGTGGCCGTCGAACGGCGGGCGGCCGTGCCCATGATCGACCTGCGCATGCTGGCCCGGCCCGCGATATGGAAAGCGTGCGTGCTGACCTTCGTGATCTGCCTCGGCACCTCCATGGCGGTCTTCCTCGTTCCACAGCTGTTCGACGAGCGCGGCGACGGGTACGGATTCGGGGCCAGCGCCACCGACATCGGCTTCTTCCTGCTGCCCGGAGCCATCGCCGCATCGCTGGCCGGGCCGCTCGGCGGGATCGGAGACCGGCGTTTCGGCTCGCGCGCCGTGGTCGACGCCGGCGTCGTCATGATGGCCGTCTCCCTGGTCGCCCTGGCGGCCGTGCACACCGAGGTCTGGCACCTGGTCGTCGCCAAGGCGCTGATCGCGCTGGCCAACGGCCTGTGCGTCACGGCGATGATGACCAGCACCGCCACCGCCGTCGACCCGGACGACACCGGTATCGCCACCAGTCTGATCCTGGTGAGCCGCGTACTCGGCTACGCCGTCGGCGGACAGCTCGGCGGTGCGCTGCTCAGCGCCGCAACCCCTCCCGGGTCGGAGACCGCGGCCGAATCGGCCTACGTCACCGGCTTCGTCATAGCCGGCGCCGTCACGGCGCTGGCCCTGCTGGTCACACGCACCATGAACGAAGGAGTCAAGGAATGATCCGCACCGACCGGCCGAGAAGCGTCCGTACCAACCCGAGGGGCAAGGTCCTGATCTCGGGGGCCAGCATCGCGGGTCCCGCCCTGGCGTTCTGGCTGAACCGCTACGGGTACGAGGTCACGGTGGTGGAGAAGGCGCCCACACCGCGTGGTGGCGGCTATCCCATCGACGTGCGCGGCACGGCGCTGGAGGTCGTCAGCAGGATGGGGATCCTGCCACGGCTGCGGGAGGCGCACATCGACCTGCGCCGGCTGACCTTTCTGGACGCGGACGGCAGTGAGGTGACCTCGGTCCACCCGCACAACGTCACCGGCGGCGTCGCGGGACGGGACCTGGAGGTGCGGCGCGGGGATCTGTCCGACGTGCTGTACACCGCGGTCCGTGACGATGTGGAGTTCGTGTTCAACGATTCCATCGACACCCTGGACCAGTTCGGCGCCGGGGTCGATGTCACCTTCCGCCGGGGCGGCAGCCGCACGTTCGACATGGTGTTCGCCGCGGACGGTCTGCACTCGTCCACCCGGGAGATGCTGTTCGGTCCCGAGGAGCAGTTCCACCACTACCTCGGCTACTGCTTCGCGGTGTTCACCATGCGCAACACCTTCGGGCTCTCCCGCGAGACGGTGATGTGGAACAGTCCGGGCAGGGCCGCGGCGCTCTACGCGGCGGGAGACAACGACGAGGTCCACGCTTTCTTGAACTTCGCCCACCCGGAACCGCCGTTCGACGCGTTCCCGAACCCGGAAGCCCAACGGGACCTGGTCGCCACGGCCTTCGCCGACGCGGGATGGGAGGTTCCGGGCATGCTGGCCGTGCTGCGCGACGCGGAAGACCTGTTCTTCGACGCGGTGAGCCAGATCCGCGTGCCGCGCTGGTCCAGCGGCAGGGTCGCCCTGGTGGGCGATGCCGCGTGGGCGCCGTCGTTCCTCACCGGGCAGGGCACGAGCCTCGCGCTGGTCGGCGCCTATATGCTCGCCACTTCCCTGACCGACCGGGACCACACCGCGGGCTTCACTGCTTACGAACAGGACACGCGTGAGTTCGTGACCGTGAACCAGAACCTGATCGCCAAGGGTGGTGCCACACTCTTCCCGACCACTCCCCAGGCCCTGGAAGAACGCAACAACAGGCTGCGCAAACTCTCCGCCATTCCCTCCGGGCAGGGCCGGCCGGCCCACTCGGCCCTTACCCTGCCGCGGGAGGTGCTGCATCCATGATCGGGAGGTACGCCGAAGACCGGGCGGAGTCCGTGCGACCGCCTTGTCCGAGCGCGAGGCTGATTGACCCGATCAGCCGTCAGCTCTTCTTCAGCTCCTCGGCGAGCATCACAAGGATGCCGCTGGGACCGCGGAGGTACGTGAGCTTGTAGACGTCCGCATAGGTCGCCACACCGCGAAGCGGACGGCATCCGTGCTTTGCGGCTGCCTCAAGGGCTTTGTCGATGTCGTCGACTGAGAAGGCGACGCGATGCATGCCAATCTCGTTGGGACGAGTGGGCTTCGACTCGATCGCTTCGGGGTGGATGTACTCGAAGAGCTCTAGGCGACCGTGACCGTCTGGCGTCTGGAGCATCGCAATGTTGGCGTGATTGCCATCAAGGCCGACAGCGGTGTCGGTCCACTCACCACTGACCGTGTCACGGCCGACGACCGTGAGGCCGAGGTCCGTGAAAAAGGAGATCGTTGCTTCGAGGTCACGAACGGCGATGCCGACGTTCTCAAGTTTGATGGCCATGCACTGCATGCTAGTAGGTTGTCGCGGCTTATTTTTGCCGTGTGGTTGGGTAGAGGTGGCGGAGTTTCACGCGGGCGTCGTCGGTGGTGAAGTGCCACGCGACTTGGCGCTGGTCGTTGTTGGTCTGCTGCTGCCAGGCGGCGAGTTCGGCGTTGCGCACGGCGAGGTCGTCGATGCGGCGGTCCAGGCACTGGCGGGTGAGCGCGGAGAGCTCGATCTCGGCGATGTTGAGCCAGGACCCGTGTTTGGGGGTGTGGTGGATCTCCAGGCGCTGGGCCAGCGCGAATGCCTTCCCCGGGTCGAACGCCTCGTAGAGCGAGGCGATGGTGTGGGTGTTGAGGTTGTCCATCACCAGCACGACCGTGGCGGCGTCGGGGTGGTCCACGGTCATCAGGTGCTCGACCTGGTGCGCCCAGTCGACCTTGGTCCGGCGGGGCCGGGCGTCCACGCGTCGCCATCCGCGCAGCGGCTCGACCCAGCAGAAGATCGGGCAGGTCCCCGAGCGGACGTACTCGTTGTCCTCGCGGCGGTCACGTCCGGGCCGCGCGGGAAGCGGATCGCGGACGTGGCCGGGCAACTGGTACGGCTTCTCGTCCATGCACACCACCGGACGTGCCGGATCGAAGGGCCGGGCGTAGACAGCCAGGACGTCTTCCATCCGGGCCGCGAACTGCGCGTTCGCCCGTGGTGGGATGGTCCAGCACTTCTTCGGATGAGGACGCAGTTCCGTTTTTTTAAGACGCGTCCGAGGGTGGAGTGGTCCAGATCCGGGATGTCCTCGACCAGCGCGACGTGCTTCTCCAGCAGCCGCAGCGACCACCGGGCATGTCCCTTCGGGGGCGTTGAGCAGGCCAACGCGATCAGCCTCGCCTCGACCTCGCCGGTCACCGGGGAGGGCACCGGCGGGAACGCGCGCTCCTTCCGGCCGACCGTGGCCCACACATCGCCGCCGGTCTCCACGTACCGCTTCGAGATCAGGCGGACCGACTCGCACGAGACCCCGCCCCGCTCTGCGATCACCGCCCGCGGATCGACCTCACCGACCGACGTGTCCAACGCGAGCAGCACCCGCGCCCGCCTGATCATCGACGCGCTGCGGACCCCCGTCGTCGTCACCCGTACCAACGCCCGACGATCCTCAACACTCAACGCAACCGGATACTTCTTCTGCGAGGACACAGCACCCCCTGCCCGACCAAACGCAAGCGACAAGGGGAGTTTGCCCCACCCTCAACTCCACCAACCAGAACAACACTTAACTGCGACAACCTACTAGTCTCGGCGGTGTGACCGGACTCGACGCCCAAACCCTCGACGCCTTCACCCGCGCACGCTACGTCAGCGTCACCACCTACCGCCGGGACGGCACGCCCGTCGCCACTCCGGTCTGGCACGCGACGGCAGACGGGCGGCTGTATGTCTCCACGGCGGCAGCCTCTTGGAAAGTGCGGCGGCTGCGCCTGGACCCTGCGGTGCAGGTGGCGGTCTGCGACCTGCGCGGGCGGATCGCGCCTGGCGCGGCGCAGGCCGCGGGGCACGGCAGGACGCTGGATGCGGCGGGCACGGCGCGGGTCCAGGCCCTGCTGGCCCGCAAATACCGGATGGCCCGCTTGGGGAACTGGTTCTCGCAGTTGACGGGCCGTTGGCGTCGCCATCCGGTCGTCGGGTTGGAGATCACATTCCCGTAGCGGCGGTGAGCTGTACGGGGATGGCAGCGATCAGATGGCGTTCCGCACCGGTGACGGACTCGGCTTCGGCTGGCTGGGCGCTCTGCTCCAGGTCCCTCGCCGCCCATGCGGCCCGCCGCCGCATTGCGGTGCGTGCCCTGCTGGATCTCGTGCACATGTCGGAGTACCTGCGAGCCGCCGGCCATGCCTTCCACCGGTCCGGGACCACGGCGGCCGAAGAACGGGTGGCCGGGCATCCGACCACGATCCGGTTCGGCCAGGCCACTACCGATAAGCTCGTGACCTGGGCAGAGAGGCACCTCAACCTGACGACCAAGACCGTCGCCCGGCCGAAGGACACCTCCGATTCGTCGTCCTGCCCCACCCCTGGATCGTAGAACGGCCCCTGGCCTGGATGATGCACGCGCGCAGGCACACCCGCGACTACGAACGGCCTATCCAGCATTCGGACACCGCCATCACCTGGGCGGCCGTCACCTTGATGACCGTCGCATCGATGTCGGCGCCGGCCGACATCGACAGACCGAACTCCACGGTGATCTCCTGCGGACCCCGCACCGGCTCACTGAAGGTGTCCACCCCTTGCCGGGCCATGGGCCGGAGCTCGGACAGCATCTCTCCCATGGACCGGGCCGCCCCGGCCACGACCTGCCCAGGCCGCGCCACCTTGACCAGTCCATCGCCCGGCTTCTCCTGGACCTCGGCCTTGACGACCTGAGCCGCCCCGTCCCCGCCCTCGTCGTGCGGCAACTCCCTCACCTAGGCCATCGCGCTTCCCCGTCACATCCGTTCGCTCCGCCCCTTGTTCCACGTAAGGCGCAGCCTCATCAACCGCTCCATCGTCGCTGGTCACAGGGCAGCCATGGCTAGGCCGGCATCTCTCGCTCCTCGGCGAGAATGCTTGGGCCGGCGGTGCCCTCGTGGTGGTCGGGGTAGCTGGTGGCGTTCACGAATCCGGTCTTTCTCGGGCGTTGGCCCCAGGCGGCGCCCATGTGGGGGTGTCTCCGTACGGAGACACCCCCACGGATCTCAGGGCTCACTCACCCCGCGACGAGCGCGAGCTTCGGTTCCTTCTCCAGGCGGGCCGCGATGCGGTCACGCATCCCGGGCATGGGGAAGCCCCTCGGGTCGATCTTGTCCTTGGACCATTCGAGGTGGCCGATGACGCTGCGTGCGGTCCAGCCGTGGGCACGGCAGATCGCGGCGCTGACGCGTTCGATCGCTTCGAGTTGTGCCGCGGGCCAGGGGTCGTCGCCGTCGCCGCGGTTGACGCATTCGAAGCCGTAGAAGCAGGCGTTGCCGTCCACGCCGTCGTCGTTGCCGCGGGTCGGCTTCGGCGGGCGGGTGCCGTAGTCCTCGGCCTTCACGCGCTCAAGGACCTCGGAATCGCCCCCGCCGGCATGGTTGGCGCGCCCGTGGCCGACGAGGTGGACGGTGCCGTCCTTGGCGATGACGCCGTGACACAGCGGGCCCGGCAGTGAGCTGGAGCCGTCCCGGCAGATGGCCACGGACTTCTGGGTGCCCGAGGTCACGGTGTGGTGGATCACCACACCGTGGACGGGGCCCCAGGGGCCCTTGTGGTTACGGTTGTGCGTGCGCCAGTCGCCGACCTCCACGACCTGTACGCCTTCGGCGCGCAGGGCGGCGAGGAACTTCGCTGCGGACAGGGGTGTCGCCATGAAAACCTCCTGGTGGGGTGTGCGGTGAGTGCCGTGGGTGGCCCGTGCTCACCAGGAGGGCCTGCGGTCGTTGCCGTACCCTCCGCCGCGGGGACGGTCCTCGAAGTGCAGGTGCGGACCGGTCACGTTGCCGGTCGTCCCGACCTTGCCGAGCCCCTCGCCCGCCTTCACCTCGTCACCCTTGGAGACGGTGCGCTGGGACAGGTGGCAGTAGATGTAGTCCCTGCCGTTGTCCGCGCGCAGGCAGATCCATTTCCCGTAGGGGCCGCCGTCGTCGTTCGACCAGGCGATGGTGCCCGCCCGTACCGCCACCACGTGGGTGCCGGTGGGTGCCGCGAAGTCGTCCCCGGTGTGGTAGCCGGTGGAGTAGTTCGAGTTGCGGACGCCGTATTCGTACGTGACCTTGTGGCCGGGCACGGGTGAGGCCACCTGGCCCGAGCGGTGGCCCCCGTCCTTCAGACCGAGCCGGGCGAACGTCTCCCCGCCCGGCAGTCCGTCCGCCCCGCTGCCCGACCAGCCCTGCGCTCGCTGGAACTTGGCGCAGGCGCTCTTCGTCTCGTCGCCGTACTTGCCGGTGGCGCCGGACGGGATCTTGTAGCCGGCGGCGATGAGGGCCTTCTGGAACTTCTTCACGCACGGCTCGGTCGAGCCGTACCGCACGTGATCGAACTCGATCGTGCTCATGAACTTCTCCCCGTTGATGTCAGTCGCCCGGTCTCAGGCGACTGATGTCATCTTCTGGGCAGCGAGCGCGGACTTGTTGACACCGAGTCCGCGGTTGTTTGACGATCCGTCCCCGTCTCCTGGAGCAGGGCACGGCGGCGGTAGTCGCGGGGCGACATGCCGTAGGCAGAGCGGAACGCACGCGTGAAGACCGAATGGTGCTCGAAGCCCGCGCGCACGGCGACGAGATGGACCGGGACATCGCTCCGGGCGGGGTCGGCGAGCTGCTCGCGGGCACGCTCCAGACGCAGGTGGCGGATCCAGCCGGACACGGTGGTCTCGCGGTCCTGGAACAGCCGGTGGAGATGGCTGGTCGAGATGTGGTGCGCGGCGGCGATGGCGGTCGGCGTCAGGTCGGGGTCGTGCAGGTGGTCGCGGATGAACGCCTGGATGCGCAGGGTCAGGGTCCGCCGCCGGGATTCGGCGGGCAGGCAGTCCATGGCGTCGAGCCGGTTCGCGAACACGGTCGCGAGCAGGTCGAGCAGGACCGTCTCCAGCCGGGGCGCGTCGGCGACGGTGTACGAACGCGGGTTGTCCGCAAGGGTGGTGAGGAAGGCCGTCAGCAGGGCCCCGACGCCCTCCTGCCCCGTCAGCCGGTGACCGATCACCCGGTCGAGATCGTCCGAGGACAGGGGCAGGCGCGCTCGGGGCACGTCTACGCTCACTGCGTCCACGACTTCCCCCTGCGGGCCCATGAGGATCTCGTAGGGGCGGGAGGAGTCGTTGGTGCGCAGCTCGTACGGGCCGTACAGGGCGTCCGGGCCGCCCATGCGGAAACCCACGGTGCCCTTGGTGATCAGGGAGAGGTGGACCATCTCCGGATCGGAGCGGCCGATGAGCCGCGGTGTCCGCCTAACGGCCTGGGGCGACCAGACCGAAGGCCACACGAGCGCGCTCCCCAGCTGGACGACGCGCTGCTGCGTGCGGAAGTCGGAGTCGGGACGGCAGACCAGGTCCACGGGCGCGTGAATCTGGGACAACTTCTCCCGCCACGCGTCGACCCGGTCGGCCACCGGCAGGTCCTCGGTCTTGAACACTGTTTCGATCACCGCTTCTGCCCCCGTCAAAGCGTGGATGAACACCCGGCCCAGGCCGGCCCGGGACACCCCCAGCATGCCGAGGGGCAAAGAAGCAGTAAAGCGTGTTGAACCGTTCGATGCCGAGCGGGAGTCACGGACGGTGACGATGTTTGCGCCCTCGTGGTCGGCGACGAGCCGTCCGGTGCGGTCGAGGGCAAGGAGGTTCGCTGCGATCGGGCACCCAGTGCGGCTCGCGGCGCGGCACGTCGGCGAGGACGCGGGCGCCGGCCTTGCGCGCGTGGCGCAGCTGTATCGGGAGCCGTCCGCCAGGCAGCCGGTCGTGTACTTGCCGTCGCGTGTGAGGAGTTGCTGGGAGACGTCGAGGAGCCAGTTGCCGGGGCGCAGTTGGACGAACCCGATCATCGACTCGTCGTGTCGGACGTAGTTGAGCCGGCCGTCGGCCTCGACGAGCCAGGGGCTGCTCTTGGCCAGCGAGGAGGTCGAGGGCGAGCAGTCTGCGCTTCTCGCCTTGACCGAAGTCGCGGAACCGCCTGGAGACAGGTACCAGAAGCGTCCGGTTGTCGGGGGTCGGCCGCATTCTGAACTCAAGGCCCTTCGGCGCAGGGGGTTCCCGACGAGTGTGCCGTGCGGGCCGCTGTCCAGATTCCATCGGCCGATGTGTTTGCGAACGTGCGCGACGATCACCGGGCCGTCGAGGGACATCGCGGGGGCGACGGTGTCGCTCCAGTTCTCCCCGATGCCGCGGGGCGTCGAGGAGAAGGTGCCAGGGGCCGGTCGGGCGTTTCGCGTCGGGGCGCACCTCGAACCACACGGCCTTGCCGTCGTACTGGACGTAGGCGGCGTGTCCCCGGTCGGCGATCAAAGCGCACGGCGGCGACGGCAGCGCCCGCTACCTGCATCCGCTGTGCCTGGAGGAGAACGGCTACGGCGAGGGGTGGCACCAGGAAAACCGCAGCACCCCGGTCATGGACGACGCGCGGGTCACCGCACGGGGCACCGCCGCGCGCCGCGGCAGCCTGGAATCCCGGGCGGTGCTGTACGGCCAGCAAACACGACCACCACCCCGTACGCCTGCACACCTCTGACGTAGTAACGGTCCGCGTCCACTGAACCGGCAACGACGGGGCACGGCACCTTCCCGGACTTGGGCTTCCGCAGGCTTCGAGGCGTTGATCCGGCGCCCGCCGTCGCTGATGCACTCCCTGGTCAGGCGGCTACAGCTGCAACAGACAGGTCCCACAGTCGCTCTGCGGCCCGCGGGTCGAGCGCATAGGCGGCGACGCCCGCCGGTTCGATGTTCGTCGCGAGTTCCTCGGGGTCGATGACCGGGGCCTCGTTGCTGTTCTGGAAGTAGCGCCCGGTGACGCCGTCCACGAGTGGTGAGGCCGCCACGAGGACCGAGGTGGCCGCGCCCTGGGCGGCAGAGCGCCACGGATAGGTGTCGTAGACCTGTCTCGCGTCGTCCGACATGTCCTCGCCGAAGGCGTACTGCTGCAGGGGCGTACGGATGCCGCCCGGCATCAGGGCATTGGCGGTGATGCCGTCGGCCGCCCAACGGCGGCCCGCCTCCACGGCGAAGAGCACGATCGCTGTCTTGGACTGGCCGTACGCCTCAAGCGGCACGTAGGACCGGTTCGCGTAGTTGATGTCGTCGAAGACGACGGGCGAGTACAGGTGGGCGGTGGAACTGAGCGCGGCGATCCGTCCGCCCTCGGCGGCCAGCGCGTCGTGCAGCCCGGTCGCCAGGGCGAAGTGACCGAGGTGATTGGTGGCGAACTGGGCCTCGAAGCCGTTGATCAGCTGGAGTTCGGGCAGAGCCATGATGCCCGCGTTGTTGATCAGCATGTGCAACGGGCCCTGCCAGTTCTCGGCGAAGGCGCGTACCGAATCCAGGTCCGTGAGCTCCAGCGGCGCGACCCGTACGCCCTTGTTGCCGGTGTCCGTGGCGATCTCTGCCGCTACGTGAGCACCCTTCGCCGTGTTCCGTACCGCGAGGGTCACCTCGGCACCGGCCCGTGCCAGCGCTTTCGCGGTCTCGACGCCGACGCCGGAGGAGGCGCCGGTGACCACGGCCCGGCGGTCGGTCAGGTCCACGCCGCGCAGAACCTCGTCGGCGGTGGTGTCGCGGTTGAAGGGGGTGGCGGAAAGAGCCATGTCCATTCTGTCCTTGCGTTGACGAGGGCTCGACATTTCGATTCGAGTCGACCCGTATGGAAATGTAACTCCGGCACGGCACCGAGGCAAGGCGGACCCTGCGGCCTGGCCATCGACGTAGACTCGCCCGGTGACCGAGCCCAGCATCCACCCCGCGACCAGCGAGAACTCCCGACCCACCCCGGGCCGCAAGCGCAGCCAGGCATCCCGGCGCGCCATCCTGGCAGCCACGCGCGAGCTGCTCGCCGAGGCGGGCTACGAGAAGCTGTCCATCGGTTCGATCGCGGGGCGGGCCGGCGTGGGAAAGGACACGATCTACCGCTGGTGGCGCTCGAAGGGCATGGTCGTGGCGGACGCGGTACTGGACACGGATGCCGACCAGTCCCAGATGCAGCCCTTCCATCTGGTCGCACCGCCGGACACCGGCTCGGTGGACGATGACGTACGGGCCTGGGCGCGCGCCCTCGCCCGTGATTTCACCGAGCCGGTGAGGGCCGGCCGGATCCGGGCCGTCACCTCCGCGGCGATCGAGGACCCGGCCACCGCCGAGCAACTCTACGAACGCTTCACCCAGGTACAGCGCCGGGGCCTGATCGACCGGCTCCACGCCGCAGCCGAGGCGGGTCAGACACGTCCGGACGCCGACTACGGCGCGGTCGCGGACGCGATCATCGGCACGTTCACGTACTGGCTGACCGCCCACCGCGCCGATCTGAGCACCGAGTCGATGGAACCGCTGCTCGACGTACTGCTACGCGGCCTGCGGGCGGAGGCGGCCGACGACCGGTAGCGACGGCGCTCGTCCGTGCTCAGACAGTCGTCCACCCGCCATCGCTGGGCAGGATGACTCCGTTGATGTTCGGGGCGTCACCGGACAGCAGCCACAGTATCGGGTGGGCGATCACACCGGGCTCGACCGAGGGCGTTGCAGCGGCGATCGCCGGCGCCGTCGCCTCCTGCGCGTACGACGAGCGAAAGGCGGTGTCCATGCCGGTATTGACTCCCCCCGGTGCGACGGCGTTGGCCCGGATGCCCTTCTTCCCGTAGTAGAAAGCGACGGACCTCACGAAGCCGTTGAGTGCGTGCTTGGAGGTGGTGTACGCGGCGCCGGCGAGCGAGGCACGCAAGCTCGCCTCGGAGGAGACATACACGAGTGAGCCCGAGCCGCGCTCCAGCATCTGCGGCAGGACGGCTCGGGTCAGACGCATGGGCACCGTGACGTTGAGGTCGATCACCCGCTGCCACGTCCGGTCGTCCATCTCAAGCGGTGGCAGCCAGCCGTCGGAGATCCCGGCGACGTTCGCCACACCGTCGATCCGGCCCTCACCAGCGGCTACCGCCGCGTCGATGACGGACTGGTCCGTGAGGTCACCGGGGACGGCGACGACACTCCCGCCCCCTGCCGCCTCGTGGGCAAGGGAGTTCAGGTTCTCGGCGGAGAGATCGACGGCGATGACCCGGGCTCCTTCCGCGACAAGCCGCTCAGCGGTGGCACGGCCGATCCCGGCACCCGCACCAGTGACGATCACGGTGCGGCCGGAAAAGCGTGAGGTGGTGTTGTGCATGACGGTGTCTCTTCTGCGTGAGGTGTTGCCCGCCCGCCGGGAAGCGGACGGGTGAGGATGGAAGGTCAGTAGGTTGAGGGGTCGAGGCGACCCGAGGAGATCGCGGCCTCGGCACCGCCGTCCACCAGCAGGTCGGTTCCGGTGACGAAGGAGGCATTCGCCCCGAGCAGGAACTCTGCGGCGGACGCGATCGCCTCAGCGGCAGCGAGTCGCCTGACCGCGGAGGACTCGATCAGTCCCCGCACCGATCCCCGGTCGCCGGCTGCGAGTTCGGCACGGCCCATGGGTGTCGAGATGACGCCCCGGGCTGGTCGAGTTGAGTCGAGCACCGCCATCGCCCATGCCCCCGCCGCCACAGCCCGGACCCTCAGGTGCGCGGCCGATGGCGCGCCCCGCTCCTCCGTCGCCGGCAACGACGCTGACCTGGGTATCCATGGTGACTCCTGTGCATTGGCCGGGGCAGTACGACCATCCTCGGATTTCGATTCGGGTCGACCCGTTTCGGAATGTATACCTGTGCACCTGCGGAGGCAAGGACACCAGGGATCCTCCGGGCCTCCTGCCCCGACCCACCGCTGCCCCTCGTTGCACCGTTCGGCGCCCACGCTCGCGAGGTGGTTCAGCCCGCGGTCGCCGCAACTACCGGCGGCAGCGGGCGCCCGAGGAGATCGTGGGCGTCGTCCGGCCTCCGCCGGCGAGCGGGTCGTCGGCCGGTCCCACACATGCGGCTGCCGCCTCTGCTCGCCGGATGAGGTACCACCGGGAGGTCAGCCCGTGACCGCCTGCACTCCGCGCGGCAACGGGGCACGTCCCTGGACCTCCAGAAACGCCTTGACGTTGGCGCTCTCACCACGACGACGCGTCCAGAACAGGGCGTTCCCTTCGGACAGGTTCACGGTCCTGCCTCGGTACGCGGCCGTCAACTCCTGCCGGACCGACGGAAGATACGTCGAGCTGACGCTCGGGTAGCTGCCGATGTTCACCTGGGCGACGAGAAGGTGTCGAGCGTGGTGCGCGCGGCATCGACGCCGCTCTGCGGCTCCAGCAGGGCCGTCATCGCGTGCCCGCGGAACAGCTCACCGCCCGGGTCAGGCATAGGGGACGGGCTCTGCGGTCGAAGAGCGTCACCCCTGGGGCGTGGTCCACGGCGACGGCGCGGGTGAGGCCGACGAGACCGGCCGGCGGGCCAGCATGCTGCGTACGGCCATCGGTGTGCTGTTGCCCGGATCCCGATGTGGCCCGCGACCACGCCGGTCCGCAGTATCAGAGCCGCGTCCGGGCGCCGTTGGCAGAAGCCGGTGGACATGAAGGGTGGGCTGTGACCGTTCGTGGGCCGAGCACCGGCAGACGGGGCTCGGCCCACGGTGGCCGCGATCATGGTGGACCGGGGCCGGGGCGGGCGGTGGAGCGGGCTCAGGCCCCCTTGAGCAGCTCAGCCAGTTGTGTGGTGTCGATGAGGTGGGCTCGTGACGGGAACACCTTGTCGACCAGGACGCGGTGGACCTCGGGGTCGGTGTCGGCGATGCCGTCGGTCAGGATGTAGACGCGGTAGTCGCGGTCGGCGGCGTCGATGAGGGTGGACAGGACGACGCCGCTGGTGCTGACGCCGGAGAGGATCAGGGTGTCGATCCCCCGGTCCCGCAGCTGCTCGTGGAGGTCCGTGGTCGAGCCGGCACCGAAGCGGATCTTACGGACGACGATGTCGCCGTCGGCCGGGGCGATCCGGCCGTCGATCCGAGTCATGTCGTCCTCGTGGTGCAGCATCTTTGCCGCGGCGACGCCGCTGAAGGTCTTGTTGGTGGCGGGCACGGACGCCCAATCGTCTTCGGTGAAGGCGACGCGGACGTAACCGATGGTGCCGCCCGCGGCACGGATGTCGGCGATCGCGCCGGTGACGCGCCCGATGAGCGCGTCGGCCTCCGGGATGCTCGCGATGATCCCGTTCTGGAAGTCCATCGCCAGCAGCGCGGTACGCCGGGGGGCGAACTCGGGGAGGGCGGGGGTGGTCATGCGTGGTTCTCCTTGCGTGGCGTCATCGCCGTGCAGGCGATGTCGGTCGGGGTGTCGGGTGGTCCGGAACGTCGTCCGTCGCACCGTGCTTGTGCCGGCCCATCAGCCGGCGGTCGAGGGCGGTCAGCAGGAGCACGGCCGTGCCCGCCAGGACCAGGACGAGACCGAGGGAGTGCAGCCCCTGGTCGCTCGCGCCGTCGCGGAAGACGATGCCGCCGATGACGGACGAGGTGATGGTGCCGAGGTAGCCGAAGGTCCGGAACAGACCGGAGGCGGTGCCGATCTGGTCGGGCGGCGCCGCGAGATAGAGGGCGGTCTGATTGCCAACCGTGGTCGCGGCGGAGGTGACGCCGAAGACCAGGGAGACCAGGACGATCACGATCGCCGGGCTGGCCGAGGTGAGCAGCATGATCCCTGCTGAGCCGACCAGCATGCTCAGGGCGGCGGCGAGCAGGGGCCCGCGCACCAGATTGCGGCGGGCCAGCGGGTGCGACAGGAGCGCGGAGACGGCGCCCATCGGCAGCAGCAGGAGGCCCGCCTGCACCTCGGAGAAGCCGTGCGCGGCTTCCATCCACTGCGTCATGCCGTACATCACGGAGTAGACGCCGAGGAGGGTGAGGGCCTGCCGGAGGTAGGTGCGGGCGAGGGCGCCATTGGCGGCAAGACCGCGGAAGTCGAAGAAGGGCGCACTCCTGCGCAGCTCCCACCGGACGGTCGGCGCGGCGGCCACGACGAAGACTGCGAACGCGATCCACGCGGGGGCCGGCAGGCCCATCAGGAAGACGACAAGCGCGGTCATGGAGGTGGCGAAGCCGAGGATGCCGAGGAGGTCGATCCGGTCGGCGACGGCGCGGAAGCTGCGGTCGGCCCGGTCGAGCGGCGGGTCCTTGGGGAGCCAGCGCAAGGCCATCACGAGGGCCACCGCGGTGACCGGGAGATTGACGAGGAAGGCCAGGCGCCATCCTGCGGCGCCCACGAGCAGCCCGCCGATCGGCGGGCCGACGGCGGCGGTGGCCATGCCGGCGATGGCGAGGCCGCCGAGAACTCCGCCCGGCGGGGCGTCCATAGCGGCGTCCTCGGCGCGGCGCCGGATCATGACCATGGCGCACGGGAACGCCGCCGAGGTGCCGATGCCAATCAGTACGCGGGCGACAGTCAGCATCGCGAGGTTCTGGCCGAAGCCGCCGATGGCGCCGCCGAGCAGGACGAGGACGATGCCGGACAGGAAGATCCGTCGCGGGCCGAGCGCTTCTGCCAGTTTGCCCGCGGTGGGTTGGGCGACAGCGCTGGCCAGGTACAGCGAGGAGACCAGTACGGCGGTGCTGCCGATCGAGACGTGCAGGTCGGCGGCGATGGGGACCATGGCGGTCGCGACGATGGAGCTGTTGATCGGGTTGAGGGCCGAGCCCACGTACAGCGGCGTGGTGAACGGCCAGGCGAACGGCTTGCGGCGCGGATCGCGGGTCGCGGTGTCGGCCCGTGCGGGGGCCGTACTCATCGGGCGCCGCCGCTCCTGCCGCCGTCACCGGTGGGTTCCTGATCCAGGTCGGCCGAGGCCAGGCGCTCCAGCAGTTCGATGGCCTTGTCCAGGTCTTCGCGTTCATCGGGGGCGACGAGCCGGTCGACGGCCCGCGTCAGAAACTCGGCACGGCCCGCGAGCAGCTTGTCCACCAGATCGGTCGCGGACGGATTGGGGCTCATCAGCTTCTTGCGGCCGTCCGCGGGGTCGGGCTCGCTGCTCACGAGTCCGGCGGCCTTGAGCACCGCGAGGCTCTGCGCGATGGACTGAGCGCTGACGTGCTCCAGGACGGCGAGCCGGGCGGCGGTGACGGGTCCTTCCCGTACCACGGTCGCCAGGACGGAGAGCTGTGTGGTCGTCAGGCCTATCGCGTGCTGCCCCGATTCCGCGCGCAGGCGGGCACGTAGGCGTTTGATCGCGTCATTGAGGCGCTGCGCTGCCGCAGCGGAGGACTGCGGCGGGCGGTCTGCGTTCATGATGCAACGATAAAACTCCACAAGTAACTTGTCAAAGTTGCTTGTGAAGCCGTCGCCGGGCGATCTGGCCGGGAAGGTCGCCCAGGCGCTGCGCAACACCTCCGTCGGGCTGGCGGCGCGGGCGCGTCGTTCGCAGACGTGCTGCGCCCGGCGTTCTACGTGTCCCGGTGGAGCCCGGAGAAGGTCGGCGATTCCATGGCCGGTGCGGAGGCCGTCGCCGCCGAGATCGGGCTCCGGCTTCCCATGCCGCCGGCTTCACTCATCGGTGTCAAATACCTCTTCGAGCCGGATGTGCTCGTGGCGGTCGAAGGGTGTCCACAGCTGAACGGCCGTGAGGTCCTGCCCAACCGGAACCTGGGAGCGGCTCAGAGGCTGCCGGGGCGGACCAGGCCCGTCCTCTTCACCCCGGTCAGGATGGGAGTGACCTCAAGCGTGGTGATGTGTTCGAGGCCGCCGATGGTGTCGCTCAGGAAGTGGTAGAGCGCGTCGAGGTCGGCTGCCGCGACGGCTACGAGGAGGTTGGCGGGGCCGGTGGTCGCCGTGGTGAAGCGGACCTGCGGGTGGCGGCTGAGCCGTTGTCCGGCCTCCTCCAGCCCACCGGGTGCGACGGTGAGCCACAGAAGTGCCTCGGCGCGGACGCCGAGCCGGGCGAGATCGACTTCGGTCGCGAGTCTGAGAACCTGCCCGCCGACGAGTGTCTCCAGACGTCGGCGGGCGGTGAGGGCGGTGGTGTCGGCGCGGCGCGCGAGGTCGGTGTAGGGGGCTCGCCCGTCCTCAATCAGTGCGGTGATCAGCTGGTGGTCGACAGGCTGGAGGGCAGGGCGGCTGAGTCGTGCGGGCGGGTCCGGCCGCAGGCTGGTCAGTTCGGTCTCCGTCAGCAGGCCGCCGCTCCAGTCGAAGGCGGCCGGGAAGACCCGTAGCAGGACGTGCGAGGTCCAGGACTGGACCGCGGGGGTGGCGGGCAGGTCGCGCAGCAGGAGGTTGTTGCGGGCGTCCGGTCCGTCCAGGTGCAGGATGGTGCAGATCTCGTCGCCGCCGCCGAGGACGTCGACCCAGATGGTGTCGGGACGGCGGGCGAGGGTGGCGGCGATGGCGCTGATCCGGTTGGGCCGGCAGCGGATGCGCAGGGCCAGCGGAATCAACTCGGGGAAGTGCACGGGGTTGCGTACGGCGGTGGCGCGCAGCGTGCCGTCGCCGAACAGGGGTGCCACACGGCGTACGACGGTGCGCTCCGAGAGGCCCAGAGCACGGCCGACCGTGCGCCAGGAGGCGCGCGGAGCGGCCAGCATCGCGGCGGCGATCCGGCTGTCCGGTTCATTCAACTGATGGCGCACTTTCTCCACGATTCAAGATCGTATGTCGTTCTTCCTCGATCTGGCTGGTCATATCTGGCTCAGATTTTCTCTCCGGCCTAGTAGGGCTTTGTTAGGTCTTGTGGTGGGGTTCGGGTGTGGGCGCGGGTTGGCCGCATATCGAGCAGGCGCCGGTCCAGGTGGCCAGGATCTT
>NZ_JBIAXM010000057.1:0-34860 GCF_042896695.1 Streptomyces sp. NPDC001270 | reverse complement strand
CAGACCGTCAGGAACCAGCCGCTGCGACAGATCGACACCCACAAGCAGCAATGATGCCCCAACTCACCGCATCACCACATGAGACATCCTCTAAGTGGCTGGATGGACGAACAGGACGGCTGTAGGGCAGTGCGGTGATGTGTCCTGTGGCCGTCCGGCAATCAGCGCGCGACGCTGCGCATCAGTCCCTCAAGGTCGCGTTCGCCGGCCGGTGTTTGCGCCCCGTCCTGCAAGCCCCCGCTGATCAGGTGCTGAGCGGCCGGCAGACTGAACGTAGAAGCCCAAGCCTCGTTCTCACGGAGGAGTCCTTCCTTGAAGTCATCGGCGGGCAGCGCGCTCTTGGCCGCTTCGATAACACCGTCGGGCAGCGCGGCGAGATTTCGGGCGACACGGTCGACGTACTCGTCGAGCTCGTCGGCCGGCAGGGCCCGGTTGATCCAGCCGTAGGACGCTGCGGTCTCGGCATCGAACAGGTCGGCGGTGAGAACCACCTCCAGTGCGCGGTTGCGGCCCACGCGGTCCCGGAGGTACTGCGTTCCGCCTCCGCCGGGGATGATGCCCATGAGCGCTTCGATCTGACCGAGTCCAGCGGTCTCGATGGCGGCGAATGTCATGTCCGCTGCGGCCACGAATTCCGCGCCGCCTCCGCGTGCCTTCCCGGCGAGCTTCACGATGGTCACCTGGGGCTGGTGGCGGATCAGCTCACCGATCGCTTGGAACACGTTGACGTCGGCCGGCGCGGATGCGGCGAGTTCCTGGAGGACGTCCATCTCTTCCCCGATGTGCATGTCCACGTGAGCGATGAAGAATTCCGGGTCGGCGCTCGAGAAGACGATCACGCGGACGGATGAATCGTCCTTGAGGCCGGTCAGCACCGTCCGCAGCTCGCGCATCATCGTCGTTCCGAGCGCGTTTACCGGGGGATTGTCGAGGACGATCCGGGCGACGCCGTGTTCGCTGCTCACACGCAGGGTCGAGTAGGCATCGTTCGTCATGAGATTCTCCGTTGGTTACCGCTGGGCATGTAGGTTTGCAATGCATACCTACCGTCGGCGACGGCGCCCAGATGGTCAAGAACGCACTTTGGGAGCACCAAGGATCATGAAGGACACCAATCTGCACGGCGTTGACGCCGAAAAACGGACGGTTTTCCGGGCGGACTGCCCCAGCCGACCGATCCTCGACCAGATAGCGGACAAGTGGTCGATGATGGTGATGGCGCTGCTGGAGCGGCCCACCCGGTTCAATGAACTGAAGCGAGGTCTGGAGGGCATCACGCAACGTGTCCTCACCCAGACACTGCGCCGTCTCGAGCGCAACGGCATGATTCGGCGCACGGTGCTGCCGACCTCACCGGTCGGCGTCGAGTACTCGCTCACGCCCCTGGGCGAGTCCCTGCGCGAGCCGTTCGGCCTGCTCTACGACTGGACCGTCGAGCACAGCGGAGAGATCCGGAACTGCCAGCGGGCGTTTGATATCAGGGCTGACGCTTAACGGGCCCTGACCCCGGAGTTTGAACACCGGAGACACTTGGATCTTGATGGTCCAGGAGAACGGAGTCCCTGTGGGGATGAAGCACTACCCCGCCGAGTTCAAGGCGGACGCGGTCGCGTTGTACCGCTCACGGCCGGGAGCGACGATCAAGTCGGTCGCCGCCGATCTCGGAGTGAACACCGAGACGCTGCGCAACTGGATCCGGGCCGCCGACGGACGCCGCCTCGGTGCCCACTCCGTTCCTGTGGTGGTGCCGCAGCCTGGCGGTGACGCGGTTCAGGCGGAGCTTGCCGCTGGCCAGCGATCTCCGATCGCCTACGAGAACGCCTTCCACACACCATCAACTACGCTGACCCGAGCCGCATAGACGTGTTCAAACTCCGGGGTCAAGGCCCCATTTTCCATGGCCCCAGTGACGTCCTCGTCGGGCACCCTTGCAAGAACCGGCTCGGCGACACGCCCGGAAGGCCGCCGATCCTCAAGAAAATCGGCCGCTACTCTCAGCGACCTATCGACGGACAGACGGCCCCAGGCGGTCAACATGCCAAGTTCGGATAAGACCAGCTCGGCGCGCTCGGCCTGGCCCTGAACGCCGTGGTGCTGTTCAACAGCCTCTACATCGACGCCGCCGTCAAGCAGCTCGCGGCCGACGGCTTTCCCGTCACCGACGAGTTGCTCGCCCGGCTGTCCCCCCTCCAGTACGACCACATCAACTTCCTCGGCCGCTACGCCTTCACCCGGCCGCCGGTGCCGGGCCTGCGGCGGCTGCGTGACCCGTACAGAGACGACGAGACGGGCGACGGAGAGGATGGATAGCCGCGGGCCCCTTGCTCGGGGTGCCCACCGCATTCATGCCACGCTCTGCTCGCCTGGGAGGCTCCCGTCGTCGGTTGCGGCGGCGTGGTCGGTGGGCACGGTGAGGTGCCTGGTGGCGTCCAGGATTGCCCGAATGTGCTGGGCGAGGTTGTGCTGGTCGGGGTCGTTGATCCAGCGGTCGAATGCGACCTTGAACGCGGCGATCCCGATTTCGGCCGCGAGTGCTGCGGTGGTGGTATCCAGACCGCGTTCCCGAAGCGCGTGGGCGAGGGCGGAGACGAGTGAGGCCAGTTTGGCCAGTTCGCGTTCCTGCAGTTCGGGATTGGCAGCGATGACGGCTTGGCGCTGCCGTACCAGTTCGGCGCGTTCTTCGAAGACCGGAGCGGCTTCGGTCAGGGCGTGGGTGATCACCTCCAGCGGCGCCAGAGGGGCGGCGGCGGTGGCCGTGGCGTGCGCGAGGACGTCGGCCAGGGCGTTGGGCTGGAAGAGGACTTCCCGTTTGTCGACGAAGTGCCGGTAGAAGGTGCGTTCGGTGACCTCGGCCCGGGCGGCGATCTCCGCCACGGTGGTGGCCTCGAAGCCCTTGTCGTTGTAGAGCTCCATCGCCGCCTTCTCCAAGCGGCCTCGTGCGTCGGCTTTCCATCGGCTCATGCTCCGATCCTACACACCGATGACAGAATCTGACATCAGAGTGATGACAGAGACTGACATGGATGCTACCGTGATGTCACGAACTGACATCACGGTTCTCCGCCCCCGGCGGGGAGCCCGCAGCAGGAAGGCGTACGCCATGCGCGTATTCGTCACCGGAGCCTCCGGACATCTCGGCTCCGCCGTCGTCCCCGAACTCCTCGAAGCGGGACACCAGGTCGTCGGGCTGGCCCGCTCGGACAAGTCCGCCGCCGCGTTGACAGCTGCTGGCGCCGAGGTGCACCGAGGCGACCTCGACGATCTCGACAGCCTCGCCGCGGCCGCCGCCGCGGCCGACGGCGTCATCCACCTGGCCTTCAAGCACGACGCCATGTTCGCCGGCGACTTCGACGGCGCGGTCGCAGCGGATCTGCGCGCCATCGACACGCTCGGGGACGCGCTCGCCGGCACCGGCAAGCCCCTGGTGACCACGTCGGGAACAATGCTGTTCGCCTTCGCGGGACTCAAGGACGACCTCACCGAGGCCGACGCGCTCGACGCAGGCCCGCGGATCGACGCCGAGAACGCGGTGGTCGTCCTCGCTGAACGCGGTATCCGCTCGTCCGTCGTCCGGCTCACTCCGACCGTGCACAGCTCGCTCGACCACAACGGCTTCATCCCGACCTTCATCTCCATCGCCCGTTCCAAGGGCGTCTCCGCCTACGTCGGCGACGGGGCCAACCGCTGGCCCGCCGTGCACACGCTGGATGCAGCACGCCTGTACCGACTGGCACTGGAATCCGCGCCGGCGGGCTCCCGGCTGCACGCCGTCGATGACGAGGGGATCACCTTCCGGCAGATCGCCGAGGGCATCGGCCGCGGGCTGAACCTGCCTGTGGTCAGCATCCCGCCGACCGAGGCCGAGGCCCACTTCGGCTTCCTGAGCGCCCACGCCCAGGCCGACAACCCGTCCTCGAGCACGCTGACCCAGGACCTCCTCGGCTGGAAGCCCGTCCAGCCCGGCCTCATCGGCGACCTCGGCCAGAGCTACTACTTCGACGCCCCCGCGACCACCCCGCGCTGAGCCCGCCCCCCTTCTCCATCCGCCCAACCCCCACGCATCCAGACGGCCCGGCGGAACCGGCCCAAACGACCCACCATTCCCCTGCACGACCGGCTGCTGCGCAGCCGAGAGGATACGAACGACATGAACACCAAGAACGCACACGAGCGGATCGACCCCGAACTCGCCGAGGTCCTGAAGGCGGTGCCGATGACGGAGGCGGGGGTGTTCGACCTTAGCGACCTGGAGGGCACGCGCGCCGGCGTCCGCGCCTTCGCCGAGGCGATCGCGGCCCAGATGCCGGATGAGCCGTCCGTGTCGGTCGAAGAGGTCGCCGTGGTCCGCCCGGACGGATCCACCCTCCCCATCCGGCTGCTGCGGCCCACCGAGGCAGCCGGGCCGCTTCCGGTGCTGCTCTGGTTCCATGGCGGCGGGCAGGTCCTCGGGTACGCGGCCCAGGATGATCCCACCCTCAAGCACCTGGTCCTGGAGGTCGGCTGCATCGTCGCCTCCGTCGACTACCGGCTCGCGCCGGAGGCTCCCGCCCCAGCCGCCGCCGAAGACGGACTGCTCGCCTATCGCTGGTTTCGCAGTCAGGCCGCCGCGCTCGGCATCGACGAGAGCCGCGTCGCCTTGGCCGGGCAAAGCGGCGGTGGGGGCATCGCCGCAGCCACCGCGCTCATGATCCGCGACCAGGGCGAGCCGGCGCCGCTGTTCCAGGCGCTGAGCTACCCGATGCTCGACGACCGCAACACCACCGCGTCCAGCCACGAGGTCACCGACATCGGCATCTGGGACCGCGCGACCAACATCCTGGCCTGGAACCTGATCCTCGGGGACCGCACTGGCGCCGACGACGTGCCGCCGTACAGCGCACCCGCACGCGCGACGGACCTCACCGGCCTGCCGCCCACCTTCATCGCGGCCGCCGAACTCGACGTCTTCCGCGACGAGGACCTGAGCTACGCGACCAGGCTCCAGGCCAGCGGCGTGCCTGTCGAACTGCACCTGTACCCCGGCGCCTACCACGCCTGGGACCTCTTCGCCCCCGAAGCCGCGGTGAGTGCCGGGTACGTCCACGCCTGGTACGGATACCTGCGCCGCCAGTTCTCTGCCCGTCAGCCCTGAGCGTCCGGTGTGCGGCCCAGCCGCGCGGTGACGGCCAGCAGGCCGCCACCCGAACCTGCTGACAGCCGGTAACCCACCGGGGAAGCCGACACCCACTTCGGCTTCCCCCGGCCCCACGCTCTCGCCCCGCAACCCGACATCGAGCACCCGGACCCGGCCCTTACGAACCGCAACCCCACCCGGTCCAACCTCACCGGCAACCTCGACCAGGGCCACTTCGAGACCTCCCCCACATCCTGACCCCGGCCCAGCGCGGCCCGGCCCGACACCGGCAGCACCAATGCCGCCGCCCGCTCTCGCCCACATACGAACCGCACCCGCGCCCCACCCCTGCTCCCGCTTCTGCGAATTTCCCTAAGGGCGTGCAGATCTTTAACTCGTGGCTTTCTGTTCGGTGGTTCGTTGATCTGGTATGAGCGGGTTGGAAGGGCAACGGGCCGTGCTGGCGGCCAAGTTCGAGGCGATTCTGCCGCACCTCAATGAGCGGCAGCGTCGTCTGTTGATAGGGGCGGAGGCCCAGTCTCCCGGTCACGGCGGGATCAGAGCAGTCGCCCGTGCCGCCGGTGTCCGTGAAGCCACTGTGTCTGCTGGAGTGCGGGAACTCGACTCCGGAGAGGCTCCGCTGGGACGGGTCCGCCGGCCCGGCGCCGGCCGCAAACGCATCGTCGACCGCAACCCTGCTGTTCGGGAGGCACTCCTCATGCTGGTCGAACCCGACGTCCGCGGAGATCCCATGTCACCGCTGCGCTGGACCACCAAATCCACCCGCAGGCTCGCCGGGCAGCTGACCCGGCAGGGCCACAAGATCTCCGCGGACACGGTGGGCGATCTCCTGCGCGAGGAGGGCTTCAGCCTGCAGAGCAACGCCAAGACCCTCGAAGGCAAGCAGCACCCCGACCGGGACGCACAGTTCCATTACCTCAACGAGCAGGCCCGCGACCACCAGGACGGCGGGGCTCCGGTGATCGGTGTGGACACGAAGAAGAAGGAACTGGTCGGCCTGTTCAAGAACAGCGGCCGTGAATGGGAGCCGAGAGGCGATCCGGTGCGGGTCGACACCCATGATTTCCCTGACCGCGAGCTGGGCAGGGCGGTGCCCTACGGCATCTACGATGTCGCCGCGAACACCGGCTGGGTCAACGTGGGCACCGACCACGACACCGCCGCGTTCGCGGTCGAGTCGATCCGCCGCTGGTGGAACGGAGCAGGGCGGGCCACCTGTCCGACGGCCGACCGGCTGCTGATCACTGCCGACGCAGGCGGCTCCAACGGGTATCGCACCCGCACCTGGAAGACCGGACTCGCCCGGTTCGCCACTGAGGCCGGGCTGGCGATCACGGTCTGTCACCTGCCTCCCGGCACTTCGAAGTGGAACCGTATCGAGCACCGGCTGTTCTCCCACATCACCATGAACTGGCGCGGCAGGCCCCTGACCAGCCACGAAGTCATCGTCGAGAGTATCGCCGCGACCACCACCAAAACCGGTCTGACCGTGCACGCCGAACTCGACACCAACCCGTACCCCACCGGCATCCAGGTCAGCGACGGTGAGATCGCCGCCCTGCCGATCACTCGGCACCGTTTCCACGGCGACTGGAACTACACCCTCCACCCGCAACCATCACTGGAAGAATCCAAGGTCATCAGCACGACGGACCAGCCGCCAGTGCCCAGCCCGGCACCTGTGACTGCCCATTGCCTGCGGCATCCCGAACTCACCGGCATGTCCCACCAGCAGTTCGGCGAACTGGCCGACGCACTCCTCCCCGAGATGGAGCTACAGCGTGAGCGAACCCTCCGTAGCCATCGCGGTCACGAGCGCCTGGTGGCCGCCGGCACAGGCGCCAAAGCCAAGCTCACACCAGCGGACCGAATCCTTGCCACCGCGCTCCACCTGCGCAAACTCGCCACCATGGAGCTCGGGATCAGTCCGGGCGAGCTGGCTGGTCTGCACCGCCGGTTCGAGGTGGTGCCCGGAGTTCAGGCTCAGGTGGACTGGGGTGACGAGGGCAAAGTCCTCGCCCATGTCGGGATTCCCAAGGTCTACTCCTTCCACATGACCTTGTCGTACTCGCGGGATCCGTTCTGCTGCTTCACCACCAGCCAGGACCTGGCCACATTCTTTGACTGCCACCGTCAGGCGTTCGCCCACTTCGGCGGGGTCCCGATGTCGATCGTCTACGACCGCACCAAGACCGTCGTTCGCCGCCACGTCGCGCCAGGCGAGGCTGTTCCGCTGCACCCGGAGGCGGTCGCGTTTGCCGGTCACTACGATTTCGACGTTGACGTGCTTGCCGCCTACCGGCCCCAAGGCAAGGGCCGGGTCGAGTGGCAGGTCGGCATCATCCGCGACCACGTCCTGGCGGGCCGGGCCTTCTCCTCGGTCGAGGAGACGAACGTCGCGTTCACCGCCTGGGTCCCGCTGCGGCGGGCGAAGGTCCACGGCACTCACGGCGAGGTCATCGGCCTGCGAGCGGTCCGCGACCACATTGCCCTGCGTCCGCTGCCGGTCACCCCCTACGTGGTCGCCCAGCGACACCTCCGCTACGTCGGCAAGGACTGCCTCGTCGCCTTCGAGGCGAACCTCTACTCGGTGCTGGCGAGGCGGGTCCGTCCATGCCAGCTGGTCGAGATCAGAGCCACGAAATCGCAGGTCGCGCTGCACTCCACGACTCCCGACGCCAGGGCGACACCCTTCTGGCCACCCACCCCCGGGCCGTTGGCCGAGGCGCCCGGGTCGTGGATGAGAAGCACTGGGGCGGCCTCCCCACCGGAGCCGGCCGCCGCGTCACAGCGGCCGGCGACCTGCCCGCACCCCGCCGGTCTGACGACTCCGGCCCGGAGGTGGGATCGCTCATGGCCCTGCTGAACCGGGCCGCAGCCACCCAGGTCGAGGTCGGCCGCCGGCCGCTGTCGGTCTATGACGAGCTGACCGGCACCCGCTCCTTCACCACCCACCGAACGCCGAAGGAATCGTCTTGAGTGAGCTGGTCTCCACCCGCATCCGCAGCACGGCCGCCAAGCTGGGCCTTCCCCACCTGGCCGAGGCCCTGACCCAGTACGCACAGCGGGCAGACGAGGCCAAGATGGCCTACCTCGACTTCATCGACCTGGTCCTGTCCGAAGAACTAGCTGTCCGTGACGACCGCCGCTTCCGCCAGGGCCTGAGGCTGTCGAGGCTGCCGCACCACAAGACGCTGGAGGACTACGACTTCTCCTTCCAGCCCGAGCTTGACCCCCGCAAGGTCAAAGACCTCGCCACTCTCTCGTTTGTCGAGGCCAAGGCCAACGCTGCCTTGCTCGGGCCGCCCGGGGTGGGCAAGACACATATCGCCGTGGCCCTCGCGGTCGCTGCCTGCCGGGCCGGGTACTCGATCTACTTCACCAGCCTCGACGACATGGTCCGCAACCTCACCGCCGCCGAAGCCGCGGGACGCCTGACCAACAAGCTCGGCACGTACTTGCGGCCAGCGGTCCTCGTCCTGGACGAAGTCGGCTACCAGCCCCTCGCCCGCGCGGAGGCCAACCTGGTCTTCCAGGTCATCTCCAAGCGCTACGAAGAGGGCTCGATCATCCTGACCTCGAACAAGACCTTCAGCGAATGGGGACAGGTGTTCGGCGACGAGGTATTGGCCACCGCCATCCTCGACCGCCTCCTCCACCACTGCGGAGTGATCTCCATCAACGGTCCCAGCTATCGGCTCAAGAACCGGCTGGCCGCCATCGAACGAGAGCGGGACGACGCAGCCTGACAACGTGGTCGACAATGACCGCATGGATGTCACCGAGCTGCTCGAATCGGCTTCCCTCCTCGTCCCGGAAGAGGTCGCTACCGAGAACGACATCTCGGTGCAAGACGTTTGGGACTACCTCGCCCACGACGAATGGCAGATCGCTCTGAGCCTGCTGGAGGAGCTCGGAGACGGGCAACCGCTGCCCTTGACGTTCTGGGAGCAGCTTGCCGAGGCGGCTGAGCAACTCGGCCTTGAGCGGAGCGCGGCTTGGTGCCACTGGCGGCGTTCCGAGATCCGAAACGGAATGATCCGGGCGGATCTGACGCTTCGTCCACCCACGGAGGCCCGACGCAAGACACCAATCTCCGGTCACGGTGTTCTGCGACCCATGTGGGACATCGGGAACCTCTCACCCACCGGGGCCGCTTCGGTGAGTATCGCCGGGCTCTGGGTTGAGGACATGCCCGTTCTGGAGCCTGGCGGCCGGGCCACTGTCCGCCTCGTTCCCCTCACTCCCACTCACTGGACGCACGTCAAAACCGGCCAGCAGATCAACATGCACGAGGACCGGACCGTGGCCGGCAGCGCAGTCGTGCTGGAGGTTCACCTCCCCACCCCCGCCATGCCCGCGAGATGACCCCGACCGTCCCGCCCTCAGGCTGGTGCAGATATCTCCGTACTCGGTGGCGCAGTCACAGGAGTACGTCGACACCGCCCGGCGGCTCGACCTGCAGATCCCCCTTTTTTGGGCACCCGCCGCGTGCGGTCGGCGCGGGCGATGGTCGAGTCCACCGAGACGTCCCAGGTGATCAGTCCGTCGGCATCGGCCTGGGCCTGCAGCTGTTCGAAGATGCGGTGCCAGGTGGCGTCCCGCTGCCAACGCCGGAGTGAAGTAGGCCGCCGACGAGGTGCCCGTGGCCCGGTCCCACGGGCCGTATCGCTCGGGGACGTCCCGCCACGGGGTGCCCGCTCGGGTCCGCCACCGTATCCCGTCGATCAGCTGCCGACGTGTCCACGTCCGCGGCCTGCCCGCCTTCTTCCCCATCGGCAGCAACGGCTCCAACTGAGCCCACTGCCGATCTGTCAGATCCCTCGCGCCACACCATGATCATCGCAATTCAAGATCCACTTTCGCAACAGACCCTAGACGCTCTGAAGGAGTTCCAGGCCACGGCCCTGTCCCGCCTGGCAGCCCAGCACGACGACATCACCACGCTCCGACGACAGCTTGACGCCACCCCGGCGGCGTCAGTCCGCACACTTCCTCGATAGCGTGGAGTTGAGACCCGAGTGATGAGGAGGGCGCGTGCGATTCGCACTGGACGCACTGTTCGCTGACGTGCCCGCGGAGCAGGTCGATGAAGCTCGTGACTTCTACAAGTCGAGGGCGGCAGGCCGTGGCCCCAGCTCACTGGAGGAGCTGAAGGAGGCCCGAGCGAAGAGGTCTGCTCCTCCTGCCGCCGATCCGCCTGCCATCGAAGAGACGATCGAAGCCGCGGAAGCGCGCGTCCCTGTCAGGATCTTCACTCCTGTCGACGGTCCGCCTCGGGGCGTCTACCTGGACATACACGGCGGCGGCTTCTACATGGACTCCGCAGCGCGAGGAGACAAACGCAACCGTGAGCTCGCAGACGCCCTGCACCTCGCCGTTGTCAGCGTCGACTACCGGCTGGCCCCTGAGCACCCCTGGCCGGCGGCACCCGACGACTGTGAAGCGGCGGCGCTCTGGCTTGTCGAAGAAGCCGAAGCCCGCTTCGGAACGTCCCGACTTGCGATCGGCGGGAGCTCCGCGGGAGCCACACTCGCCTTGGCTACCCTGCTCCGGCTGAGAGACAGAGGTGCCGTTGGCCGATTCACCGGCGCTGCGCTCCAATTCGGGACCTACGACTTGAGCGCACGAACCCCGGCCGGTCGCCGCATCGCGGACGAATACTTCATCCAGGCGTACGCCGGCCATGTGGAAGACCGCACTGTTCCCGACCTCTCTCCCGTCTACGGCGTTCTTCGCGGGCTTCCCCCAACGCTGCTGATCGTCGGACGTGCAGACGTGTTGCTGGAAGACAACCTGGCGCTGGCAGGTCGGTTGTCAGCAGCCGGCAACGACGTCGAGCTCCGGGTCTACCCCCACTCACCCCACGGCTTCACGGGCCACCCCACGGCAATGGCCAGGACGGCGCTCAGCAGCGTCGACTCCTGGCTGCGCGACCGGATTACGCAATCGTAGGGACTGACTGCGATCTCGAAGGATCCCAGTCCTAGCTCTGGGTATTCAGTGGAATTGGGTGAGCTGAGGCCCCGATAGCAGAAAGGCGCCGTTGACCTGCGAGGATGCGAGTGTCTAGGTCGTATCCGCTGCGGGAGCAAGGCACCTTTCTGGTGGTTGAGCGTACAGGGTGGGACCGCCGGCTGTCCGTAGTGGCTGACGGGAAGAGGCTGATCGGGCATGCCGGAGCGGTGCTGCTGCGTCGGTGTGCGGACCGGACGGGGCTGACGGACGCGCTGGCGAGGGTGCTGCCGTCCAGCATGGTGGCCGGCTGGCGGGACCGTGCGGCGGTGCTGGTTCACCTGGCGGTCGCGATCGTGCTCGGGGCCGAGAACCTGTCGGAGGCCGAGCAACTCCAGTTACATTACCGGCCGTTGTTCGGGTTTGCGGCTTCGGACTCCACCGCCCGCCGGATGCTGGCCGCGCTCGACGAGGCGACCCTGGCGCGGATCGCGAAGGCGCGGGCGCGGGTGCGCCGGCACGTGTGGGGTCTGCTGCATCTGCGGCCGGGCGGTTCCCGTGGCTGGTCGTGGCGGGCAAGCGGCTTGCCGGCTGGATCGTCATCGACCTCGACGCCACCGTCATCACCGCGGCGTCGAAGAAGGCCGGGGCTTCGGTCACCTTCAAAAAGACGTTCGGGTTTCATCCGCTAGCGGCGTGGTGCGCGAACACCACCGAGTCCCTGGCCATGCTGCTACGGCCGGGGAATGCCGGGGCGAACACGGTGGCCGACCACATCGCCGTGCTCACCGACGCCCTCGCCCAGGTCCCCGGTTCCTCGGCCGCGAAGGTCCTCATCCGTGCGGACGGGGCAGGAGCCACCCACGGGCTGCTGGAACACCTCGAAGCGTTGAACACCGCGCGGCGCACGGTCCGTTACACGGTCGGCTGGAAGATCACCGAAGACGACGAGCAGGCCATCGCCCGCCTGCCCGAGACCGCCTGGGAGACCTCCCCGCACCAGGACGGCAGCCTGCAGGAGGGCTGCTTCGTCGCGGAACTGACCGGGCTGAACACCCGTGAGAGCTGGCCACAGGGCATGCGGCTGATCGTGCGCCGCGTCAGACCGACCCGACGCCACCTGAAGAAACTGACCGCGTTCGAGAAGCAGACCGGCTGGCGCTACGGCATCACCGCGACCAGCATCCGCCCCATGTGGGGCATCGCCGGATCGGGCCACGCTCAATTCCTGGACGTGCTGCACCGCTCCCACGCCGGGGTGGAGGACCGGGTGCGCACCAACAGGGCGATGGGCCTGGGCTACCTGCCCTCGCAGTCGTGGGAGGCCAACCGTGGGTGGATGCTCGCTGCGAACCTCGCCGCCGATCTTGACGCGTGGTTGCGGCTGCTGGCCCTGCACGACATCGACGACCTGGCCGACGCCGAGCCGGACACCATGCGCTTCCGCCTCTACCACCTGCCCGCCCGCCTCGCTGACCGCTCCCGCCGCCGCTGGCTGCGGATCGAGCGGACCTGGCCCTGGGCGACGGCGTTCACCACCTGCTGGCACGGGATGACCACCCTGTCCGCCATCACCTGACGCCTCGCCCGCCAGTGCCGACGAGACAAGGAAAGGAGTAGACCGCACCATCTCCGGGTGCTGTGGAACCCCGGCGCAGCCGCAGCGACACGCGAAGGCCCCGCCCGTGATCACGCGGAACAAACAGGGCGAACCGACAGGTCGGTCATGCACCCGCGACCGCTGAAGAATCGAGGCTAGAGGTCGATTACGTGAGACACGGCTTCGCGCACTCCCGCCGACGCGGGCGGCAAACCGTCAGGCGCGCAGTCGACGTCGATCGACCGGACACGTCTCATGCCCGGCTATCGCCCGTAGCCGATCCGGATCGGCTTGGCGGCTGCGGCGGCCGGCATCGCCGGAGCGGGCGTGCCTGCGGCCCACGGCCGCCCCGGGCCGCGGTCCTCAGGTACGGGTACCTCCAGCTCCTCGCAGAGCGCGGGCACGAGGATGAAGCGGGCGGTGTGGTACTTCGTCGCGCACTTCCAGCTGCGGGTCCGGCAGGCGCTGCCCGCCGGGGCCTCGCACTTCAGACACTCGTTTCGTTCTACCGCGTTAGCGGCTTGATCGGACGTCAGGTCCACCCGCCCAGTCTGTCAGAACTGTCTCGCGCAACGCCTCGTTTCGAGAGGGGTTCTGCGAATGGCGACCTGGGGAACGTGATCGAGTCCGGGGCTCTCGTGGAACTCTCACAACTGGTCATTTTTGAGAGACCAGCCAGGACGTTTGAGTAGCTTTTTGCGATCCTTGACTCCGCCGAGGCCACGGTCGGCAGCACTGCTCCAGGAGAAGAAGATTGACCGGTCCTGTGTGCCGGTTTCTACTTAATCCCAAGGACTTCCTAAGGGGGGCGCATGAGGAGGAGTTCGGTCTTGCGGTGGCTGGGCGCTGCCGCGGGACTCGTGGGGGCGGTGGGCGCGACGGAGTTCATTCAGGTCATCCCCCAATCTAGTGCGGCAGTGGTCGAGCGCTTTGGCCGCTACTCACGGACTCTGCATCCCGGCGCCAACTTCGTGATCCCTTTCGTGGATGCCATCAGAAACCGGGTGGACCTGCGGTTGCAGACCGTGCCGTTCCCCATCAGGGTGCTGTCGGCCCGCGACGGCAACGAGATCGCCCTCCAGGTCGTCCTGCACTACGCGATCACTTCGCCCCACACCGCCACGTACGGTATCGCCAGCTACATCCAGGCCCTCGATCAGCACATCCTGTACGAGATCAGCAACGCCATCGCGCAACTGACCACTAGCGACGCGCGCACGAGCCTGCGACAGCTCAGCAGCCAAATCCGGGAGGCCCTCGACAACGACGCTCGAGCCTGGGGAATCACCGTCTCCTGGGCCGGGATCATGGCCGGCCGCGAGGCGCTGGACGGGCCGCAGGACGACGCGCGCCCTATGACCCTCATCGTGCAGGAATCCGCCTTCAACGCAATGGGAGACACTGTCTTGAGCGGCGACACCTACAACTCCTCCGGCAACACCTTCTCTCAGCAGGGCCCACACAACACCCAGACCAACCACGCCTACGGTGCCCAGCAGGCCGAACAGGCCCGGGCGATTGCCGAGGAGATTGTGCGCCTGGTGCGGGGCGAGGCCGAACGCGGAACCCTGGAAGCCGGCCCCGAAGCCGTCGCGCAGGCGCAGGCCATCCGAGCCGAACTAGACCAGGCCGCGGAGGCGCAGCGACCGCCGGACTCGGGCCGTTTCCGCACGCTCGGCGCGGGACTGCTCGCCGCACTGGGGGCCGGCGCGGCCATCACCGGATCGGTGACCGGCATGGTGGAGGATATCCGCCGGATCCTGTGGCCATGATCTCGTCATCGCTGCGCCGCCCCGGGCCGGGGATTCGTGCGCGGGGCGAGCAGGCCCGCTTCGACTTCGCTCGACCCGGCGGTGCGCCGGTCGGCTCCGTCGTGGACATCCGGTTCGAGGACCGGGGGCTGCGGGTGCACCTGGACCAGGCGGTGGCCCCGGAGTGGGACGGCGAGAGCGAGCCGGTGTTGGGGCTGTCGGTGCCGGTGGACCGGGACACGCCGGTCCGCCGCTGATACGTGCACCGCATCCGCCTCGACAGCGAAGGCACCGCCCGCCGGGTCAGTATCGGCAACGAGGCGTTCGCGCGGGAAACCGAGTGGTTCACGCTGGACGACTGCGAAATGACGGAGCGAGGTCTGTCGACACCGGCGGTGGAGCAGATCGTGCGGTCCCGCAGCACCCGGCCCGTTTCTCCGTCGAGCGTGGGCACGGTCAGGAGGGTCCCGGGCGCACGCACGCGCGCGAGCGCAGATGCTGCTGCGCAAGCTGGCCGACGCGATCAGGGTGGACTTCGTGGTGGACTCCTGAGCTGTGCCGGAACATCGCGGATCTGACCGGCGTTGGGGAAGAGATCGAGGCCGAGCTGGTAGCCGCGGTCTCGGACGCGGAGCGCTGGCTGGAGAAGCAGTCGGAATTGCGCCGCCGACTTTTCTCCGGACTGGATGATGCCATCGTCGCGTCGGATCTCGCGCAGGTCAGAACGCTGCGGAAACACCTCCGGGCGGTCGCGTATCGCGACCGGACCGACGCTGAGAACGAGACCATGGCCGCGGCTGATGCCCTTGTGAGGGCTCACGCGAAACAACAGCAGGACGCGGCAACTGCACGAAGGGCCGAACTGCAGGACGAACGGGCCGAGCAGGCAGCCGGGCGGGCACGCAAGCTGCTGGGGATCCTGGAGCGTCGCGGAGACCGGCTGTCACCCGAGGCTATGCGCAAGCTGGTCAACGAAGTCGTGAACGAGGCCCCGCAGGCTGGTGCACGGATCGACTCCCACCAGCAGGACCAGATCAACGCCTGGAAGACACGTGCCGAAAGCAGCCGCGCCCGGCCGCAGACCGCCAGCCGCCCAGCCGCATCCTCGCGGACTGTTGCCCGGGCAACGGGTAAGGCACGGCCTCCCGTGGCCGGGCTCAAGAAGGCCAATCGCCGCCCGCTGCCGCAGTCTCCATCCTGGAGCGTGCTGGACGTCTCGTGCCCCCCGCTTGCGACGCTCCGCCCGGTACGCACTGCACGCCCGACGGCTTCCACCCGCATCAGCCCCGACTCGAATGGTTCCGGCGGCGGTTTCCCAACCCGTACGCGCCGGCTGGCCGCGCTGGCGCGTACAACGGCGGGAGCCCGGCCGGGACACGGACGGCCGGAAAGATACCCAACAACAGCTGCCGGTCACCCGGCATGCCGGGCACGGTCGCAGACTTCCTCCGCGCCACCGAACTGGAATCCGGGGGTTGATACATCCGAGCGAAAACCGGCGCGCTTGTACTTTCCGTGACGGCAGCCGCTGAGCGTGGCAACGTCCTCCCTTCCCCCGACAGGAATGCGAACGAGCGCGGCGCCTTCGTGGTGTCAGTGACCGGCCGCGCGGGGCTGGGCGACCGAGGTCGAGGCGGGACTGTTCACCTTCTGTGAGGCGCCGGTGACAGGGGCCACGTGAAGAAGGCGTCCCGGCGTCGGCCGGCCAGACAGGCGTTCATGGGAGCCCGGCTTGCTGCTGCGGCCCGCTGGAGCGATGGATTCAGGCATGCCCGCGCCTTGCAGCGCCGTAGCGGTGCACCGACGAAACTCGGTGACCAGGGACGATGCACCTTCGCGCGCTACTCGCTTCCCACGCTGCCGGAGATCATTTCCCGTCGCTCGCGGCGACCCACGTCGTCGAGCTGTGCCATCTGCCAGCGACTTCGTCGACGCCGTGCGGGAGTTTCGTCGGTGCCCCGTAGCGGCAGCGGACCGGGCAGGCGGGCCGGGAGGTGTCAGCCGCCATCGAACCCGGGCGACGCGGAGCTTTGCCATCCAACCCAGTCATCACAGCTCAGCCGACCGTGTCAGTGCCCGGTCGCATACTGACGCCCATGCAGATATCGGCGTACACACTCAAGCGGGCCTGGCACCAGGTGGCCGTGGGCTCTGACGTGCTCGACGACGCGATGCTCCCGCCCACCGGCACCTCTCCCGACCAGTACGAGCAGCACGTGGGTGAGTCGCACGGGCAGGCCCCTCGCACGATCGGAGCGGAAGGTCTTCACCCGGCCCGCGCCGAAGTCCGCAAATGCACAGGTGAAATTCCTCCTCACGCGAATGAATACGCCGAAGGTGCCCGGCGCGGTGCTCCCGAAGCTCTGCAGGTCGCCGACCGGTTCCAGTGCGCCATGAGGCGCCTGTGCGCCGTAAGGCGCGATGAATCGAAGGAGGTGCAAGATCTCCTCGCCCCCTGTCGCAGCAGGCTGGTGGGAGCTGAGCGCAGTCCGACCCGGAAGACGCCGGGGAAGGCGGGAAGCAGCGCTGACGATGCCGGGACGGCCTGGAGCTGCCAGACGGGCCGGGTCCGGCGAGCGAGATCAGAGGGCATACGAGAGGAATCAGCGGTAAAGCCCCGTAAGCGTGGCACCGGCTCAAATGTGGTGGATATGGGCCGGGTTGCAGTGCACAGTCTGCTCGCTGGGTGGGCTGACACCGTAGCCGACTTGGCGTGTCGGTGGGGAGGCCACGGTGAAAGCCTGCGGCGTAACCGTGGCGACGCTGCCGGGGCAAAGCTGGATGCCGGACTGATCGACCGATTCACCGTGAACACGGGAACCATCCCGTACTGCTCCCGTTGCCTCGATTTCCTCGGCTTCCACCACCGGAAGATGGAATCGTGGAAATGGCGAGGCAGGTTCTACCTGCAACGCTGGCCCTCGGCCAGAGCGATGCGGGTCCTGCGGGACAAGGTCCGCGCGGCCACCGGCCGTTCGAAGACCGAACGGCCGGTGGCCGCCGTGGTCGCTGGCCTCAACCCCGTGCTCCGGGGCTGGGCGGCGTACTTCCGCAGCGGACACTCGGGACGGAAGTTCAATGCCGTCGACGGCTACGTCCATGAGCTGCTGGCCGTCTTCGCCAGCCGGGAAACACAGACTCCGAGGCCAGAACTGGACCACCCGGTTCACTTACGGATTGATTACCCGGCTCGGGGTCTACCACCTCATCGGAAACGTGCACAGGGTGACGGCGCGTGCCAGTCGGTGAACGGTGTGGGAAAGTCGTGTGCGGGAGGACTGCACGCACGGTTTGAAGCGGCGGGGGCTGGAAACGGAGCGGAAGCCACCGCGCCAGTCCCCGGCCCTGCTCACTGCGAAGCAGTCCGCAGCACGAACGCGGCAGCCGCGAGCAGCACGAGGACGATGACCGGTGCCACCGCGAAGTCCTTGACGCGCAGGTGGAAGATCACCGCGCCGATGAAGTAGAGCGCCAGGCCCACGGCCGCGGCCTGGCCGAGCAGGGGAATGGCCAGTCCCGCGAGCAGCCCGAGAGCGCCGGCCGCCTTCGCGGTGGCGAGCCGGGGCAGCCACGACTCCGGAACGCCCACCTTCGTCATGCTGCCCATGACCTGGGGGTTTCGCGTGATGGTGAGGACGGCGGACGCGGCGGAGGCGAATGCGAGGAGGGCAGCGACGATGACATATCCGATGAACATGGTGATCCTTCAATGATGGTTGCTCATGAATCGTTGAAGCTACTCCATGATTTAGGCCCGGTCAAAGTTGGACCGCTGCTACCGTAGGCGCATGGCACCAGCGCACCCGGACGACCGCCTCGGCTTCCTGCTGTCCTTTCGCGGGGAGCTCACCGGTGCGCGCATCCGTGCCGCCCTGGCCGTCGCCGGTCTGCACCCGCGCAACGCGATGACTTTGATGCAGCTCGCCCCCGGCGCCGTCAGCCAGCGAGACCTGGCCGTCGCCATGGATCTCGACCCCAGTCAACTCGTCGCCATCCTCAACGAGTTGGAGTCCTCCGGCCTGTGCGGGCGACGCCGCGACCCGGCCGACCGGCGCCGCCACATCGTGGAGGTCACCGCGGCCGGCCGGGAGGCTCTGGGGCGGATCGACGAGGCAGTCGGCGCGGCCGAGCGCGAGCTGTTCGGCCACCTCACCGAGGCCGAGCAGGCCCAGCTGCGGTCTCTGCTGGACCGCGTCGTGGTGGACTCGGCCGCCCATGAGTGCGGCGAATAGCCACTCGCTCCGTCCTCGCGTCCGGCGTGACGCGCCGTCCCTCGCTCCGTCGCTGTGATCCCGTCAGTGGATGGAGTGGGGGCCCGTTCTTGCCGCACGCGCCCACTAACCTCGGGCTTTCACGAAGGGGGCGGTCCGAGGGTTGATCAAATACGCGAGGAGTGCCTCTGAGCTGCAATGCCGGTGATTTAGCGCATCAGTGCAGGTAGAGCGCTCGGCGACGGTCGGTTTGGGTGAGTTGGCACCTGGGATGCATAGTGCGATCGACCACGTTCTGATGATGCGCCAGATGATCTCAAGACAGGGCAACGGGGCTCCCAGTAGGACAGAAGATCGACCAAGATCCGACTGTCTGCGAGGGAGCCCCGTTGAGCGCTCAGTCTGCCATCGCTACTGCCTCAACCGTCACCGCGGCGGTCCGGCCGGTGCCTCCTCGAAGCCCCCGAAGGGGACGGGAGCCGCAGTTCGGGGACCGGATCCGGCTGGGCGTGCTCACTGAGGAGATCACCCCCGAAGTGGTCGACGAGGTCCTGGAGTTGACCGGAAAGTTCGAGCGCCGCCGACGGCTTCTGCCGGCCCGCGCGGTGGTCTACTTCGTTCTGGCTCTGTGCTTGTTCAGCGGCTCCGACAGCGCCGGACCGCCGGGATACCGGGCGGTCCTGCGAACCCTGACCGACAGACTGCGGCACCTGCCGTGCGGCCTCGTTCAGCGCCTGCCCACCAGTTCGGCCCTCACCAGAGCCCGCCAGCGCCTGGGAGAAAAACCGTTCCAGGCGCTCTTCGAACGTGGGTGCGGCGCCCAGGCCACACCCACGACCCCAGGAGCGTTCGCCTTCGGCCTGCGGCTGGTCGCCTGGGACGGTACCGCGCTGGACGTGCCGGACACCCCCGAGAATGCCGCCACGTTCGGATTCACCGGCCGCGACGGCACCAACAAGAGCGGCAACCCACAAGTCAGGATGATGGCCCTGATCGAGTGTGGCACCCACGCGGTCATCGACGCGGCCTTCGACTCGATCGCCAGGTTCAGTGAGCACAAACTCGCCCGCCGCCTGCTCGCCTCCCTGCGGCCCGGCATATTGCTGCTGGCCGACCGCAACTTCGCCGGCCATGAACTATGGGGCCTGGTCGAGACGACCGGCTGCCACCTCGCCTGGCGGATCAAGAAGAACCTCGTCCTGCCACCACTATGGGTCCTGCCCGACGGCTCGTACGTCTCCGTCATGCCCACCCCGGCCGAAGGCCAGCGCCTGGGCAACGCCCGCTTCCACGGCCGCACCCCGACAGGGCTGCCCCAAGGACACCTCGTGCGCATCGTCGACTACACCGTCACGATCCGGCCCCATCACGGTCCGGTGCAGGTCGAGAAGTTCCGTCTCGCGACCAGCCTGCTCGACCACAGGCACGCGCCCGCACGGCAGTTGGCCCAGCTCTACCACCAGCGCTGGGAGATCGAGAACGGCTTCGCCGAACTCAAAAACCGCCTGCGTGGCGCCGGCTTCATCCTGCGGTCCAAGACCCCCGAGCTCATCTGCCAGGAGATCTACGCGCTCCTCACCGTCTACCAGGCACTGTGCGCGCTCAAAGTCCACGCAGCCGAACAGGGCGAGGTCGATCCCGACCGGATTTCTTTCACCACGACAGTTCAGCTCGCACGGCTCAAGACCGCCGGACAGACCGCAGCGAGCCCGCACGTCTTGCGCGCGGCCAGACTCGAAGTCGTCCAGGAACTCCTCAACGACCTCCTGCCGCCCCGCCGCGACCGCCGCTGCCAACGACTCAAGAAGCCACCGAGGAACACCTTCGAAGCCAAACGCCGGGATGAGCCCCGCGCTCCCGACCACGTCAGCTACTCACTCAAAGTCACGCGGAACCCGAGACACCCGTCCTCACCTGCAGAAACGCCCTAAATCACCGGCATTGCTCTGAGCTGGGACGATAGGGCTTGTCGAAGGTCCTGTTCGTCGCCAGGAGAGAAGCACTCCCCGGGTGAAGAAGCGTAGCGGGTCGTATCCGCCTGTCCGAGTCCAGGGCAACGGCCGTGCGGTGGTCTCGCAAGCGGGTGCCGTGCTGCTGGTGGAGACGGTTCGCAAAACCGGCCTGGATCAGGCGATATCCGCGGCCCTGGCGCCGTGGTGCAAGCCGCGGGCGGTGCACGACCCGGGCAAGATCCTGGTGGACCTCGCGCTGGCGACCGCCCTGGGCGGGGACTGCCTGGCCGATGTCGCGATGCTGCGGGCCGAACCGGCCGTCTTCGGGCCGGTAGCCTCCGACCCGACTGTTTCCCGACTGGTCGACACGCTCGCCGCAGCGGGCTCTCGGGCACTGGCCGCCATCCGCGCCGCACGGTCCGAAGTCCGTGACCGGGTCTGGCAGTTGGCCGGGCCCGAGGCTCCGCACGCCGACGGGCAGGTGATCGTGGACATCGACGGCGTGCTGGTGCTGGCCCACTCCGACAAGGAGGACGCCACTCGGACCTGGAAGAAGACATACGGCCACCACCGGCTCATGGCCTTCGTCGACCACGGACGCGGCGGCACCGGAGAGCCGGTCGCGGGGCTGCTGCGGCCGGGCAGGGCGGGCAGCAACAGCGCCGCCGACCACATCGAGATCACCCGTGTGGCACTGGCCCAGCTGCCGGGGAAGTTCCGGCGCGGCCGGCGCACCCTGATCCGCACCGACTCCGCCGGCGGTACCCACAAGTTCCTCGACTGGCTCACCGCGCGCGGGCGGTGGCTGTCGTACTCGGCCGGCATGACCATCACCGAGCAGATCCACCAGGCGGTGCTGAAGATCCCTTCCCCGGCGTGGACACCGGCTGTCGAACCCGGCGGTGAGATCCGTGACGGTGCCTGGGCCGCCGAACTCGCCGGCGACGTGCTGGACGGCTGGCCCAAAGGGCATGCGGCTGATCGTCCGCAAGGAACGCCCGCATCCCGGTGCCCAGTTGCGTTTCACCGATGCCGACGGCATGCGGCTCACGGCGTTCGCCACCAACACCAAGGACACCGCGATCGCAGCTCTGGAGCTGCGGCACCGCCAGCGGGCCCGCGCCGAGGACCGCATCCGCGCCGCCCGCGCCACCGGACTGCGCAACCTGCCCCTGCACGACAGTGCGCAGAACCAGATCTGGCTGGAGATCATCCAGATCGCCCTCGATCTGCTCGCCTGGCTGCCGATGCTCGCCCTCACCGGCCAAGCCCGGGTGTGGGAACCCCGCCGCCTGCGGCTGCGGCTGTTCTCCGCTGCCGCCCAGCTGGTCACCACCGGTCGGCGTCGCATCCTCCGCTTCGCCGGGCACTGGCCCTGGACCAGCGTGATCACCGACGCGCTGGCGCGACTCGACGTCCTTCCCAACCCCGGCTGACCAGCACGATCCCGCCCCTACGACCAACACCACACCGGCCGGAGCCGTGGAACCCGGCGCCCACCCGACGCGACAGCCGGGCCGCCGGCCTGCACACCTGCAGAAATCTCCGCCCCGAACCAGCCGAAAGGGTCCGTCAGCAAGCTGACGGACCCACACGAAAGATCGAGGCTAAACGGAATAACTCTCTCCATATCGGTGCTGATGGGGAATGGCTCGGTCGGAACGGCCGACAGGGCGCGGCCGGTGCGCAGGCAGGCGACGAGCTCGCGTTTGAGGCCACCGCGGTTCTCGACGTAGAGGGACTGGTAGATCGCCTCGTGGCTGATACGCATGGATGCGTCCTCAGGGAAGTCGATCTCCAGGCGGGCCGATATCTGCTCCGGGCTCCAGGCGTTCGCCCACCGGCGGTCCTTGCGGTGCGGCTTGTTGCGCCCCTTCCATTCAGGAACCTGCGGCCCGGGAAGCACCGTGCCGTCCGGGGCTCGGACTACGCCCAGCAGACGGTCCTGGACGTACTCCCGCAGCCGCTCGCTCCCGGCCAGCTTCGCCTCCTTGGGCCGTTGAGCCACCAGGTCGGCCTTCCACTGCGCGACCGAGGCCCGGTAGTGGAGCTCGCCACCGCGGGTGGCCGCGTTGCGCCGCAGCTCCCGGGAGATCGTCGAGGGTGCCCGACCCAGCTGCTGGGCTATCTTCCATACTCCGGCGCCCTGCACGCGCAACAGGGCGATCTCCTCGCGTTCGGCGAACGAGAGGTAGCGGCCCGAGACGGCAAGATCGATCTGCGGCATCCCGCCGGCGTGCCGGAACCACCGGGTGCCCACCGCCGGCGCCGCCCCGACAGCGACGGCCGCATCCTCACTGGTCAGTCCCTTGGCTATCTCTCGCCAGAACAGTCTCTCGACGTCCCTCCGAGTCGAGGGCCGTCCCGGCGACTTCATGGGCGACCGCCCCGTCAGCTCCGTCATCCAACCCGCTGGTCCAGGATTCCGGGTCAAGGCCCCCCACCCGCAATAACCGCCGATTAGCTTCCGGATGCTCAGCCTGCCGCCTTTGACCTTGCATCTCGATAACTCATTCTGAACGGCAGGCGGATGGAACACTTGGGCACGGAGGTGCACAGGCGTGGCAGTAGTGGAGTTTGCGGCAGGCCAGGATGGACGGGTCTACGTTGAAGTCCCTGACGAGGCAAGTGGCAACGGCGACAGCGGACTGGTCCGGGCTGGCGCCGGTGACCGGATCGCCAGGGCGGCGGCGGATACCTGGCAGGGGGCCCTGGCGGGCGTACGGTCCGCTGCCGAGGGAGCGTTGGCCCAGTTGCGCGCGATCGACCCGCCGCCGGAGGAGGTAGAGGTGACCTTCGGAGTGGCGGTCGACGGGAAGTTCGGCGCGACGCTGGTTTCGCCCGGGGAGACGGCCTTCCTCGCAGCGACACCTGGCTGCAGATAGCGAACGCACTCGGTCGCGGTACCGGGTACACGGCCCGCGACTTGGAGGAAGTCTTCGACAGTGCGGCGCACTACCTCGTCGAGCGGGTCAGTGACGGCTCGGGGTCGCACATGTATCGGCTATACCACGATGCCCTCGACCAGCACCTGCGTGAATGGTGTGTCCATGACGCACCCGAGGCGGCGATCACTACCGCACTCACGAAGGACGTTAGTAGACCCGATGGGGAGAGGGACTGGTCTGCGGCCGAAGCGTACACATGTGACCATCTGGCCGGCCACGCAGCTGCCGCAGGGCAGCTCGACGCCCTGCTCTCCGATGCTGAGTACCTTGTCCACGCCACACCACGCCACCTCACTCGGCATCTCCAGCACACCCAGACCAACCCCGCCCAATTGACCGCAGCGATCTACCGCACTTCAGTCAACCTCCATGCGGCCGCCACACCAGCCGTACGCCGTCAGATCCTCGCCCTCGATGCCGCACGCGCAGGCGCCGTCTCTCTGCAGACACAACTGATCGACGGCATTCGAGAGGGCCAATGGGCTCCCCGGTGGGCCACTGGAGCCGACTTAGACCCGGCACTACGCGACACCCTGACCGGACACACCAGCTACGTGTCCGCGGTGTCGTGCAGCAGCCTCGACGGAACACCCATCGCCGTCACCACTAGCCACGACCTGACGGTGCGGGTGTGGGATCTGGCCTCCTGCACCCCACTCGGCTCGCCCATGGACGTCGGCGCCATCTCGACGCCTCCGGTGGCATGCACCGTCGTCGACGGAAACCCCGTCGCCGTGACCGGCGGCGACTTGCGGGTGTGGGACCTCGCCTCCTGCACCCCACTCGGCCCGGTAATGGCGTCGTCGGTCTCCGCCGTGGCATGCACCATCCTCGGCGGCAAACCCGTCGCTGTGACCGGCGAACGCGACAGGATTCGGGTATGGGATCTCGCCTCCCGCAGCCCCCTGGGCCCGCCAATAACCGCACGTCGCCACAGGGCGCAGTCAGTAGCGTGCACTAGCCTCGACGGCAGGCCCATCGCCGTGACCGGCGGCACCGACGGGACCGTTCGGGTATGGGACCTCACCTACCGCACTCCTCTCGGCTCACCCATTACCATTAACCCCGGTTATTCAGCGGAATTGGGTGAGCTGACGCACTGACAGCAGAAAGGTGCCGCTGACCTGCGAGGATGCGAGTGTCTAGGTCGTATCCGGTGCAGGAGTCAGGACACCTTTCTGGTGAGCGAGCGTACAGGGTGGGACCGTGGGCTGTCCGTGGCAGCCGACGGAAAGGGGCTGGTCGGGCATGCGGGGGCGGTGCTGCTGCGCCAACTGGCGGACCGGACGGGACTGACACGAGGGCTGGCCGGGGTGCTTCCCACCAGCACGAGTGCCGGGTGGCGGGAACGGGCCGGGGCGCTCGTCCAGCTCGCCGTCGCGATGGTGCTCGGGGCGCGGAGCCTGCTGGAGGCCGAGCAGCTTCAGCTTCACCACCAGGGCCTGTTCGGCCCTGCGGCCTCGGACTCGACGATGCGCCGCCTGCTGGCCGAACTCGACGACAAGGCCCTGAGGAAGATCGCGAAGGTGCGGCGGCGGGTGCGTCGGCACGTATGGATGCTGCTCCACCTGCGGCCCGGCGGCTTCCCGTGGCTCACGGTCGCCGGACGGAGGCTGACGGGCTGGATCGTCGTCGACCTGGACGCCACGGTCATCACGAGCGCGTCCAGGAAACAAGGGGCCGCGGCCACGTTCAAGGGCACGTTCGGCTTCCACCCGCTGGGCGGCTGGCCGGCGAACACCGGCGAGAACCTCGCGATGGAACTGCGGGCGGGCAACGCGGGGGCGAACACCGTGGACGACCACGTCCGCGTCCTTGCCGCCGCGCTGGATCAGATACCGCACTCTTCCCAGTCCAAGATCCTTGTCCGCGTCGACGGCGCGGGCGCTACCCACGGCCTGCTTCAACACCTGGAGGCGCTGAACACGAAGCGCCGCACAGTCCGTTACACAGTCGGCTGGAAGATCACGCCCGAGGACGAGACGGCGATCGCGAAGCTCCCCGAAAGCGCCTGGGAGACCTCGCTGAAGCAGGACGGCGATCTCCAAGCGGGCTACCAGGTTGCGGAGTTGACCGGGCTGAACACCCGCGGCAGCTGGCCGGCAGGCATGCGGCTGATCGTCCGCCGCGTGCGCCCGTCCCGGCGGCACGTGAAGAAACTGACCGCCTTCGAGCAGAAGACCGGCTGGCGCTACTCGATCACGGCGACGAACATTCGGCACATGTGGGGCATCGCCGGCTCCCACCAGATCCAGTTCCTCGACGCCCTGCACCGCGACCACGCCGAGGTCGAAGACCGCGTCCGCACCAACAAGGCCATGGGGCTGGCGAACCTGCCCTCACAGTCGTGGCAGATCAACACGGGCTGGATGCTGGCCGCGAACCTCGCCGCCGATCTCGACGCCTGGCTGCGGCTGCTCACCCTGCACGACCAGGACGGCCTCGAAGACGCCGAGCCGAACACGATGCGCCTACGCCTCTATCATCTTCCGGCCCGCCTGGCGCGCCACGCTCGCCGTCGCATCCTGCGCATCGAGCGGACCTGGCCCTGTGGGGCGGCGTTCACCACCAGTTGGAACAGACTCGCTCAGCTTCCGGCCCCCACCTGACGGCCGGCTCACGCCCTGACGAGGACCAGCAAGGAGGAGAACGCGCAGTCCCCGGGCCCGTGGAACCCGGCGCACCCCGCAGCGTCACGCGACGGCCCGTCCTCCAACGGCAGAGGATATTACGGGCGAACAGCTGCACCAATCAACGGCCGAAACCCACTGACGAATCGAGGCCAGCACAGCCATTGCGTTTTCGCACCGTACGCACACCCGTTGATCCTCGCGTCGGTCAGTGCATAGCCCCGATCCGCAAGGTACCGCTGGCAGTCGGCCGGCGTCGCCTGAGCCGGGGATGCCACCACCACCGTTCCGACAATCAGCGCGGAAGCCGCCAGGGATAATACGAAACCCCCGGTGAACAGCTTTTTGTCTTGATCACGGAAATCCCCCTCGGTAACTCCAACCGTTGGTAAAATTCACCTTTCCATTCAGGGCAGCAGACGTACGAGGCAAAAAAATCGGCCACGGGCCGTTTCGGCCTTGATCGACCGGGCCGGGGGCCAGGCGTCGACCTCAGGGACCGCTCACGCGCCCGCAGGCCAGGCAGGGGCCGGACGGTCCGGGGCCGGAATCGTGCAGCCGCTGCCACCCACGACACGGGCGGTCGAGACGAAGGCGTCCACGAGCGGACCGGCCGAGTCCCGGCGCCAGGCAACGGCCACGGTGCTGCCGGACAGTCCTGCCACGGGAACGAACGCGAGGCCGGGGCGGGCGTAGAACCGCTGCGACGACGCCTGGGTGAAGGCGATGCCCCGGTCGGTGAGGATTGCCTCCAAGCACTCGTCGACGGTGGACACCTCTGCGCCGATCCGGGCCTCGTGGCCCCCGCGGTGGTCGACGCCCAGCCAGAAGTCCCGCCAGTCGCGCGGGGCCCGGCGGGCCACGAACGGCTCGTTCAGCAGCATGTCCACGGTGACCCACGGCTGCTGGGCGAGCGCATGGCTCTCGGAGAGAATCAACACCCGCTCCTCGCTCAGAATCGTGGCGCTTTCGATGGTCGGGCCCGATTGGACGGGAGGCCGGACGAACGCCACGTCCACTTCCCCGTTGCCCAGGCCCGCGAGCGGGTCGGTGAACGCGTACTGCCGCATATGGATATCGACGCCCGAGTGGAGACGCCCGAACTCCTGCAGAATGACCGGAGTGAGCTCGGCGGCGGCATTGGCCACGAAACCCACGGTGAGACGACGCTTGCCGCGGGCGGCGCTGCGTGCCACCGCCAGGGTCCGGTCGGCCGCGGCCAGCGTCGCGCGTGCCTCTTCGAGGATCGCCAGGCCCGCCTCGGTCAGCTCGACGCGGCGGCTGGTGCGCTTGAACAGGTCCACACCCAACATGCGCTCCAGCTTGCGGATCTGGACGCTGAGCGCAGGCTGAGAGACGTGAAGCCGGCTGGCGGCATGACCGAAATGCAGGTCCTCGGCCACGGCGACGAAGTACCTGAGCACGCGCATATCCAGCTCCATGGGGGGATGCTACCTCCGTTTCCGGGTCTCGCCCTTGCCCAGCACCATCTTTCGATCGATAGCTCCTGGTTATCGATCGCAGCCGAACAAGTATTGGGCTTCCACCAATTCGCAGTATTAATGTTGCGGAAACTTCGCCACGAAAACTTCGTATTTACGAGGAGAGCGATATGACCACTGCAACGGAGCAGCCGGTGGATTACTTCCGTCGGCTCAGTGACGGTGACGAGGAACTGCAGGCGCACGGTGCATTTTTTTCGTGCACCTACCTGCTCGACATGGAGGACCATTCCTTTCTGGTGCGTATGCACCGGGGGCAGGTCGAGGAATTGATCGTCGACCCCGAGCCTCTGACGGGCTACGACTTCGCGATCCGCGCCGACGCCGAGACCTGGCGGGGCTTCTGCCGGCCCACTCCGCCCCCCATGCACCACGGCATCTGGGCGGCGACCTTCCGCAGTGGCATGCGCCTGGAAGGAGACCTACTGGTCCTCATGCAGAACCTGCGCTGCCTCACCCGGCAACTGGAACTCCTGCGCGTCACCGGCCCGCTGGGCTGACTCCGATTCAATTCGCATTGAAAGGAATCCGATGACTTCTCCCCGCATTTCTCCGGTGACCGGCCGCTACGTCACTATCGACGTGGAAGGTGTCGAGTACAAGGTCTTCTACCTCGAGAACGGTCAGGGACAGCCCCTGGTGTGTCAGCACACCGCCGGCGCCCACAACCACCAGTGGCGCGATCTGCTGGAGGACGAGGAGATCACGCAGAACTACCGTGTGATCGCCTACGACCTCGCCCGGCACGGCAAGACCGATCCGCCCCTGAACCAGGAGTGGTGGAAGTCCGAGTACCAGCTCACCGCCGACCACTACGTCGCCTTCATCACCGCCTTCTGTGACGCCCTTGAACTCGAGGACCCGATCTTCATGGGCTCGTCGTTCGGCGGCAACGTGGCCCTGCAGCTCGCGCTGCGTCACCCGGACCGTTTCAAGGCGGTCATACCGGTCGAGGCCGCCGACTACTCTCCCGGCTTCTACCTGGACTGGTGGCAGCACCCTCACGCCAACGCGGCCCAGGTGTGCGCCAGCGGCGTGTGGGACCTCATGGCGCCGCAGTCGCCCGACGCGGACCGCTGGGCCACCTGGTTCTACTACAGCCAGGGCTCGGAGGCGTTCAAGGGCGACCTGTACTTCTACTCCGTCGACCACGACCTGCGGAACCGGCTCGGCGAGATCGACGGAGAACGGTGCCCGGTCATCATGCTGACCGGCGACTACGACTACCTCACCACGCCCGAGGACGGACGACGCACCGCGGAGCAGATCCGCGGCGCGGAGTTCATAGAGATGAAGGACATCGGCCACTTCCCAATGAGCGAGAACTACCCGCGCTTCGCCCCTTATCTCAAGCGTGCCCTGCACCTGATCGAGGAGCGCGCCACGCCCACCGCCTGACCGGGCGCGGGCAGCGCTCCGCAGCCTCGACAAGGCACGGGCGTCACCACCGTGGCGCACCCCACGCGGTGACGCTCGTGCTCGGACTTCGACGCGGTGCGTGAGGGAAGCCCGTGACGGCTTCCTCGGCGACGACTGCACGTCACCGCGGCCGACGTCACCCCCGATGAAGCCGCCCACTGGGCACCGACAGAATTCCCGGCGCCGGGCCCACCCGGTCCCCGGACCCATTCGCGTGTCGTGTGTGTGCGGCCCCGTCGCCGGGGCCGCACACGCACGACGACCGGGACACCTCAGTCGTTCGTCACGGACAGCACGAGCTTGCCGCGCGTGTGTCCTTGGGCGTTCAAGCGCCAGGCTTCCGCCGCTTCGGCGAGCGGGAGCACCCGTTCGACGTGCACGGCCAGCTTCCCCGCCTGGGCCAGGTCGGCGAGCGCCGCGAGATCTGCCGAGTCCGGACGGACCCATACGTAGTGGCTGCCCCGCGCTGCCGCTTCGGGGGCAGCGATGGACGCGAGCCGGTCCGGTCCCGAGCAGGCGCAGTGACGTATCCACGGCGTCCACGCCGACGAAGTCGAGGGCCGCGTCGATGCCTTCGGGTGCCAGCCGTGCGACACGGTCGTCGAGTCCTGGGCCGTAGGTCACGGGTTCCGCGCCCAGCTTCCGTACGAAGTCGTGGTTGTGGGCGGTCGCTGTGCCGATCACGCGTGCGCCGAGTGCCACAGCGATCTGGACACCGAGTGAGCCGACTCCGCCCGCAGCCGCGTGCACCAGGACGGTTTCACCGGCGCGGACGCCCACGCGTTCGATGGCCTGATAGGCCGTGAGACCGGCGAGCGGTAGACCCGCGGCCTGCTCCCAGGAGAGCGCGGCGGGCTTGCGGGCCACCATGCGGACATGCGCGGAGACGAGTTCGGCGTAGGCGCCGAACTGGACGGTGTCCTTGCGGATGTGGCCGAAGACCTCGTCGCCGGGCGCGAACTCCTCGACGTCAAAGCCGACCCGCTCGACCACACCGGCCACGTCCCAGCCGGGTACCAGGGGGAAGTGTGTCTCCATGACCGCGTCGAGGCGGCCTTCGGCGAGCTTCCAGTCGACCGGGTTGACCCCGGCGGCCTTCACCCGGATCAGCACCTCGCCGGGGGCCACCTTCGGCTTCGGGAGGTCGGCAAGCCGCAGTGCCTCGGGTCCGCCGTATCCGTTGAGGGTGATCGCTTTCATGCGGCGATCACCGGCGGCGTCCGCGCGGTTTCGACGGTGCGCACCATCGGTTCCAGCCGGGGTCCTCGGCGGCTTCCTGGAGTGCCGCGCAGGGTTGTCTCGTTGGTCGGGCGGGCTTCGTCGAACAGGTCGAGGCCGGCCTCGGTGACGTCGGTGTAGATCCCGCGCCGGTCGGTGGGGCATCTACACCAACGTCACCGAGGCCGGCCTGAAACTCCTGGAGGAAGCCCGGCCGCTCGGCGAGGACGAGTACGTTATCAGCGCCGACGAGAAAACCTCCGTCCAAGCCCGCTGCCGCTGTCACCCGACCCTCGCGCCCGGGCAGGCCCGCGCGATGCGCGTCAACCACACCTACGGCCGGGGCGGCGCCCTGGCCTACCTGGCCGCCTACGACGTCCACCGCGCGAAGGTGTTCGGCCGCTGCGAACCACGCACCGGCATCGACCCCTTCATGAACCTGGTCACCCAAGTCATGAGCCAGGAACCCAACGCCAGCGCCAAGCGAGTGTTCTGGATCGTCGACAACGGCTCCTCCCACCGCGGGCAGAAGGCCGCCGACCGGCTGAACGGAGCCTTCCCGAACGCCGTCATGGTCCACACCCCGGTGCACGCCTCCTGGCTCAACCAGGTGGAGATCTACTTCTCCGTCGTACAGCGCAAGGTCCTCTCACCCAACGACTTCACCAACCTCGGCGAGGTCGGGGACCGGCTTCGAGCGTTCGAAGACCGCTACAACACCACAGTGCAGCCGTTCCAGTGGAAGTTCACCACCTCCGACCTGGACGATCTGCTGGCCAGGCTCGACCGGCACACCGCCGATCACCAGGAAGAATCCTCCGCCAGCCCGGCGGCGTGATCAACCCCCGAAAGACTTCCGGACGAGACCACTAAGCGTCGGGGCCACATCCTCGTCTCAAGCCTTGCCCGTTTCCATGTCCGTATGCAATCTTGGTTTCAATCAGTTCATGGAAACGTTTCCACAAGGAAGTGGGGCAGGTGGCCACGATCAAAGATGTCGCGGCACGGGCTGGGGTCGCACTGGGCACCGCATCGCGGGTTCTCAGCGGCAGCAGCCAGACCTCGGCAGACTCCCGGTCCCGTGTGCTCGCGGCCGCGACCGAGCTGGGGTACATCGCCAACGGACCAGCACGTTCCCTGCGGCGGGCGCGAACCGACGTGCTGGGGCTACTCGTCTCGGACATCCGCAACCCGTTCTTCTCCGAGCTGGCTCATGCCGCAGAACAGGAGGCGCGCCGGCACGGCTACACCGTGCTCCTGGCCAACGCAAATGAGGACGCCGAGCAGGCCGACGCCTACCTTCGGACTTTCGCCGGTCAACGCATCGACGGCCTGTTGTTCTCGCCACAGGGCACCATCTCACCGCAGGTCGCGGCCACGCTTGCATCCGGACTGCCACTCGTCTTCCTGAACCGCACGATCGAGGGCGTCGACGCCCCGCTGTACGGCACGGACAACGCTCAGGGCGTTCAGCAGGTGCTCACGTGGCTGCAGAGCCGGGGGCACCGCGACGTCGCCTTCATCGGCGGACCGGACACGATCTCCACCGGTGCCGAGCGCCGCGCCGCCTACCTTGCCGGGCGCGAGGCCCACGGCATCAGTGCCGACGACAGGCTGCTCGACGCCGGTGACTTCCTGGCCGGTGGCGCGGCCGAAGCCATGGGGCGCATCATCGACCGCGGTGTGTCGTTCACAGCCGTGTTCGGTGCGAACGGTCAGACGACCCTAGGCGCGGTGCGCGCGCTGCGTGAGCGGCTCGGTGCAGAGCAGGCAGCCCGCATCGAGATCGTCTCCTTCGACGACCTCGACTGGTTCGAGTTCGCCTCGCCGCCCATCAGCGCGGTCCGCAACGACGCCTCGTCGATCGGCCGGCTCGGTGTGCGCGGGCTCGTCGACCTTCTCGCAGGCCGCGACGCAGCCGGTCAGCGTATCCCAACCACTTTCGCCGACCGAGCTGTGCGGGACATCCGATGAGTATCCGGACAGCACTCAGCACCGCCGCCATCGAAGGCGCCCATTTCCTCAGTCTTCCGCCCCGTCACGCAGAAGCTGTCGCGGCATGTTCGGCCGAGAATGCTCCCCTCAGTGCGCGCGCCCATCACACCGCCGAGTACACCAGAGCCGGCGTCGCCGGCGGCGTTGCCACCCGGCCCCAACCGTGGCAGGGCCGTCGACTGCTCTTACGAGAACGCGCAGCGTGCGACTCACGGCTGCACGATGGTCCACCACCGTCACACCCGATCCAACACTGCAACGTCCGTCCCAGCCTGGCGGAAGACAGTGTGCCCTTCTTGAAAGGAACAAGCGATGAAGGTCGCCCTCGGCGCAGACCACGCCGGATATCCGCTTAAAGGCGCCGTCCGCGAGGCCATCGAAGCTCTCGGGCACGAGGTGATCGATTGCGGCACTCATAGCTGCGACCCTGTCGATTTCCCTGACATCACCCGCACGACCTGCGAGGCAGTGCTCTCCGGCTCCGCCGATCGGGCCGTGCTCGTCTGCGGCACAGGCCAGGGCGCCGTCATGGCCGCCAACAAGCTGCCAGGCGTCCGCTGCGGTCTGGCCCACGAGCCATACTCCGCGCACCAGGCCGTCGAGCACGACGATGCCAACGCCATCGCCATCGGGGCCTGGCTGGTGCCGCACGCGCTCGTGCCCGACATCATCCGTGAATTCCTCGGTGCCGTCTTCGACGACGACGAAGAGACCCGCCGCCGGGTAGCCAAGCTCAACGCGCTCGACTCCCTGACCCCGGCTTCCTGACGCTCCCGCCCACCCGTTGAGCGGGTGGACTCACTGTTCCCCTGACTGACACCGAACGCCCTGCCCACGCACGACTTCGCCGGGCGTTTCCTCGTCATGCCCGAAACCACCCAGACAAAGGACTCGGCCCTCTCGTGCGGCCCCCTCCTTCTCATTGCGTAGCGCCGGCGCCGGTCCGGTGAACCACCAAGGAGACTCCTCATGTCCACCAGCGCCACCGCCGGACGGCGAAGCGTTCTCGGCTCCAAGGACCGCGTCAAGACAGCAGTTGCCGCGGCCCTGGGCACCAGCGTCGAGAACTACGACTTCATCGCGTATGGCACCGCCTCAGCGCTCTACTTCGGAGCGGTCTTCTTCCCCGAAAGCGACCGGTTCGTCGGCACCTTGCTCTCCTTCGCCACCCTCGCAGTCGGTTTCCTCATGCGCCCGCTCGGAGGCGCTGTCGGCGGCTACTTCGCCGACAAGCTCGGACGCAAGCCCGTCCTTGTCACAGCGATGATCGTCATGGGTACCGCCACGTTCCTCATCGGCGTGCTGCCGACATACGAGCAAGTCGGTGTACTCGCACCGATCCTGCTCGTGATCATCCGGATGGTCCAGGGCCTCGCCTTCGGTGCCGAATGGGGCGGTGCGATCACCATGGCCTACGAACACGCGCCATGGCACCGCCGCGGCATGTTCGCCGCGATCCCCCAGTCTGGCAACCCGCTGGGAATCGCCCTGGCCAGCGGCGTCTTCGCATGGAGCGACACTCTCGACGGCAACTGGCAGTGGCGGACACCCTTCTTGCTCAGCGCCGTGCTTGTGATCGTTGCGCTGATCGTCCGCTCCCGTCTCTCCGAATCCCCCGAGTTCCAGGAAGCCCAGGCCAGCGGCAAGACCGAGAAGAACCCGCTCCTCGCGACCCTGGCCGGCGACTGGCGCGGCATCCTGCGCGTCATCGCCTTGCGCGTCGTGGAGTCCTTCGCCTACTACTCCACCGCGACCTACCTGCTCAACTACATCACTGAGCGCCATCCTGACCTCAGGCCCGTCGCCCTCAATGCGATCACCGCCGCCTCCATACTCGCCATCGCGGTCACCTTCCTGGCCGGCGCCCTCACTGACCGCATCGGACGCCGCCCCATCTACATCACGGCCTGCACGGTGGCCATCCTCTTCGCCTTCCCGATGTATCTGCTCATCAACTCCGCCCAACCAGTCCTGGTCTTCACGGTATTCATCATCGGTATCGGCCTCATCCACGCCTCCCTCACGGGAACCCAGGGCTCTCTGCTCACCGAGCAGTTCCGCACCGCGACACGTACCTCCGGAGCCTCGCTCGGCTACCAGATCGCCGCGGCCATCGGCGGCTTCGCGCCGCTGCTCGCTGCCGCGCTGGTGGGAGCATTCGGCTGGCCGGGGGCCGCTCTGCTTTACCTCGGGGCGGCCCTGGTCGGCCTCACCGGCATCCTCGCCACGAAGGAGACCTGGGGCCGCCACGAGCGGGAGCGGGTGCTCCGCCTCGTGGCCGCCGAGGAAAGCCACGCCCAGTCCATGCCAGAGCCAGAAGGGAGGGCCGTCCCGCCTACCTCATCCGGATCTCGCTGCCCCTAGACGAGTAAGTCCTATGTCATGGGCTGCTGATCGGGCATGAGCAGAGGGTGTTCAAGATCATGTTGTGACGCAAGACCTGAACACCCTCTTGACCGCACTGTACGTGAAGATCGACGACGAGCTGGGAGGACCGCGGTGGATGGGCAGGCCGCCAGTGCTGACCGACTCCGAACTGGTCTGT
>NZ_JBIAXM010000056.1:0-35048 GCF_042896695.1 Streptomyces sp. NPDC001270 | reverse complement strand
CCTACCCACACCCCTCCCCCCTCAACACCCCCCCCCCTGTCGGGGTGCGGGGGGCGGCGGGGGCGGCGGGGGGGGGGGGGCGCGGCCGCCCGCCGCCCGCCGCCCCCCCCCCCCCCCCCCGCCTGCGGACTCCTCGTCGACTACCTGGCCGACTACTTGGGGGTTCCGAAGTCCTGGGTCCAGTAGCTGCCCGGCTGCGAGAGACCGACACCGATCTCCTTGAAGCCGCAGTTGAGGATGTTGGCCTTGTGCCCGGGGCTGGACATCCAGGCCGACATCACCTGCTCGGGAGTGGAGAAACCGTAGGCGACGTTCTCGCCGTAGGCGCTCCAGGTGTAGCCGGCCTTGGTGATGCGGTCGCCCGGGGAGGTCCCGTCGGACCCGGTGTGCGACATGTTCTTGTGGGCCGCCATGTCGTCGCTGTGTGCCTGTGCGGCCTTCGTCAGGGTGTCGTTGAGCTTGAGGTCCGAGCAACCCGCCTTGCCGCGTTCGGCGTTGACGAGTTCGAGGATGCGGTCGGCGGTCGCGGACCCGGTGTCGGTGGCCGACGGACTGGGCGAGTCCGTGGCCGACGGGCTCGGCGAGTCCGCGGGCGTGTCGCTCGGGGCGGGCGCGGCCGTCGGCGCGCTGGGCTCGGGGGCCGGCTCGCTGGGCGGCTTCGGCTTCCAGTGGTGGTGGTGCGTCGGCTTCGACGGTGGCCCGCTCCAGGGTTCGGGGGCGCCGGTCTGCGACGTGTCCGGCGCGGCGGTCGGCTGCCCGGGCGCACCGGCCGGGGGCTGCTCGGGGGCGCCGCCCGGTGCCTGTGGCGCACCGCCGGGGGCCTGCGCGGCGCCGCCCGGGGCCTGCGGTCCACCGGCCGGAGGCCGGCCTGCCGCCCCGCCCCGGCCGCCGCCCCCGGGAGCGGGCCACTGCTGGTTCGCGCCCTGGTTCCAGTCCCGATGCCAGGTGTTGTTGCTCCACCAACCCGTCCCCGCGGCGTTCGCCGCGTTGCCGGACTGCTGTCCCGAGCCGCCCGGACTCGGCCAGTCGGCGCGGGCCATGGCGGCGGACGGTACGCCGACCACGCCCACGGCGAGGGCGGCGACGAGTATGCGCCGGTATGTGTTGCTCTTGCGATGGTTCCCCATGCGTGACCTCACTCGGTGATCGCCGAGCGCCCCTTGCGCGGCTGACTCGCTGCGTGGACCCGCCCCCGGACGGCGGCGATGTCGTGCGCGTCGATTCTCAGGAGAGATTCATTTGCGGCGCAAAGGGCCTCGGTACTACCGCACCTCGTAGGCGGCACGCCTCTTGTCAGGGCATTGCGGCCGTGCAGGGCCGCCTTTCGCTTCCGGCCCTGACATCCGTCGACCCGTCAGAAACCATTTGCTGCAAAGGATGCGATGGGTATGGGGAGCGAACGAGGACGGCTCATTTCCGGTCGGGGCGGACACAGGTGTCAAGACGGACAAATCCAGAATGTCGCCGGACCGGCGCCTACTATCGAGGAGGGCTAATTCCCGGAGTGGCTGTGATACATATCACGGAACTATGGGTTTCCTGTCCCGTCGGCAGTGTCCGGTTCAGGTCCGCGCGGTCAGTCCTTGCGGCCCGTCGCGGCCACGGTCACCCCGAGTCCGATCATCGCGAGCCCGCCGACCCCGCCCACCAGTGAGAGCCGGCGCGGGGAGCGGGCGAACCAGTCCCGTGCGGTGGCGGCGACCAGCCCCCAGACGCTGTCCGAGGCGATGGCGATGACGTTGAAGACCACTCCGAGCAACAGCATCTGGGCCGGCACATGGCCCCGGCCGGGTTCGACGAACTGCGGCAGGACGGCCGCGAAGAACACGATGGTCTTCGGGTTGGCCACCCCGACCGCGAATCCCTCCCACAGCGTGCGCAGGCTCCCCCGGCCGGCCTCGTCCGCGGTGAACGCCGCCCGCAGGGAGCCGCGCTGCCGCCACGCCCTGACGCCGAGATACACCAGGTAAGCGGCGCCGGCCAGTTTCAGCACGGTGAAGACGACGACGGAGCGCTCCACGACGGCGCCGATCCCCAGCGCCACGGCCACGATGAGCACGTACGCCCCCAGTGTGTTCCCGAGGACGGTGGTCAGCGCCGCGCGACGCCCGTGCGCCAGCGCCCGCCCGATGACGAACAGCACGCTGGGCCCGGGAATGACGATCAGTACGAACGACATCGCGGCGAAGGCGAGCAAGCGGTCGGCAGACACCATGCACCCCATGCAAGCACGCGCCGCTCGCCACGGTCAGCCGGTTTTCCGCCCCCTGCCGGGGCGGCGGACAAGGCGGCGTGAAGGGCCGTGTGCCGCGTACAGGACCGGCCGTCAGCGGGAGCGAGCGGCCAGGGCTTCCCGCAGCCGGTCCGCCGTCTCGGCGTTCTGCTCCGGGGTCGGGGACAGCACGCCGTGCTCCGACATCAGCGCGTGGAACTGCTGCCGCTCGTAGGGCACTCCCGGCGGCAGCCCCGCGATGTGCCAGTGCAGATGGGCGTTGCCCTGCTGGCTGCCCAGCGAGAGCAGATACGTCCGCTCCGGCGCGAAGACCGCCTCCACGGCCGAGGCGACCCGGTGCACCACGCCCATGAGCCGGCCGAACGCCACTTCGTCCAAGTCCCGCACCACATGCTCGACATGGGCCTTCGGTGCCACCAGCACCTTGCCGGGCAGGGTGGGCCACCGGTCCAGGAAGGCGAGGTGGGCCTCGTCCTCGTACACCACCTCGTGCCGGTACGCCGGATCCCCGGCCACCTGTGCGCAGACGAAGCACGGCCCGGTCCGGGACCGGGCCGCGTACGTCCGCAGGTCCATCGCTGTCCGCTCCATCCCGGCCACCCCTCCTCGACGGTCCGCACCCCGGTCACGGGACCCCGGAAATACGCGGCTCCAGTGGCCGAGTCTGCCATCGGCCGGGCGCGGAGGGGCGGCGGTCAGAAGGAGTCGCCGAACCAGTGGACGGCGCCGGGCGCGGTGACCGTGGCCCGGACGGCTTCGCGCGGGGCGAGCAGGGGACGGGCCATGCCGGTGTACTCGGTGACCGCTTCGGCCGCGGGCAGCAGCCGGCGCACCGCGCCCCGCACCTCCGGGATGTCGGGCAGTCGTACGACGGCCTCGGTGCGGCCCGCCGCCCGTGCGCGGTCCGCCACGGCGGCCAGCAGGGCGTGGGCGGTTCCGGCCGGGGCGGGGCCGGTGAGGGCGATCTCCACGATCTCGGTCCGGTGCGCGGGCAGCCGGGCGACCACGAAGCCGCCCGGCTCCGCCGTACCGCCCCCTCCGGTGGATTCGGTGACCAGGGTGAGGCACGAGTCGTCGTACCAGCGGGGGATCCGGCAGCGCCAGTCCTCCGCGGTACGGAGGGTGGTCAGCGGCCGTTCCCGGTCGAACCGTTCGCGCAGGGCCATGAGCCGGGGCAGGTCGTCGGGGCCGGCGGTCCGGATGCCGGGGTGTCCCGGGACGGCGACGGCGGCCGGGAGGACACCGTGCCAGGACGGCGCCGGGAACGTCTCCCAGCCGGCCGACCGGTAGACCTCCGGCGTCCCGGTGAACAACAGCGACCAGGCGCACCCGTCGGCCGCCATCGCCTCGGCCGCCGCCGTCATCAGCCGTCTGACCAGGCCGCGTCCGCGCGCCCGGGGGAGCGTGGCGACGCTGCCGACACAGCCGACCCTCTACACCGGCAACGACGACGCCATCGTCACCGACCTGCTGACCCCCTACCGGACCCGCGGCGGCGCCCTGCGCTGGTTCGCCGGCGGGCTGCTCGGCCAGTGGGCGGTGTGGACGCACACCGCGGTACGGCTGCTGGCGGAGGTGCGCCGGGCCCGGGCGGGCGACCACGCCCTCACCGTCGAACTGCTGCGCCGCGCGCCGCAGCTCACCGAGGCCAACGCGGCGGTGTTCGACGTGCGCGGCGGTTTCCGCGGCTGCATCGCCGGGGTGCACGAGGTGCTGCGCCGCCAGGGCCTGCTCGCGGGCACCTGGTGCCTGGACCCGGCCGAGCACCTGTCGCCCGGACAGGCCGACGAACTGACCCGGGTCTGCAAGGCCCACCCGTGGGTCACCGACGACGCGTTCGTGGCGGAGCACCTCGATGACTGGCTCCGCTGACCTCACCGCCGGGCTCGCTCCCGGCGCACGGGTACCGACCGTGGTGGCGGTGCCCGAAGCGCTGCGCGCCCAGCTGTTCACCCCTCGCCGCCTGGCAGCGGCTGTGCTCCGTGGCGGACGTGACCGTACTGGAGGACCACACGGACCGGGACGCGCTCGCCGCCGTCCTCCCGTCCGCCCGCGTCCTGGTCACCGCCTGGGGCACCGCCCGGGTCGACGCCGAACTGCTCGCCGCGGCACCGCGGCTGGCGCTGCTCGCGCACACCGGCGGCGCGATCAGCCCGTACGCAGGGCAGGAAGTCTTCGCCCGCGGCGTCCGGGTCACCCAGGCGGGCGCCGCCATGGCACGCTCGGTCGCCGAGGTCGCGCTGGCCTTCACCCTCGCCCTGCTGCACCGCGTCCACCGCTTCGACCACGCCCTGCGCGGCGGCGCGGACTGGGACCGGGCCTCGGCGGCACCACCGCGGCACGAGATCAACGGCTGCCCGGTCGGCGTGATCGGCGCATCCCGCACCGGGCGCGCCTACATCGCGCTCGCCACGGCCCTCGGCGCCCAGGTGAGCGTCCACGACCCGTTGCTCACCGACCCGGAGGCCGCCCGGCTCGGCGTGCGCAAGCCCGCGCTGGACGACCTGCTCGGGTCGAGCCGCATCGTGGCCGTGCACGCCCCGGCGCTGCCCGAGACCCACCACCTCATCGGCGCCCGGGAACTGGCCCTGCTGCCGGACGGCGCGGGCCTGGTGAACACCGCCCGCTCCTGGCTGGTGGACGAACAGGCCCTCGTCACCGCGCTGCGCACCGGCCGGATCGACGCGGCGCTCGACGTGTACGACACCGAGCCGCTGCCTGCCGACCACCCCCTGCGGCACCTGCCCAACGTACTGCTGACACCCCATCGGGCAGCGGCCACGGTGGAGTGCCGCAAGGCCCTGGGCGACAGCACCGTGGACGAGATCGTACGGTTCGCGACCGGGCAGCCCCTGCTGCACACCGTCGACCGCACCGCCCTCGCCCGCGTCGAGTGAACCCCGGCCCGGACGGGCTCCGTACCGCTCCCGGGCTCTGCCGACCCGCCGACCCGCACGACCACTTGGAGCCGACACATGCGACTGATGAGGATCGGCGCACCGGGCCGCGAACGCCCGGTGGCCGCCACTCCCGACGGCCGCTGCTTCGACCTGTCCGGACTCACCCCGGACATCGACGCCGCCTTCCTCGCCGCCGACGGCATCGCCCGCGCCGCCGCGGCCCTGGCCGACGGCGCCCTGCCCGCGACCGCCATCGCCGGCGAACGCGTCGGACCGCCCCTCGCCCGGCCCGGCGCGCTGCTCTGCATCGGCCAGAACTACGCCGCCCACGCCGCCGAATCCGGCTCCGCGCCGCCCACCGAGCCGATCCTGTTCTACAAGGGGACCAACACCGTGGTCGGCCCCGACGACGACGTGTTGATTCCCCCCCCGGATCCGAGAAGACCGACTGGGAGGTCGAACTCGCCGTCGTCATCGGCCGCACGGCCCGCTATCTCACCGCGGCGGACGATCCCCTGGCCTAGGTGGCGGGCTACGCGCTCAGCAACGACGTCTCCGAACGCGCCTTCCAGCTGGAGCGCTCCGGCGGCCAGTGGTCCAAGGGCAAGAGCTGCGAGACGTTCAACCCGCTGGGCCCCTGGCTGGCCACCCCGGACGAGATCCCCGACCCGCAGCGGCTCGCGCTGCGGTCCTGGGTGAACGGCGAGGCCCGGCAGGACTCCAGCACCGCCGACATGATCTTCCCGGTGGCGGAACTCGTCCGGCAGCTGTCGCAGTTCCTCGTGCTGGAACCCGGCGACGTGATCAACACCGGCACCCCGCAGGGCGTGGCCCTGTCCGGACGGTTCCCCTACCTGGCCGAGGGCGATGTGATCGAGCTGGAGATCGAGGGACTGGGCCGGCAGCGCACCCGGTGCGCCGCCGCCCAGCTCGCCTCGCGCTGAGCCGCCGAACGGCGGCCCGGCGGATGGTCAGTTCAGCGCCGGCGGCCCGGCCTCGGCGGACGTTCCCCACCCGGATGGTTCGGCGCCGACGGTGAAGTCCAGCGCACGCGTCCCCCGCAGGTCGTCCGTCGTCAGATACGTCCGCCCGTACGCGGAGCCGTCGACGCGGGCCGACTGGATGTAGCGGGTGGCGTCGGAGGTGCCCGGCGCCGTCACGGTGAGGGCGCCGTGCGGGTAGTAGCGCCGGTCGAGGGTGAGGTCGACCCGGTCGAAGACGGGCGTGGACAGGCCCCAGGTGTCATATCCGGGCTGTACCGGGAAGATGCCGATGGACGACAGCACGTTCCAGGCCGACATGGTGCCGAGGTCGTCGTTGCCGGTCATCCCGGTCGGGGTGTCGGTGAACAGGGTCAGCGCCGCGTGCACCACGTCGGTCGTCTTCCAGGGCTGACCGGTGGAGAGATAGGTGTACGGGGCGATGAGGTCGGGCTCGTTCTGCGGGTTGTACTTGTCCGCGTTGTAGTACGCGTACGGTCCGTTCACCCACACCTCGCGCGCGGTCTTCGCGGGGTCCTGCACCAACTGGTCGTAGGCGAAGAAGGAGTCCAGCCGCTCGTTGGCCGCCCCGGTGCCGCCGATCAGGTCCACCATGCCGGGCAGGTCCTGCGGTACCAGCCACTGGTACTGCCAGGCCGTGCCCTCGTGGAAGCCCTCGCTCTGCGCCGGGTCGGCCGGTCCGGTGAAGGCACCGGAGGCGTCCCGGGCCCGGAAGAAGCCGGTCGAGGCGTCGAAGATCCTGCGGTAGTTCTGGGCGCGGCCGGCGTAGCGCGCGGCGTCCGCGGTGTGGCCGAGGTCGTGGGCCATCTCGGCGAGCATCGCGTCCGACAGGGCGTACTCCAGTGTCGCGGACGCGCCGTGGTCGTAGTCGGAGTCGCCTGGCTTGGCGTGCGGGCGCCCCTTGACGTAGGGCGCGAAGCCGCCCGCGAGGTACTCCTTGTTCGCCTCGCGGCCCACCGCCGGGGAGTCGGCGGGCGGGACGCCGTCGGCGTTCTTCTTGAGGGCGCGGTAGGCCCGCTCCTCGTAGCCCTTGAGCAGCCCCTGCTGGTAGGCGTTGGTCAGGAACGGGGTGACCGGGTCGCCGGTCATGATGTTCGTCTCGACCGTGCCGTAACCCCACTTGGGCAGCCAGCCGCTCTCCTCGTCGATCTTGATGACCGAGATCGCCATGTCGCGGGCCTCGCGTGGCGCGAGCAGCGACAGCAGCTGGGACTGGGTGCGGTAGGTGTCCCACAGGGACCAGTTCTGGTAGTACGTGAAGCCCTGCGCGCGGTGGATCTTCTGGTCCCAGCCGGTGTACCGGCCGTCGGCGTCGCTGCCGACATTCGGTGCGAGGAAGGACCGGTACAGGGACGAGTAGAAGGTACGGCGCAGGGTGTCGCCGCCGCCCTGCACGCGGACGTCGTCGAGCCGGTCCTCCCACGCCCGCTCGGCCGCGTCACGCACTTGTCGGAAGGAATGGCCGCCCTCGGCACGGAGGTTCACCTCGGCGCCGTGGGCGTCGACGTACGACAGTGCGGTGGTCGCCTCGACGGTCCGGTCCTTGCTGGTGTCGAAGCGGACGTACGCCCCGCCCCGGCCGGTCCTGGATCCGTCGGTGACCGTGCCGCCGTCCCAGGTGCCGTACGCGGTGAACGGCCGGTCGAAGCGGGTGATGGTGTAGACGGTGTACGGCTCGGTGTCCTGGCAGAAGCCGCTGCCGGTGATCTCGGTACGGACCGTCCGGTCGTCCAGGATCTCGACCTTGCCGGAAAGGTTCCGGTGCAGCGACTGTCCGGCATCGAGCAGGACGTTGGCCTTGTCGGTGGCGGGGAAGGTGTAGCGCTGCACACCGGTGCGCGCGGTCGCGGTCAGTTCGGCCTCGATGCCGTCCTTGAGGCCGACCTTGTAGTAGCCGGGGCCGGCCTGTTCCGTGTCGTGGCTGAACTCGGCCTGGTACTTGGCGTTGTCGGTCTCGGTGACGTCGCCGGTGGTCGGCAGCACCGGCAGATCGCCGCCCAGGCCGCAGCCGACACCGGAGAGGTGGACCAGGGAGAAGCCCCGGATGTGGTTCTGGGAGTGGTCGTATCCGGTGTTGTGCCCGGTGTCCGGCGAGAACTGCACCATCCCGAACGGCACGGCCGCACCGGGGTAGGTGTTGCCCTCGTTCTCGGTGCCGATGAACGGGTTGACCAGATCGGTGAGTCGCTCGTTCCGTGCGGTCGCGGCCTGCGCGGAGGGCGCGGCGAGGGCGGCGCCTAGAAGCGCGATCGCCGCCACCGCCGTGCCCGTACGGCGTATGCGCTGGGTCCATCTCATGGGCGTAAGCCCTCCCCGAGTACGTTGGACAACGTTGTCACAATGCAGCGGGGTCATTCTGTGGGTTGTACGTGTACTCGTCAAGAGTGGGTGCGCACGCGTCCGGCGTACCGCATCACGGTGCGTCCGGGCCCGCCGTCCGGGGCGTGCCTGAGTCGCCGGCCCGCCCCGAACGGCCGCGTCCGGGTCAGATCTTGCCGTCGGCGGCCTTCTCGCCGTTCTCGGGGACGAGGAGGATCGGCGTCCGGCTGGCGTGCGCGACGGCGTCGCTGACACGGGGGTTGAAGAGAGCGTCGAGCGAACCGCGGTGGTGCGGGCTCAGGATCAGGAGGTCCGACTGGAAGTCCTCCGCGGTGCCGGCGATGGTGGGAGCGATCTGGGTGGTCAGGCCCACGGCGAGGGTGCCCTGAGCGTCGACACCCGCGTCACGCAGCTCGGCGACGGACTCGTCGAGGACGGCCTTGGCCTCCGCCTCGTCCTCCAGGGGGACGACGGCGGCGAGCGTGGCCTCGGACGCCGCCATGTGCAGGACGTTGACCTTGGCGCCGGTCAGCCCGGCCAGCTCACCGGCCAGCCGGAGAGCGGCGTGCCGGTTGGGGCTGGCGTCGACGGCGACAAGGATGCGGTGGAACATTGCTCTCTCTTTTCTCTTCCGGACACCTGACGGTGATCGATCAAGGACCAGAACAACGGAACGGCTCGAATGTGTTCCGCCCGGCCGGCCGGTTTCCCGGATCGTGGCCTGAGGTTCACTCGGACCCGCCGCCCGCCGCGAGGCGTGGCCCCGGCGGCCGGTCGCCGCTCATCGGCCGGGCCGGCGGACCAGGAGGTCGGCGACGACCGGCCGGTGGTCCGACGCCGTGGTCGCCACCGCACGCACACCGGTGACGCTGATCCCGGACGAAACGGTCACGAGGTCGATACGGGAGACCGGGTCGACAGCCGGGTAGGTCTTGCCCCCGTTCGGCGCGGCGTCGGCCAGCGGGCCCCACAACTCGGCCAGTTCGGGCGCGGTGGCCTCCGCGTTGAAGTCGCCGACGAGGACCTTCGGCCCGGAGTCCGCGGTCAGGACGCCCAGCATGTCGTCCACCTGGGCCCGCCGGATCGCGGGATCGGGGCGGTAGTCGAGGTGGGTCGAGTAGAGGTGCACCATGGTGCCGTGGGCCCGGACCGTCACCTCCGCGAAACCGGGCGCGGGGGCGGGCACGGGGTCGGGGTCCTGGGTGGAGAGCCGGGTGATCTCGTGGTTCTCCGCACCGACCACCGGAAGGCGGCTCAGCACCGCGACCCCGAACTGCCGCTGCTCGGTGTTCTCCGTGGTGGGCGGCAGGTCGTAGATCGGGGCGAAGAAGACATGCATGTGGAGTCGTTGCGCGAGTTGCCCGGCCTCGTCCGCGAAGTCGCTGCGAGCACCCCAGTGGACATCGACCTCCTGGAGCCCGATCACATCGGCATGGAGATCCCGGATCGCCTCCGCGGTCCGGTCGAGGTCGAAGACCTCGTCCTGCCCGGCTCCGGCATGGATGTTGTACGTGGCCACCCGCAGCGGGACGGGAGGCGCGGCGGATTCCGCCGAGGCGGCGCCGGGCGATGCCGCGCCGAGCGTGGCGGCGGCGCCGAGCAGGGCGGCGAGCAGGGCGCGAGTGGACCGTCGGGTGCTGCGATTCACACAAACCTCCGGATCAGAGTGCGGTGGGCCCGCGGCGGACAGGGCACGAGGTGTGCGGGACGAGCGGGGGTGAGTATGCCCCGGGAGACGTGTGGCAGGCCCGGCCGTCGGCCGCTTCCCGGGGTGTGTCGCCCACGCGGGGTGGGGGAGCCCGTGGCGATCAGCCACCGTAGGCAGCGGCCGTGAACCCTGCGCTCCCAACCGATGACGGTTCGCGGACAACCGGACAATGGGGCTGCGTGGCTGTTCCGTTGCCGGGTTGCCCGGCTGTGCGGCTGTGCGGTCGGCGAGTCGGCCACCGTCATGGGACGAGCACGCTCGACGTGCCCGAGGTGGTTGCCGGCCGTTCGGTTCTCGGGAGCCCGGTGTGCCGTATCCGGCGCCGTGGCGGCGGCCATGGAGTACCCGGCTCCGGTCCGCTCGGGCCGGGCCACGCTTCGTCCGGTGCCGTTCTCCGCTGCCCCCTGCGCACCGCGGCCCCGGCGGCGCCGCCCTCCGTCGGTCAGGCGCTCCGCCGACCCGTCACCCGTCACAGCTTGCGGGCCACCGCCCCGTACCGGGCGATGTCCCGGTCGTCGGTGACCGGAGGAGCCCGCCGCGTCCGGGCGCCGGTGGTGCACCTGCGAAAGGCCGGGCGCGACCAGTTCGAGGCCGGCGAAGAACTCCTGGGCCCCGGCGCGGGCGCGCAGTCGCACGGGCATGCCGTGCGCCGCGAATTCCCGTGCGACACGGTGCATTTCCCCCGGTGTGAAATCGTCGGTCCCGACGGACATCGCCGGACAGCTGCCGGGAACCGGGGGTTCAAGGAGACGGCGGACGACACCTATGGCGTCGTCCTCGTCCAGGGCGAAGTGCGCGGCGCCGACGACGATCAGCACCACGGGGCGGCGTGGATCGGGCGTCGCCCGGAATTCGGGTGCGTGGTCAATCGCTACCGGGTCGTGCATATCGGTCTCGACGCAGGCCGTCGCCTGCTCCGCAGAGCTGGACAGCAATGCCCGGGACAGTGTCGGCACGATCGGGTGGTCGTCCACGTACACGACCCGCGCGACGGCGCCGCGGACTGCGCGATGTCATGCAGGTTCGGCGGGGCGGGGATGCCGGTGCCGAGGAAATGCCGTATTCCGGCTTCGTCGCACAGCCAGGTCACCCCCCGGTTCGTGAACTGACGGTCGGCCCGTATGTGCACCGGCAATGCGGGCCATTCCCGCATCATGGCGTCCCCGGCCTTTTTGTCCGCGGGAGAGAAGTCCTTGCCCCCGACGACGTGGTCACAGACGCGCGCCGCGTGCGCGATGCGGTGTCGATCCGTTCGGCAGGCCATCCGCCGTCCGACGCGTCCGTCGCTCCCGTCACACCTGCGGGTCAGCTCCAGAACGCTGTGGGCGCGCTGCGACACACGTCAGAGCGTCTCCCGCAGGGTGGTGAGGAGGGCCTCGGTCCGGCGTGCCGAGGCGGCCTGCGCACCGAGGCGGTCCAGGGCCTCACGGTGGGCGACGACGTCCTCGGCCTTGTCGAGGCTGGCGGAGCCGGTCAGCCCGAAGCGCCAGACGATGTCGGGCAACTCCCTGGCCCGGAACCGGAAGAGGTGGAACGCGCCGGCGTGCATCGCCGGATGCGGTCCGTTCAGGAACGGCATGATCTGCACGGTCACATGGGGCAGCCGGTTCACGTCGATCAGGTGGTCGACCTGGGCGCGCATGACGGCCGGGCCGCCCACCGGCCAGCGGAAGACCGTCTCGTCCATGATCACCCACAGGTGCGGTGGTGCCTCGCGGGACAGGAGGTGCTGCCGGCGCAGGACCAGGGCGACCCTGCGCTCCGTCGTCTCCTCCGTCTCGTGCGGGGCGTCGGAGCGGGCGAGGGCCCTCGCGTAGTCCTCGGTCTGGAACAGGGAATGGACGAACTGCGCCTCATAGCCGCGGATTTGCTGGGCCGCCTGCTCCAGGCTCAAGTAGGAGGGCAGCCAGTCGGGGACGACGTCCCGGAATTCGTGCCACCAGCCCTGCCCGTTGGCCTGGCGCACCGACTGCAGGAATTCGTCTATCTCCTGCGGGTCCGTCACACCGTAGATCCGCAGGAGCTTTTCGGTCTCGGCGAGACGCAGCCGTGCCACCTTCGCCGCCTCCATGCGGCGAATCGTCGAGTGACTCACCCCGATCGCGGCGGCGGCATCCTCGAAACTCAGACCGGCCCTGCTGCGCAGTTCCTCCAACTGCTTTCCGAGGATCATCCGCAGTACGGAGGGTGCTCCGCTCCAGTCGGTTGCCGACGGCATGCCATTCCCCTCAGGGGCGAACCCGAAACAGATCGATCTCTCCACATCCAGTAAAGCACGTTCTGTCATTCTGAAATGTGCAGAGTGCTGGTTGCAGAAATGGTGCGTCGGTGCGAGGGTGGTCTGGTCACATTTGACCGCCGAAGGCCGGGCACGACCACAAATCAGCCCGGGTTTCGCGTCGGACCGACGCGATGAGGATCCGTCCGACAACGGCGCAGTCAGGCGAAGGGTGAACTGCGATGGTCCCGTTCCCGCTCCCGCATCCGGACACGGGACAGGCGGCTCATGGGCCGGCCCCCCGCTCCGAGGAGTTCGGCCTGCCGGCCGGCGCCGCCTGTGTCGCGCAGGCCCGCTGTCTCGTCGGCACCCTGCTGGCCGGCTGGGGGCTGGCGGACGAACCGGCCGACGACGCGATCCTGGTCCTGTCGGAACTCGTCACCAACGCCATCGCCCACTCCGGCGGCAGCCGGATCGTCTGCCGCGTGCGCGTGCTCGGTGACCGGGTGCGCATCGAGGTGGAGGACGAGCGGCGCGGCGCGAGCGTCCCGGCGATGCGCGAGCCCGGCACCTATGACCAGGGCGGACGCGGGTTGCTGCTGGTCAACAGGCTCAGCGACGCGTGGGGCGTGGACGAGGCGGCGAACGGCACGGGCCGCGTCGTCTGGGCGGATCTGCCCAGCGGGGGCGGCCGGGCACACGACTGATCGCCGGGCCTGCGTACGCGACCGCCCGGGGAGACGGTGCCTCGGCACGCGCGGCCCCGGCCGGGAGAGCGGGCGACCGCCCGGGAGGGCGGCCGGGCCACCGCAGCCGACCGGACGGCGACCGGTGAGAAGGCCGGAAGGACGGAGCCGAGGACACCGGGACGGTGCGTGCACGGCCCGCTTTCCTTCCCCTGGGCCCGGTACTACACCGGGCTCCGGCCTCCCTTCACCCGCGCGGCGAACCGCAGCGCCACCGAACGCCACACCTGGGCGGCGGCCGGGTCCCGCTCGGTGGCCACCCGGTACAGCTCCGCCCGGTCCATCCCGTACCGGCGCAGCCGTTCCTCGGACCACTCCGGTATGCGGTCCGGTCCGGCCTCGGGATGGAACTGCACGCCCCAGGCCGCCTGACCGACGCGGAACGCCTGGTACGGGCACCGCTCGCTGCCGGCCAGCCAGTGCGCCCCAGCGGGCAGCCGTACGACCGCGTCCACGTGGTTCTCCAGCGCGGTCGGGTGCTCCGGCAGCCCCTGGAACAGCGGGTCGCGTGCCGCCTCCGGCCGCATCGTGAGCACGGTGCTGCCGAACTCCGGCTCACCGTGCTCACCGGCCACCTTGCCACCGGCCACCTGCGCGAGCATCTGCCCGCCGAGGCAGATCCCGAAGACGGGCACCCCGTCCGCCAACGCCTGCCGCATCAGGTCACGGGTCCCGGCCAGCCACGGGGCCCGCTCGTCGTCGTCCGGGAGATACCCGCCGCCCAGCACCATCAACGCCTGGTGCGAGAGCCGAGACGGCACCGCCTCGCCCGCGTCTGCGCGTACCACCTCGGCCTCGACACCGGCCTCCGCGAGCCATCGGCCCCAGCGTCCGGGTCCCGCCTGTGCGCTGTTCCGCACCACCAGCACTGTGGCCGCACCGCCCATGGCCGCCCCACCCCTTTCCGGTCTCCGCCGGTCCGCTTGATCGTCCGGGTCATTGTCGCCCCCGGCACAACACGGTGCCGGTGCCGACCGGGCGGGGTGCGTGCGGTCAGCCGACGGCCGGGGGCCGCTGGGCCTTGCGGCGGGGCGCGGCCTGGTGGCCGTCGGGGGCCGTCGACCACTGCAGGAGGAAACGCAGCGAGTCGTGCGAGGGGGAGCCGGGCTCGGTGGTGTAGGCGACGAGCTGCTGGTCGGGGTGGGTCTCGACGGAGAACTGCTGGACGTCGAGCGTGACGGGGCCGACGACGGGGTGGCGGTAGGTCTTGGTGAGCTGCCGCGGCCCGCGGACCTGGTGGCTGGCCCACCAGGTGCGGAAGTCGGGATCCTGGACGCTGAGTTCGCCGACGAGTGCGGTGAGGGCCGGGTCGTTGGGGGTGCGGCCGGCTTCCATGCGCAGGACGGCGACGCATTCGCGGGCGGCGCGCGGCCAGTCGTCGTAGAGGGCGCGGAAGTCGGCGTCGAGGAAGGTGAGGCGGATGAGGTTGCGTTCGGCGGGGGGCAGCGCGGCGAAGTCGGTGAGGAGGGCGGCGGCCGCGGGGTTCCAGGCGAGGACGTCCATGCGGCGGCTGAGGACCATGGCCGGGATGTCCGGCATGGTGTCGAGGAGCTGCCGCAGGCGCGGTGCCACCTCGGGCCGTCCGGGGCGGCGGGCCGGGGCGGTGGGCGCGACGTCGGCGACGGTCAGCAGGTAGGCGCGTTCGTCGGGGGCCAGCTGGAGCGCGTCGGCGAGGGCGTCGAGGACGGGGCGGGAGACCCGGCGGGTCCGTCCCTGTTCGAGGCGGACGATGTAGTCGACGCTGACGTGCGCGAGCTGCGCCAGTTCTTCGCGGCGCAGGCCGGGCACCCGGCGCAGCCGGCCGTCGTCCGGCAGACCCGCGTCCCGGGGGTCGAGGGCGGCGCGGCGGGAGCGCAGGAATTCGCCCAGTTCATGGGTGCCGGATTGGTGGGTGCCCTGATGTTCCATGACACCAGTGTCCGTGCCGGGCCGGTCGTGTGCCTGGTACTGGTACGCACAGGCATGGCCGTCCGCCGCGGCCGGGCGGTGGCCGACGCGACGGCACGCGGGTGGCCGGGCGCCCCGGAAGGACACCGGACTCGTTCCGACCCGGCCCCGTGCGCCGCCGGGCCAGGCCGGTTTCTCCGGCACCGACGTGGGCGGGACCGGTCGCGGACGGCCCGTGGCGGCCCCGGCCGTGCGCGCGCACGCCGGACCCCCGGGGCGGTCCCGCCCATGCGTTTTCGCACGTACGGAGGTGTGCCAGACTGCGGTGATCGCCAGTGCTCACTGGTCCACCGAGCGACGGAGTCCGTGATGACGACCGGCACCCCCGGCCCCCGCAAGATCGATACCAGCAAGGCGCATCCCGCGCGGGTCTACGACTGGCTCCTGGGTGGCAAGGACAACTACCCCGTGGACGAGGCGGTGGGAGAGAAGCTGCCGCCCGAGGCCCACGCCGCCGCCCGGCAGAACCGTGAGTTCATGCACCGCGCCGCGGCCTGGCTGGCCGAGCAGAACATCGACCAGTTCCTCGACATCGGTACGGGCATCCCCACGGAACCCAACCTGCACCAGATCGTCCAGCGGATCGTGCCGACCGCGAAGGTCGTCTACACGGACAACGACCCGATCGTGCTGGCGCACGCGGAGGCGCTGCTGGTCAGCCGTCCCGAGGGCGCCACCGATTACATCGAGGCGGACGTGCGCAAGCCCGAGGAGATCATCGAGCACGCGCGGGGCGTGCTCGACTTCGAGCGCCCCATAGCCATGTCGCTGATCGCGCTGATGCATTTCGTCCCCGACGACGAGGACGCCTACGCCATCGTGCGCAATCTGCTCGACGCGCTGCCCTCGGGCAGCTTCCTCGTGCTGTCGCACGCCGCGTCGGACCGCTTCGTGGAGCAGGTCCGGCAGGTGACCGAGGAGTACGCCAAGGGCGGCATCCGGCTCGGTTTCCGCACCCGCGGTGGAGTCGAGCGCTTCTTCGACGGCCTGGAGCTGGTGGACCCGGGCGTGGTGACGGCCACGGAGTGGTTCAAGACCGCGCCGCCCGCGCCGGAGGAGAGCGGAATCTACGCGGGTGTGGCGCGCCTCCCCTGAGCAGGGCGGTCGGCTCCGCGGGGGAGCCGGTCCGGCCGAGGGCGACCTGACGTCGCTCGGTGTACAAGCCTGACCAGCGGGGTCCGGAGGGCACCAGTGCGATGTGCGGGTGGCCCGGCGGACCCCGTACGCCTGTCCGCGCCGATCCGGCCCGGGGCCGGGGCGGGCCGGTCAGGCGGCTCGGGCCGCCGCGTACTTCCAGAAACCCGAGAAGGTGATGCGGTCCTTGGGCAGGCCCGCCCGGTGCAGATGCCTGCGTCCCTCGGTGGCCAGGGCCGACTCGCCGACGACGAAGGCGTATCCGGCCGCGTCGGCGCGGGTGTGACGGCGCAGTTCGCCGAGTGCCGCCGTGCCCGGTACGGAGGTGCCGCCCTCGCGGACCACCCAGGTGACCGTCAGGCCGGCGGGCGCGTCGAGGTCGCGTACGTCCCTGGCGGTGGGCACTTCCTGGATGAGCCGCCCCACGGTGCCGCGCGGCAGCGAGCGCAGGATGCCGGTCGTGGCGGGCAGGCCAGTCTCGTCGGCCGCGATCAGTACCTCGGAGGCGTCCCGCGGGCAGTCGAACAGGACACCCTGGTCCAGCAGGGCGAGCGCGTCGCCGGGCCGGGCCCGGCACGCCCAGATCGCCGCCGTGCCTTCCAGCTCTCCCGTCGGGCCGAGGTGCACGACGAAGTCGATGTCGATCTCCGCCGCACCGGGGCGGAAGCCGGCGACGGTGTAGTTCGCGCAGTGCGGGCGCTCCGCCTCGGGGATGGCCAGATACGGCTGCCACCACCGGGACCCGGTGAACTCCGGCAGCCGCAGCCGGTGTTGATGGGGGAGTCGCAGGAAGAGGCGGAACCAGTGGTCGTAGCCCTGCCAGGGGAACTCGGCGAGGTCCGCGCCCGTGACGGTCACGCGGTGCAGGGACGGGGAGACGCGCGCGGTGCGCACGACCTCGGCGCGGAACATCCGGGGGTGCTGCGGCATGAGCCGAGGGATCTTCGCCATGTACTAAGGTTAGCCTAGCTTTAGTTGATGTCCGTGGGGTGGCGCGGTGCGGCCCGCGCACCAGGCCCGCAGACGCGACCGTGACCGTGCCGGGCGGGCCTGCCCGCCGCTGCCCCCGTCGGGCCTCTCCGCGCCCGCACCGGCCTGTTCGACGCGACGCGGACCCCCGGCCTCTCCACCGCTTCCACCTGCGGCAACCCCCTGGTGGGCGCACCGCCCACTGCCGGACACCGTGTTCATCGGCTGTCCATCGGACATAGATCGGGATGCCGGAATATCAGCTCGGACGCAATAGGCATCCGGCGTCACGACATCAGGAGGGTTCACTTCATGATCGGGAGCACCAGCGGCGAGGTCTCGGCCCGGCGCAGGGCAGGTGCCGTCGCGGCGCTGGCGTTGGCGGTGGCCGCGGGCGTCGGCTCCGTCGCGCACGAATCCTCGGCAGGCGACCGGGTCTCCACCCCTCAGGCAACCGGCTACGGCAACACGGACTGGAACAACACCATCTCCACCGAGTTGCCCACCAGCTGAGATCCGCCCCGGACCGGTCGGGCGCTTCGCGCCGGACCGGTCCGCCGCTTCAGGTGCCGGGCACCGTGAGCCGGTCGGCTGCCCTCGTACGGGGACTTCCCGGGGAGACCTGACGATGCCGCGAGGCGCGGTGCCGGGAGTCGTCGGCGGTATCGGACGTCATGGGCCCACTGCGCACCGTCAGGCGGCCCCCGGGTTTTCGGACACGAGCCGGAGCGGCGGCTGCGAGACGGTCTCCGCCAGCCGGGCGGCCTCCTCCGCCTCGGGCAGTCCGAGTGCCATGTACAGGCCCCGGGCCCGGGTCAGCCGCTCGACGGCCTCCGCGGTCCGGCCGGACGCGGCGAGCGCCCGGCCCAGGACCATCAGGGCGTGCGCCTGGTCCCGGGCGACGCCCAGCTCCTCGCAGCGCAGCAGCGCCTGGCCGGCCTGGATCAGGGCGTCCTCGTGCCGCCCGAGGGCGAGCAGGGTGTCGGCGAGCCGGTAACGAGCGTGCGCCTCACGGTCCCGGATGCCGGCCGTCAGGCAGTGCTCCACGCACGCGGTGAACCGTTCGACCGCCGCCTCGTACAGTCCCTGCGCGTGGTGCGCGAGCCCGAGGACGTAGAGCGCGAACCCGGTACCCGGCGCGTCGTTCATCCCGCGGGCGACCGCGAGGGCGGACTCGCAGGTGGCGACGGCCGTGTCGGGATCGCCGCCGCGCAACCCGGCGAGCGCCGCGTTCACGCTGCTCGCCACCTCGCCCGAGCGGTGGCCCAGCTCGCGCGCCAGCTCGATCGCCTGGTGGAAACAGGCCGAGGCCAGGCGGTAGTCGTGCCGGAGCTGCGCGACGAGCCCGAGGTCGTTCAGCGCCTGCCGGAGGATCACCGGGTCATTCCCGGCCGAGGCGGCGGCCACCGCGCGGCGCGCGTGCCGTTCGACCTCGTCCGGCCTCGACGTGTGCAGTGCGACGGTGCTGCACAGGAACTCGGCCCGGCCGACGACCCGTTGGTATCCGCGCCGGTCCGTCGCCGGTTCCGGGATCCGGGCCACCGCGTCGGCCAGCTTCCGGGCGGTCGCGGCCAGCCGGTTGGAGCGCAGTTCGTCGGCGAACGGGCTCATCGCGATCAGCAGGTCGACGGCGATCCGCAGCAGCGGCGCGGTGCCGAGTTCGACGACATGGGCGCAGACCGCGACGACGGTGTCTGCGGAACTCGTGGCCCAGGCCCGGGCCGCGCGCAGATCGGTCATCATGATGCCCGGCACGTCCGAGAGCCCCGTGCCGAGCGCATCGCCCGTGGGATCGCCCGGCACGGCGAGGGCGAAGGCATTGCGGGCCGTGGCCAGCAGCGACACGAGCAGCCGGCCGAGTGCGGCCCGCTCCTGCGCCCGGTCGTGCTCGCGGCTGAGGGCGAAGGAGCGCAACAACTGGTGATAGCGGAAACGGCCCGGTATCGGCTCGTCGAGCATGGCCGCGTCCACCAGGGTCTCCAGCCGCAGCTCCGCCTCGGCGGGGTCCAGATCGAGCACCGCGGCGGCCTCGGACAGAGCGAACTCGGCTCCGGCGACCGTGGCGAGCAGTACGAAGTCGTTCGACTGCTGCGCCGCCAACTGCCGGTAGCCGACCTCGAACACCGCCTCGACGGCGAGCGGCCCGGAGCGCAGCTCCGCTATCCGGCGCCGCTCGTCCACCAGCCGTTCGGCCACGGACCTCAGGGTCCAACGGGGCCGTGCCGCCAGCCGGGAGGCGACGATCCGGATGGCCAGCGGCAGTCGGCCGCACGCGGCGACCAGGGCCAGGGCATCGCTGCGTTCGGCTGTCAGGCGCTGTGTGCCGATGCCCCGTTGCAGCAGATCGAGCGCCTCGTGCGGTTCAAAGACCTCCAGGGCCAGTTGCGCGTGCAGCGGGAGCCCGTCCAGCCGGGTGCGGCTGGTGATCAGCACGGCACAGCCCGGCGTGCCGGGCAGCGAGTCACGGATCTGGGCGGCCTGGGAAACATTGTCCAGGAGGATCAGGACGCGGCGGCCGTCCAGGATCGACCGCAGGAGGCCCCGGCGCTCGGCGAGGCTGCCCGGTGTCCGGTCCGCGGGGACGCCGAGGCTCGCCAGCAGCAGGCCCAACAGGTCCGCGCCGCTCAGCGGTTCGCCCTTGCCGTCCGGGTCACCGAGGTCGACGTGCACCTGCCCGTCCGGGTACTGCTCGCGCACCCGATGCGCCAGATGGACCGCCAGGCTGGTCTTGCCGACCCCGCTCATCCCGGTGATGGCGACGATCGCGGGCGAGCTGCGGTCCGGTGCCGTCAGCACGGCCTCCAGCTGTGCGTACTGCGCCGTCCGGCCGGTGAAATCGGGCAGGTCCGGCGGCAGTTGGGCGGGCACCGGCGGACGGGGTCCGGACTGCTCGGGCACCGTGGGGGAAGCGGCCGGGACGGGATGTTCCGCACGGGCCGGTGGCGGGGCCACGGCGCTGTCACCGCGCAGGATCCGCTCATGGACCTGGGTCAGCTCCACTCCCGGCTCGACGCCATGGGCCTCCACCAGCAGCCGACGGGCATCGTGGAACACCTGGAGCGCCTCCACCTGCCTGCCCATGCCGTAGAGCGCGCGCATCAGCAGCACGTACGGGCGTTCGCGCAGCGGGTGCTCCGCGATCACCTCGGTGAGCCGGGGGAGCGCCTGCTGGTAGTGGCCGAGCTGGAGTTCGGCCTCGAAGTGCTGCTCGGTGACCGCGGTGTGAAGCTCGGTCAGCCCGTCCCGGGCCCGCTCCGCGAACGGTCCGGGAACCCCGGCCAGGGGCTCACCGGCCCACATGACGAGTGCCTCGGCCAGCGCCTGCCGGGCCTGGCGCGGCTCGCCCGCCGCGAGGTGCCGGCGTGCCGCGGCGGCCAGTTCCTCGGCGTGCAGGGCGTCCACGACCGACGGCGCCACCGCGAGCCGGTAGCCGTCGCCGGCCGAGACCAGCACGCCCCCGCCCGCTCCGGCGCGGGCGAGCAACTGCCGTAGCCGCCAGGCGTAGGTGCGGATCGTGGACACGCCGCTGGCCGGCATGTGCGTGCCCCAGAGGGCGTCCGTCAGCCGTGCCATGGACAGGGCGCGGCCGGGCGACAGTGCCAGCGCGGCGAGCATCGCCTGCTGCTTGGGCGGGCCCGCCGGGAGCGCCGTGCCGTCCTGCGATATCAGCCGCAGCGGTCCCAGGAGGGTGAACCGCACGCCGGCTTGCTCTTGGGTCATTCCGATCCGTCCCTCCTGCAACACCTGCACCCTGAGCACCCCAACGTATCGGTGTTCGAGAGAATTTCCGGTTGCTGCGACGACTCTGCAAGGACATCCGGACACACCCGTGACCTCCGGAACCCGTTCGGCGACCGGGCGGCCCGGACGGACCGCCGTCCGGGCCGCCCGGCCGCGACCGTCACCGTTGCCGGGCGGTCGGGCCGGCCCCGCGCGCCGGATCGGACCTGGGCGAACGGGTCCGCGACCGCGGACGGCGTCCGTACCGCACTCGTCGATGTCAGCGGCGGTTCGTACCGTGACTGCATGGCGATCTTCAACGGCTCCACTTCAGACTGCTCGTCGTGGAATGGGTCATGTACCAAGACGGGATCCTGACCCTGCGGTTCCACCTCATCGGCCACCTTGGCATCACCGACCCCGGGCAGCACGCCCGGGGTAAGGGCCTGACGCGCCGGGCCCACGTGCAGGTCGAGGCACTGCGGACTGCGACGATCCGCTTGCCACGGCCGATCGGTTGGAAGCCGACGGTGGACCCCGGATCCGTCAGGGGCCCTGCCCCGCCGCGGGACGGCGAGAACGCCCCGTGCTCCGTGGGTTCGGCGCACGACCTGCGAGCACGTCGGCGAAGTACTCTGGCGGGGCAGGCTCCCGGGCACCCCGAACTGGAGGACAGCAGTCTTGAGAGCGGACACATGAGGGCCGTCGCCGCGGCCGGATTCCGGACCGCCGAGGCCGCCCCGGCGCCGGGTCCGGCCTCCGGCGTACGCGGTTCACTCGCCGTCAACCCGGGTGACACCGGAACCGAAGGCGCCGCCCGGACGGACCGGTGGTCCCGGTGACGCACCCGCACGACCTCCGCCCGCCCGGTCCGGACACGCCCGAAGCGCGTGCCGTAACGGCCCTCTCCGCCCTGCACGAACGTGCCCGCGCTCTGGCGGGGACCGGTCGGCGGGCGATCCTGGGCATCGTCGGGGCACCTGGTTCCGGAAAGTCCACGCTGGCCGCCCACTTGGCCGCCGCACTCGGCCCGGACGCGGCCGTCGTGGTGCCCATGGACGGTTTCCACCTGGCCAACGCGGAACTGGAGCGGCTCGGCCGCCGGCAGCGCAAGGGCGCCCCGGACACCTTCGACGCCGCGGGCTACGCCGCCCTGCTCCGCCGGCTGCGTGAGCCGGGGGAGGAGCGCGTGTACGCCCCGCAGTTCCACCGCGAGTTCGAGGAAGCCGTCGCGGGCGCCATCCCGGTCCCGGCCGAGACACCCCTGGTCATCACCGAAGGCAACTACCTGCTGCTCGACGACGGTCCCTGGGCCGGTGTCAGAACACTCCTCGACGAGGCGTGGTACATCGCCATCGATGACGGGACACGGCTGGACCGGCTCGTTCGACGCCATGTGTCCTACGGCAAACCCCTTGCGGAGGCCCGCGCGTGGTCGCTCGGCAGCGATCAGCGCAACGCCGAACTCATCGCCGCCACCCTGGAGCGAGCCGATCTGGTGTTCTCCCCGCCGCTCCTCGGTCCGGCCGCGGACGGTTCCGGCCACGACTGCGGGTGAGCACCGTGAAAACACGGTGAAGTTCCCCGGACCGCCCCGGACGGTTGTCGCTGCCGGCCCACCTTTTAGTCGTGCACGACTAAACAGGGTGCGATATGGTCGTCGTCATCGAGCGCAGCAGGAGGCGGCCTCCGACCAGCCGATGGGAACGACGTCATGGACCAGATCGAGGACCAGCCCGCCGAGCAGGGATCGCTGCTGCTCCAGGACCAGTTGTGCTTCGTCCTGTACGCCGCCTCACGGGCGGTGACCGCACGCTACCGGCCCCTGTTGGACGAACTCGGCCTCACCTATCCGCAGTACCTGGTCATGCTCGTGCTGTGGGACCAGGACGGCGTGACCGTCCGGGAGGTCGGAACGGCCCTCCAGTTGGAGTCCAGCACCCTCTCCCCGCTGCTGAAGCGTCTGGAGGCCGGCGGCCTGATCCGCCGCGAACGCCGCGCCGACGACGAACGCTCCGTCTCCGTCCACCTCACCGAGCAGGGCCGCGCGCTGCGTGAGCGGGCCACGGCGGTGCCGGTCGCCATCGGTGCCGCCATGGGACTGACACCGGACGACTTCCGCGAGGCCAAACGGATCCTGCGGCAGCTGACGGCCAACGTGTCCGCGGGAGCGTGAGCCACATCCGTCGGCCGGCGGTGCCGGGGCGGCGCTGACCGGACACCGTCCGCTGATCACCGCGGCCGGGCAGAGCGCCGCCCGACGACGGCATCACCACCTCGTCACAGGGCAGCCGGCACCCGGCAGATGCTGCCTGGGGACACCAGTACCAGGCACCCGCCCGGCTCCTGCCGGACACTGGGGAGGCACAACAGCCGGACGACGACGCCGGCCGCGAAGGAGTCGGACATGAACCCCTGGACCAGCGACGAAACCTCCCGGATCGCGACCGCACCCGCCTTGAGCCTGGCCACCGAGGACGAGAACGGCACGTCGGGCGATCCCGTCCCGCTCGGTTTCGTGACCGTGGGCGGGGACATCTACATCCGCGCGTACCGGGGAGCGCAGTCACGCTGGTACCGGACGGCCCGGCGCAGCCGTCGGCCACGTGTCGAGATCGAGGGCATGGAAAGAGCCGTCACGGTCGAGACCGCCGAGCCCGGACGGGCCGAGGAGATCGATGCCGCGTACCGGTCCAAGTACGGTTCCGCGGACTCCGGTCCGGTGACGAGCCGCGTCGCCCGCGCGGCGACGCTCAAGCTCGTTCCCCGCTGAACCGCGGGCGCCCGGGCCGACGTCCGACCGACGCCGCCCCGGGCGTTCGCATGCCGCCGTGGGCATGAGGCGGTGACCAGCCGCGGGAGACAACCGGTCACCGGCCACGGACGGCCCGTGCTGCGCGCGGCCCGGCCACTCGGCTGCTCCGCGTGGCCGGCTACTCGGCCTTGCCCAGCTGGGTCCGGAAGAACTCCGACAGCTTCTCGACGGCCGGGCCGACGTAGATCTCCTTGTCGTAGAGGTCGACGTGGCCGGCGCCGTCGATCCAGTGCAACTCCTTGGGGCCACCGGCGTGCTGGAAGGCGTGGACGCTCATCCAGGAGGTGACGGCCCTGCTGCCCGCGATCAGCAGCAGCGGGCGCGGGGCGATCAGGCCGACGGAGGCGAACCCGTCGAAGAACGCGATGCGGTCGATGCTGGACCAGGTGAGGGCCTGCGCCGAGCGCGGGTGCCGGGCCCGGTCCGTGCGGTAGTACTCGAAGCCCTCCACCGCGTGCTGACCACCCAGCGCGCGGGCCTGCTCCGCCGTCTCCGGGAACAGCGGGAAGGACTGCACACCCTCGCCACGGGCTTCCGCGGAGCGCGCCGCGGCGGCCGCGTCCAGCATGCCCTGGAAGACGGCCGGATCCTGGGTGCCGTCGGGGCCCACCCGGAACTGACGGCCCATGTCGACGGCGGAGACCGCGCCGACCGCCTTGATGCGGTGGTCGGACGCCGTCGCGGTGAGGGCGTAGCCGCCAGAGGCACAGATGCCCAGGGCGCCCATGCGGTCGGGGTCGACCTCCGCACGCGTGGTCAGGAAGGAGACCGCGGCCTTGAGGTCCTCGACCCGCTGTGCCGGGTCCTCCAGGTCACGCGGCTCGCCCGCGCTCTCGCCCTGGTAGGCGGCGTCGAACGCCAAGGTGACGAAGCCCTGTTCGGCCAGGCGCCGCGCGTACAGGCCGGCGGTCTGCTCCTTCACACCGCTGCCGGGGTGGCCGACGACGACCGCCGGACGTGGACCGGCCGCCTCGCCGTCCGGGACGTACAGGTGCCCGGCGAGTTCGATGCCGGCGCTCGGGAAGGTGACGTTGGTCCTCACAGTGGTGCTCCAGTCGCACAGAGGGGAGATCGGGCCCGCGAGGGCGGGCTCCGGCGACCGTTCTGCTTCCGGCCGCACCACCACGGTGCCGTGGGCGGATACGGCGTGCCAGGGAAGGAGTTGCCTAGGGAGGCCGGTACCAGGCACACCTCACCGGCTCCGGCCGGACACACTCGCCGAGGACTCCTGAGCCGACGGGGCCACGTCCGCCGCATGGCCGGCGCGGCGGACGGAGCCACGGCTGTGTGCGGGCCCCGCCAGGACGCACCGTCGTTGCGGACCGCGTGACCGCGTGACCACCAGGCACTCAGACCGACAGACCGGCCATCTGCGGCCGGGGCAGTCACACGGAGGCGGTCTGCGACTGCTCCCGCTCGCGCTGGTAGGCAGCGAGGAGGAACAGCCAGATCTCGCTGACGGTGGGGAAACAGGCGATCGCGTGCCTCAGGCGTTTGAGCGGGACCTCGCCGGCCACCGCCACCGTCGCCGAATGCAGGAGTTCGCTGACTCCGGGTCCGACGAAGGTGACCCCGAGCAGGACCTCACGGTCGGCGTCGACGACGAGCCGGGCATGTCCCTGGTAGCCGTCGGCGTAGAGACTGGCGCCCTGGGCGGCACTGAAGTCCAGGTCGACCGTCTTGACACGGTGGCCGGCCCGCTCCGCCTGCTCGGCGGTCAGGCCCACGGCGCCCGCCTCCGGATCGGTGAAGAAGACCTGAGGCACCGCGTGCTGGTCGGCCGTGGTGGCGTGATCGCCCCAGGGCGCGTCGTCGAGAGGCCGGCCGGCCGCGCGGGCGCCGATGGCGTCGCCGGCCGTCCGGCCCTGGTACTTGCCCTGATGGGTCAGCAGCGCACGGTGATTGACGTCGCCGAGTGCGTACAGCCAGTCCCCGTCGACACCTCGGACCAGGCATGTGGTGTCCACGTCCAGCCAGGAACCGGGGGTGAGGCCGACCGTGTCCAGGCCGATGTCGTCGGTGCCAGGGGTGCGGCCCGTGGCGAACAGGATCTCGTCCGCCTCCAGTTCGGCGCCGTCGTCGAGAGTGAGGGTGACCGGTCCGGCGGGATCCGGCCGGCGCAGCGCGGTCACCCGCACGCCGGTCCGCACGTCCGCCCCCGCGTCGGTCAGCCCCTCCGCCACCAGTTCCCCGGCGAACGGTTCCATACGGGGCAGCAGGCGGCGCCGGACCAGCAGGGTGACCTGGGAGCCCAGGCCCTGCCAGAGGGTGGCCATCTCGACGCCGACGCCACCGCCGCCGACGATGGCGAGCCGGGCGGGCACGGTGCTGGAGTCGGTGCCCTGCCGGTTGGTCCAGGGCCGGGCCTCCGCGATGCCGGGGATGTCCGGCAGCACCGGGCGGCTGCCGGTGGCGACGGCCACCGCGTGCCGGGCCGTAAGGGTCTGGCGCGCACCGTCGTCCCGGGTGACGGTGACCCGGCGGGGGCCGTCGAGGCGGCCCTGGCCGCGGAACAGGTCGGCGCCGATGGACTTGACCCACAGCGCCTGCCCGGAGTCGTCCCAGTCGGTGACGTAGCGATTACGCCGGGCGAACACACCGTCGGTGTCCAGCCGGCCCGTGACGGCTTGCCGGGCACCGTCCACGCGGCGCGCGTCGGCGACCGCGATGACCGGCCGCAACAGCGCCTTGCTGGGGACGCAGGCCCAGTAGGAGCATTCACCGCCGACGAGTTCCCGCTCCACGACGGCTACCGACAGGCCGGCGGCGCGGGCGCGGTCGGCGACGTTCTGGCCGACCGGACCGGCGCCCAGCACGACCACGTCGTAAGTGGCGGCTTCCTGGGTTTCGTGCGGTTCGCTCATGCTGTCCTCACATCACGATCAGTGCTGGTCCTGAGCTGTTCTCGGGCCGGCCGCGGGCGCCGGGTGCGCACGGTCCGGCGGGCGAGCGGCGGGACGGGGAACGGCCGGTCGCGGTCGGTGCCGGCGAGAACGGCGGCGGAACGGACGAGGATGCGGCGCCGGACTTCCACGACCCCGGTGCTCCCGGCGTGACGCGCCGCCCACGGCGGGCCTTATATGACCGAATACGGCCGTTTTGTCGTGACCCTGGCCATCGTAGGACGGTGTCAGGGGATCTGCACAACTCGGCGAACACCTCCGCTGGCTGGACCCGAGGCAGCCATGACACGGTGGTGGGAGACCCGCGCGTCGGCCACGTCATGCAACCACGAGATCGACAGGTTCCTCCGCCGCGCGGCCATAGGTTTCACGGAGGGCCGTCATAAGCGCCGCCGCGCGGGCCGCACGGGCTCCGGCCCGCACGGCGGATCGGCGGCCCGGACCAGGACCCGGTGCGCCGCGCGGCCGGCCCGCGCTTATACCGGCCATCGGATCCGCCTATGGGCGGGACGGAATCCCCGGACGGGCCAGGCTCTTTGGACCTTCCGTCACCTCAGGGACGAGGAGACGGGACGACGGACGCGGAGCAGACACCGGTCCGCCGGACCCTCACTTTTCGATACGTTTCGATACGAAGGACGGCTGTCATGGGTTCTGTTGATCTGTCCGGGCGGGTCGCCCTGCTGACCGGAGCGACCAGTGGGATCGGCGCCGCGACCGCGGCGCTCCTCGCCGAGCGCGGTGCACACGTGCTGGTCGCGGGACGCGATGCGGCCCGCGGCGAGACGGTGGTCAACGCCATCCGGTCGAAGGGCGGCAAGGCGGACTTCCTCGCGGCCGAGCTGCGGGACGTGCAGTCGGCGCGACGGTTGGCGCGGGCGGCGACCGAGCTGGGCGGAGGCCGGGTGGACATCCTCGTCAACTGCGCGGGTGTCTTCCCGTTCGGCCCGACGGCCTCGGCGGCGCCGAGCGAAGTGGACACCGTCTACGACTTGAACGTGAAGGCGCCGTTCTACCTGGTGGGCGCGCTGGCCCCGGCGATGGCCGAGCGCGGTCACGGCGCGATCGTCAACGTCAGCACCATGGTCGCCGAGTACGGCGTGGCGGGGATGGCGCTGTACGGATCGAGCAAGGCGGCGCTGAACCTGCTCACCAAGTCGTGGGCGGCCGAGTTCGGTCCGCACGGGGTGCGGGTCAACGCGGTGGAGCCCGGCCCCACCCGCACGGAAGGCACGGTCGCCATGGGCGAGGACCTGGACGCGCTGGCCGCGCAGGCGCCCGCCGGACGGCCCGCGTCGGCTGAGGAGATCGCCGAGGCCATCGGCTATCTGGCCAGTGACGCGGCCAGCTTCGTGCAGGGGGCAGTCCTGCCCGTCGACGGCGGCCGTACGGCCGTCTGACCCGCACCGAACGGGACGGGAGGCGTCGGCGCGCATCATCCGCCCGGCGTCTCCGTCCCCTGCCGCGGAACGGCAGACGTCTCCCGTCCCCTGCCGCGGAACAGCAGGCGGCTTCGCCCGGTGTCGCGGGACGCGCGACGTCTTCGCCCGGTGCTGCGGAGTGCCAGGTGTCTCCCTCCGGCGTTGCGGAGTGCCGGGCGGTTCCGTGATGTCCTGTCCTGCCGCACGCCCGGCGGTTCCGCGCGGCCCCGCGAAAGCGTGCCCCGCGCTCTCGGCAGGCGCTTTCCGGCGGGTGCCCGGCGTCCCGGGGAACGTCCCGGAAAGTGCCCCGCGCCGCGCTCAGCCGATCGCCGGGCGGTCGAGCGCGGCGATGAACCGGCCCAGGTCACGGCGGTGCGAGTCGGCCGGCCAGACCGCCCAGGTGCGCCGCACCAGCGGGCGCCCGACCAGGGGCGACCAGACGACATGGTCGGGCAGCGGCTGCCAGTCGGGCGGCGCCAGCGCGAAAGCCCGCCCGGACGCCACCGCGGCCAGCTTCACGTCCGCGATCAGTACCTGCCCCTGCGGAGGCTCGGGACCGAGATCGAGGCCATGTCCGCGCAGGACCGCCGTCAGCTCGTCGTACCAGGCGGGACTGCCGGAGCGGGGGAAGCCCACCCACTGGAGCGCGGCGAGTGCGTCGAGCGCGATGCCGTCGGGCCCGGCGAGTTCCGCCGCCCGCTCCGCGGCCAGCAGCACGCCCAGCTCCTCCCGGGCGACGAGCAGCGCGTCGAACTCCGGACCCGGCGGGCGCTCCCGCAGGAACCCCACGTCCAGTTCACCGGTCCGCAACGCCGCCAGTTGCTCCGCCGTGGACAGGTGCCGGGCCTGCACACGTGTGTCCGGATGTGCCTCCGCCAGCTCCGCCAGCGCGGGATCGAGCAGGCCGGCGGGCAACTCCAGCGGGATCCCGATCCGCAGCGCCCCACCGCCCGGACCGGTGTACCGGGTCATCACCCGCAACGCCTGGTCATGCCGGGCCAGCACCGCGCGCGCCTCCGCGAACAGCACCGTGCCCGCCTCGGTGGCCTGTACCCCGGCACTGCCCCGCACCAGCAACCGCACACCCAGCTGACGCTCCAGACCGCCGACCGTCTGGGACAGGGCGGGCTGGCTCACGTGCAGCCGCCGTGCCGCCGCGGACAGCCCGCCCTCCTCCACCACCGCCACGAACGCCCGCAGCTCCCGCAACTCCATGTGCCCATGCCATCACGCCGCCGCGACCGTGTCACATCCCGGACCCGTGGGCCGGCGGACCGCCGCACCCGGTCATCGGCATCGCGCGCGGGCGACCGTCCTGTCACGGCGCCGGACAGCGCTCGCACACGCGGCCGCGGCGGCCGTCGGCGGAGCACTCTCCATGAGCGGACAACCCCGGATGGTGACGCTTTGCATTGCGCCGAGAGGGAGAGTGACGATCGAAGACATGGCGAGGGAGCCGTGTGCATCCGGCGTCGCGCCGGCGCCACTGCGATCGGTGACCGAGTTCCGGCCGGCCGGCTTCCCGCGGAGACCTCGTCATGACCTGTATGTCCACCACAACACAGAAGGAACTCACGAGATCATGTGTTCATCGAGGACCGCGGAACGACGGAGACGTCCGGGTGACCGGCACCGAGGAACCCGTTCTGCTGCACACCGCGGGGCAGGCAGCCCACATCACTCTCAACCGGCCCAGGGCCCTCAACGCGCTGAACCACGCGATGGTGCGGCGCATCGACGAGGTGCTCACCGTGTGGGAGCGCGACCCGGCCGTCCGGACCGTCGTCATCGCCGGTGCGGGGGAGCGCGGCCGGTGCGCGGGCAGCGACATCCGCGCCGTCCACGGTGACGCCCGCGACGGGAACGGCGCCTCCTCGGCGGCCTTCTGGCGTGACGAATACCGCCTCAACGCCCGCATCGCCCGCTGCCCCAAGCCGTACGTCGCCGTCATGGACGGCATCGTCATGGGCGGCGGTGTCGGCATCTCCGCGCACGGCAGCGTCCGGATCGTCACCGAGCGGTCCCGGATCGCCATGCCCGAGACCGGCATCGGTTTCGTCCCCGACATCGGCGGCACCCATCTGCTCGCCCGCGCACCGGGCGAACTGGGCGCCCACCTGGCGCTGACGGGCTCTCGGATCAGTGCCGCCGACGCCCTGTTGTGCGGGCTCGCCGACCACTACGTACCCTCCGCCGCCCTGCCGCGCCTCCTCGACGACCTCGCCCGTGCGCCCGTACGGGCCGTCCTCGCCCGCCACGCACAGCCGCCGCCGCCGAGCGAGCTGGCCGGACAGCGGGAGTGGATCGACACCTGCTACGCCGCGGGCACCGTCGAGGAGATCCTCCACCGGCTGCTCGCCCACCACGACCCGGCCGCGCGGGACGTGGCGGACACCCTGCTCGGCAGGTCGCCCACCGCACTCAAGGTCACCCTGGCCGCGCTGCGCCGCGCCCGGCGGCTCGGGGCGCTGGAACGGGTCCTCGACCAGGAGCACCGCGTCTCCTGCGCGGCCCTGAGCAACCCCGGACCTGGTGGAGGGCATCCGGGCCCAGATCATCGACAAGGACCGCACCCCGCGCTGGTTCCCCGGCACCCTCGCCGAGGTCACCGACGCCGACGTGGAGCGCTTCTTCGCCCCGCTCGGCGACCGTGAACGGGGGCTCGCCGGACCCGGGGGAGGCCCCGAAGCGGCCCGGTGAACGGGCCCTTCGCCACGAGACCCAGATCACCTCGGGCGAGTGCGGTCTTGGCCGGGCCCGCGCCGCGCGGTACGGTCTGTGCGATATCGACGACGGTACGACGGAAGCCGGTGGGAATCCGGCACGGTCGCGCCACTGTATGTGAGGGCCCCCGGGCCGCTCGTGAGTCAGACCCGTGACTGTCGTCCAGTGCACCACCGAGATGGGACGCGAGCTCCCAGAGGAGGTCCTGCCATGGCGCAGACCGTCGCCCGGCCGACTGCCACCACTCCGGTCGTACCCGCCAAGGTACCGCTCAAGGCGATAGCGCCCTGGGCGGTCTTCTTCGGCCTGTTGATGCTGATCCTGCTGTACTTCGTCGGCGCCGAGCAGGGCGCCACCTCCGTGTTCAGCGGCACGGACGTCCACGAATGGGTCCACGACGCCCGCCACCTGCTCGGCTTCCCCTGCCACTGACGCGAGGGGACACCGCACGCCCATGAACTCCGCAACCGTACGGAACCTTCTCGTGCGGGGCATGCTCGCCGGCCTCGCGGCCGGTGTACTCGCCCTGATCGTGGCCTACTTCCTCGGCGAGCCGAGCGTCGACAAGGCGATCGGCTTCGAGGACGCCCACGCCCACGAGCACGAAATGGAGGTCGTCTCCCGTTCCCTCCAGTCCACCGCCGGGCTCGCCACCGGCGTCCTCGTCTACGGGATCGCCTTCGGCGGCATCGCGGCGCTCGCCTTCTGCGTCGCGCTCGGCCGCGTCGGGCGCCTCGGCCCCCGGGCGACCGCGCTGCTGCTGGCGGGCTGCGCGCTGCTCGCCGTGTACGTCGTGCCGTTCCTGAAGTACCCGGCCAACCCGCCGTCCGTCGGCGATCCCGACACCATCGGCAAACGGACCGCCCTGTATTTCCTGATGATGCTGCTCGGCGTGCTCCTCGCGATCGGCGCCACGATCCTCGGCAAGCGGCTCGCCCCGCGGCTGGGCACGTGGTACGCCACCGTCACGGCGGTCGCCGCGTTCGCCCTCGTGATCGGACTGGCGTACGCGTTCCTGCCGGCCGTCAACGAGGTGCCGGCGGGCTTCCCGGCCACGCTGTTGTGGCGGTTCCGGCTGTCCGCCCTGGCCGTCCAAGCCGTCCTGTGGGGCGGATTCGGTCTGGCCTTCGGTGAACTCGCCGAGCGGCTGCTGCATCCGAAGCCCGCGACGGCCGCGGCCGGCAAGGCGGTTCCGGCCGCGCGCTGATTCCGCGTACGGGGCCGTGGTCGACGACTCTCCGTGTCGTTTGCGGAAGTCCGGCTTCCGACCCCACCGGGACCGGAGGCTCGTCGGTCTCCGGTCCCGCCGCGCACTTCCGGCCTCAGCCGGCCCTCGCCTATACCGGCCAGTGGTAGCCCAGAGAGGAGTTCACTGCGACCGCGTAGGTGAGATACATGAGCCAGCAGCCGGTCAGGGTGTGGAAGAGTCCATAGATGCGTTCGGCCGGCTTGACGCCGATCACGGTGAAGAAATGCCAGAAATAGACGGCGAAAAGCCCCAGGAACAGCAGGCCCACCGGCCAGTCTCCGACTCTGAAGAAGATGGTGGCACCCATTGCGGACACCACCAAGTAGGCTATGCACATACCGGCGTTGGTACGAGGCTCATTTCCGCGATAACGGTTGATGCCGAGCGCGAACCAGTGGACGCCGTACACGGAGAAGGCCAGCGCGGCCATGTACAGCGGCGGTGACTTGGTGAACACCTCGAACCAGGTCAGCCCGATGAACAGGATGAGCCCCGCGACGAACTGGCACAGACCGGGCATCATCACGCCCCAGACACCAAGGGCCCGGTCCGTCGATTCGCTCTTTTCGGGATATCCGAACAACTCGTGCGGTCCGTAGATCAGATATCCGGTGCCGAGACCGAAGAATCCGAGCGCCAGGGGTGGAAAGGCCGACGGGTCGAACGTCAAGTCCATGTTCTCCTCCTTCGAAGAAGAACTGAAAACGAGCGTGGGCGACCGTCGCACGGGGCCCACGAGCCGTCGGTCTCCGCGTGCCGTGCAGCCGTCAGGAATACGTACCCGACACGAGCGTGCGGCAGGTCACACGCGCTTTGAAGATTTTTTCACGGGCCCGCTCCGCCCGCCACTCCAGCCGCTGCCGGGCCTCCAGCCGCTATCCGGCTTCCGACCGGGCGAGCGGGTGCCCCAGCCGGACATTCCAGCGGCCGGCCCGGCCACTCAGCTCGGTTCCGGTCAGCGGGGCGACGTCGAGGCGCCAGAAGGCCGTCACGGGCATGCCCAGCGCGTGGACGACGGCCGCCCGTACGATCTCCGGTTCGACCACGGCGAGCGTACGGCCGTCCGTGCCCGCCACGGCATCGAGCCAGCCCGCGACCCGTCCGCACAAGTCCCGCACCGACTCACCCCCGTGCGGCGCGGAGCCCGGGTCGGCGAGCCAGCGGCCCACCGCCTCCGGCTCGGCGGCCCCCACCTCCTCCAGCGTGCGTCCGCGCCAGCGCCCCACGTCGAGGCCCGCCAACTGGGCCGCCACCGCGGCGTCGAGGCCGAGTGCCGCGGCCGTCTCCCGGCAGCGCACGCCGGGCGAGGCGAGGACACGGGCGGCGGAGGGCAGCGTCCCGGCCGCCGAACGCGCCCGTCGCGCACCGCCGTTGTCGATCGAGCCGCCATCGTCGAAGCGGGCCTGCCGCAGCGAGGCACCCATGGCGGCGGAGACGAAGAACACCCGAGTGGCCACGCGATCTCTCCTGCTCGTGCCGTCATGGGGTCACCTCGTGCCGTCATGGGGTTACGGGGGCGACCGGGTACGGCACACAGGTGATCGCGAACATAGCACCCGACCCACCATGCGGTACCGGGTGAAGGACGGCCCTTGCCGTGTGCCCCGTTCGCTCCAGATGCAGCCGCAGGTCTCCCCTCGCAAGCTGGAAGGGGGGAACAACCCGATGTCGAAAGGCGAAGAAGGTGTGAGCCATGCGCAGCCGAACCATACGAGTCATGGGCGCGGGGGTCACCACGGCGCTGCTGGCCGGTGGAGCTGTCCTCGCGGGCGTGGGTACGGCCAGTGCGGCACCGACGTCCTCGACGGCCACCGAGACTGCCCGAGAGCACTGCAGAACCGTGACCGGGCACTGGGTGACCGTTGACCACGACGGACACAAACAGAGGTTCTGGGTGTCCGAGCACCAGGTCTGTTGGAGGAGGTAGCTTCCCTGATGAGGGTCGGCCTCCCCGGAGCCCGGCCCTCAACCGCCGCTGCCGCCCGCCGCGTTGCGGCGCGGCCACATGTCGTGCAGGACCGGTACCCGACCGGTGGTAATGTGACCTTCGGTATGTGCGCCTCCCGGCCGGGCTTCGCCCCGCCAGGGAGGCTTTTTTCATGCCTGTTTCCTGCCTGGACGCGATCCGCGCCGATCCCGCGCGGATCCTGCGCGTATCGGGCGGCTGATCGCGCCCGTATCCGGGTGCCGGCCCCCAGCTCCTCCTCCGACCCGGGAGATTCATGCCCGACGTATCCGTACGCCTCGCCGATGCCGCCGACCGTCCCGTCCTGGAACGCCTCTGGCTGATGTTCCGCCACGACCTGGCCGGGCTCTCCGGCGTCCTGCCGCAACCGGACGGCACCTTCCGCAGCGAACGGCTGCACGCGGCACTCACGGACCCCGGCTGGGCTCCGTATCTGCTGGAGAGTGCCGACCGTCCCGTCGGACTAGCCTTCGTACGCGGCCTGAACGACGTACCGCGCGTCTTGAACAGCTTCTTCGTCGTGAGCGGTGCGCGGCGTGCCGGAATCGGGCTGCGCGCCGCGCAGGAGGTGATCTCCAGGCATCCCGGGCCCTGGGAGATCGCCTTCCAGGCCGACAACACACCCGCCGTGCGTTTCTGGCGGCGCGTCGCAGCGGAGATCGCCGGTGACGCCTGGACGGAGGAGCCCAGGCCGGTGCCCGGCAAACCGGAGTTGCCACCCGATGTCTGGATCGCCTTCGACGCCCCGGCGAAGCCGCGCCGCTGACGGCCCGGTCCCGGGCCCGGGCCGTCAGCGGCGTGCGGCATCCCGGACGGTTCGCCATCGCGCGTGAGGGCCGGAACGAGTCCGCACGGTGGGTGCGTCCGGCCCGCCGCAGCCACTTGCCGCTGAACCCGGTGTGCACGGACGGCGATCACCGTGTCCTGGCCGGGACACGGAGACCGCCGTCTCCGTACGCCGCATCGGCGGGGCGGCCGACCGTCTCCGGCCCGTCGGCTCAGCGGGTGGCGAGGAGTTCGAGGGTGTCGATCACGCGGTTGGAGAAGCCCCACTCGTTGTCGTACCAGGCGACCA